>CBFHUR010000003.1:0-175885 GCA_965658895.1 Binatia bacterium
GGGCCATCGCCTCGGAGATCCAGATGCCGTACGAGTCCGCGCGCCCGCGCCAGGGAAGATCGTTATGCCCGGCATCCCACCATGCCAATAGTTTGCGGCGCAGCCGGCGGTCACGGTTGTGTGTCGCGCGTTCGCTCGTGGAATGATTCCCTCGGGCAAACTCCTGCGCCGCCGGCCGTGGCGAATTTTTGCTCACGTTGCGACCCGGATCCAGCTGATCTGTCGGCCGGCATCCTTGCCTTGGCGCCGATAGGAAGCATAGCCGTCGCCGGCGCAGAAGGTACAATGTCCAGTGAGGTGGATCGCCCCTTTCGGAACTCCGGCGCGCACCAGAAGTATCTGGTTGAGTTGCGGCAGATCCAGCGTGCCATGCCCCTCTCGTCCATCCTCCCAACAGCTGGCGACTTCGTCGCCAAACGCATCGACAAAGCGCGTCCGAAAGTCATCCTCGACTTCGAAACAACATCGGCCGATGGCCGGACCGATGGCTGCTTCCAGTTGGGTGGGGTCGACCCCGCGCTCCTCGAGGGCTGATACCACCGTGCCGACGATATCGGCGAGGGTGCCGCGCCAGCCGGCATGAATGGCGGCGACGGTTTCCGCGCCAGCGGTTGTGAGCAGAACGGGAACGCAATCTGCGGTGGCGATCCCGACGGCAACTCCGGGGCTCATGCTGATCAGAGCATCGGCTTCTCCCGCCGGCGAAGGTGTAGTTGCCGAGACTTCGAGATACTCGCGGCCGTGGACCTGTCGGGCTCGAACGGGAAGGGGCTGGGTTATGGGGGGGGTCTCCGGGGGCGAAAAGCCGTGGAGAATCCCGCGAGCCTGCCAGTGCGCAAGTTGCCTGTCCCTGATCACCACTCCTATCCCTACCATGTGAGTTCACCGATTCGATCGTGGAGATTTCCTTTCCGGGCGTGATTTTCGGCTTGGGGATCGATACTCAGGCCGAAGTGCAGACTGAAATCGAAATCCGCGGGGCCCGGACCCATAACCTGAGCTCGATCGACTGCGCGATCCCGGCCCGCCAGCTGACTGTGGTGACCGGTGTTTCGGGATCGGGGAAGTCGAGTCTGGTCTTCGACACCCTCTATGCCGAAGGCCAGCGCCGGTTCGTCCAATCCATGTCCACCTATTCCCGGATGTTTCTCGAGCGCATGGAGCGCCCGGACGTTGATTTCATCTCCAATATTCCGCCAGCCCTGGCCCTGGCGCAGAAAAATACCATCCGCAATGCCCGGTCGACCGTGGGTACGATCACCGAGATCAACGATCATTTGCGACTGCTCTTTGCCAACGTGGGCGAGACCCGGTGTCCTGATTGCGGTGGTCGGGTTTTGCGCGATGATCCCGACACGGGTCTGGCCGAGCTGCGAAAGCTTCCGGAGGGACAGGTGGTTCTGGTGGTCGCCCCGGTTCCCGTGGGAGACATTCCCCAGGAAGACCTGCTCGCAGGCTTGTTGAAAAATGGATACCGGCGGGTCCTGCTCGACGGTGAATTGGTTCGGTTGGACGAGGACTCGGAATTGGGCGATCTGCCGATTGCTCCCGAGCGTTCGGCCGCGGTTCTCGCCGGGAGTGATCGGCAGACGCGCGGGCGGCGCAAGAAGAAAAAAGTTGCCGCCAAAAAAGTTCGCGCGGTGGATAAGGGTGGCCGAATTCTTCCCGTCGTTGTCGATCGCCTGACCGTGGGCAAGACCCGAGGTGCCCGGATGCGCGAAGCCCTCGATGCAGGTTTTGCCCTGGGCGAAGGCCGGGTCTCGTTGGTGCTGGAAAAAGAGGCGACCCGGATCGAACTCGATCGGCGATTTACCTGCCGGCCGTGTGGAAGGGCGATGCCGGAACCCACGCCCAACCTCTTTTCGTTCAATAGTCCTCTCGGTGCTTGTCCGGATTGCGAGGGCTTCGGCAGGATCGGGGGGATCGATATGACGAAAGTCATCCCGGATCCCCGGCGGACTCTGGAAGAAGACGCGGTAGCGATCTGGGCAACGCCAGCCAATCGGCGTCTGCACCGCTGGATGTTGCGAACCGCGCAGGCACACGGAGTGCGCACCGACGTTCCCTGGGCAAAACTCAAGGCCTCCGAGAAGGCCTTTGTGATGGACGGTGAGGCGGCCGGTGACAAGGTTGGCCGCGAGAGATTTTTTGGTTTGCAGGGATTTTTCGCCTGGCTCGAGCGCAAGCGCTACAAAACCCATGTCCGGGTCCTGCTCGCACGCTACCGCGGCTATACGCCTTGCGATGCCTGCGGCGGTTCGCGGCTCAGGCCCGAAGCCCTCGCGGTCAGAATCGACGGTCGGTCCATGGCAGACCTCGCGGTGCAGCCCATCGGAGATTTGTTGCAATGGGCTGAAACCCTGGAGCTGGAGGCGGCGGCATCGGCGCGCGGGACCAGGCTTCTCGAGGATGTCCGGCATCGTCTCCGCTATCTGGCGGATGTCGGCCTGGAATATCTGAGTCTGTCACGGCAAGCGCGAACCTTGTCCGGTGGCGAGGCGCAGCGAATTCACCTGGCGAGTGCGTTGGGAGCTTCCCTGACCGAAACGCTCTATTGTCTCGACGAACCGACAGTCGGTCTCCATGCGCGCGACTCGGAGCGCTTGTTGGGGGTGCTGGGTCGATTGACTGCTGCCGGCAATACGGTGGTTCTGGTGGAACACGACCCGGTTTTGATCGAAGGATCGGACTATTTGATCGATCTGGGCCCGGGCGGTGGAAGCGAAGGCGGTCAGATCGTCTTTGCCGGTCCTCCGGGAAACCTGAATGCCGAGTCTTCCGAGACGGGGCGGTTGTTGGTGGACCGCCGCGTCGAGCGGCAGGCGAGGCCCAAACCGGGCGCGCGATCTTTCATGACGATCCGTGGCGCGCGGGAGAATAACCTGCGCGATCTCACGGTGCAGATCCCCCGGGAAAGGCTGACGTGCATTACCGGTGTTTCAGGCTCGGGGAAATCGACCCTGATGGAACAGACCCTCTTCCATGGATATTTGCGCCAACAGGGACAAGCTGCCGAGCCGGGCGAATGTGATGCGCTGCAGGGCCTGAACGGTTTTGCCGAAGTGGTTCTGATGACTCAGGCCCCGGTGGGGCGCTCCTCGCGCTCGAACCCGGCTACCTATCTCAAGGCCTGGGACGAAGTGCGCAAGGTATTTGCGGCCACGCCTTCGGCCAAGGATGCCGGGATCAAACCCGGTGCCTTCTCCTTCAACGCGGCGGGCGGCCGTTGCGAGGAATGCGGCGGGATGGGCACGGTCACATTGGAGATGCACTTCATGGCCGATCTGACCGTGGATTGTGAGGCCTGCAGTGGTCGTCGATTTCAACGCCATGTTCTCGATCTTCGCTACCGCGGGGTAGCGATCGACGAAGTCCTGCAGATGACGATTGATGCTGCGGTCGAGTTTTTTGCGGCCACGCCGCGCGTGGGTCGACGACTGGCGCCCCTGCAGGCGGTGGGTCTCGGCTATCTGACCCTGGGTCAACCGACCTCGACACTTTCCGGAGGCGAAGCGCAGCGCATGAAGTTGGCCAGCTTCCTCGATGGCGGCGGCAACGATGGCAAGAGACTCTTCCTTTTCGATGAGCCGACAACCGGGTTGCATTTGCGCGACGTGGCCCGTCTGGTCGAGGTTCTCCACGGGCTTGTAGATGCGGGGAATACCGTTGTGGTGGTCGAGCATAATACCGACTTTATCGCCGAGGCGGATTGGGTTCTGGATCTGGGCCCCGGAGGTGGTGTCTCGGGAGGTTCCTTGGTCGCCCAAGGGTCTCCCCGCGCACTGGTGACCGAGGGCAAGGGGGAGACGGCTCGTGCGCTCGCCCCTCTGTTTGGCGCGCTCACCCGGACTTAATAGCGCAGCTGCATGTCGACGGTGTCGGTGCCCGGGATCCGAACTTCCATCAATTTTTCCGAAGGTGCGGGCTGTCGTCGTTCGTAGCGTGGTGTCGAGGCCGGGGCCGGCGCTTCGTGAATGATGAAGGGTACCGGGATGAAGGTGACCAGGAACATCGCCACCGTCGCCCACGCCAGCCCTTTGCGGCGTCGATCCAGTGGCGTGTCGCGGTCGGCCGTATCGGGATGGTCGACGCGCAGGACGAAAAACAGCAATGCCGCCCAGATCAACCAACCGTTCCATCCACCGGGCAGCAGATAAAGAGTGATCAGCACGATCAGGAAAGCCCGGGAAACCAGACGATGACGCCTCCCGAGCAGAGCATAGGCGACATGCCCGCCATCGAGTTGGCCGACAGGCAGAAGGTTGAGAAAGGTCACGAAAAATCCGAACCATCCCGCCAGGGCGACCGGATGGAGGATCACGTTGACGTCGTCCGGATCAACACCGAGGATCCAGGTGCCCATCATGTCGAATAGAAGCGAGGTCCCCAGCGAGAACGGGGCCTCGATCCCCGCTTGCAGTGGTTCGACCTCCGACCAGGAAAGCCCCAGCGCTACGGCAGGCAAAGCGATCACCATGCCCGCCCAGGGACCGGCAGCACCGACATCGAATAGAGCCGCACGATTACGCGGCATGCCGTTCATTTTAATGAAGGCACCGAAGGTGCCGATCGCAAACGGTGGGCCCGGAATGAAATAGGGCAAGGTCGTCTCGATGCCATGATGTCGGGCAAAGGAATAATGGCCCATCTCATGGCAGAAGAGGATCAGCAGGAGCGTGAGAGAAAAAGGCAAACCCGAGACCAGAGCTGCCGGGTCGGTAAATGGGTTGGCACCTTGCTGGAAGGTTCCGGCGGCCGTGGTGGTCAGAACTGTCGCGGCAAACAGGAGTGCGTGCGGCCAGAGCGATTTGCGAGGTACCGGAATCGCAGGAGGGAGCGGTGGTGGCTGGGCTGCTTGCGGGAGGGGCGGCGCTATTTGGTGGATCGACAGATTCATGGCGTCTCCTACCACTATAGCGATGGAGGCGGCGTAGGAAACTCTTCTTTCCCCCACGCCGCGCCGCGCTGTGCTCTCAGGCAGATTCTCCTTTGTCCAGACCTTCAAGCACCGATCCCATCAATAGCGGAAAGAGCAACTCATGATGTCCCGTGATCCGCAGTCCGGTCCCTCCGGCTGCGGTCGGGCGATTCACCACATTGACCCCGGGTCGGTAATGGCGAATGAAGTCCAGATCGACGGTCGTCAGCGGTTTTACGCGATGGCCGAGGTTGCGGGCGAGATTCAGAGCCTTCACAAAAACTTCCGGCAGAATGACGGCCGAACCCAGGTTCAGATAGACGCCGCGGCTGAGCCCGGCGACCACTTCGGCCAATCGGTGGAAGTCCCGCAAGGAGGCCTCGCCGATGGCCGCGCCATCGGCGCTCGGGTGCATGTGAATAATATCGGTGCCGATAGCCACATGTACGGTAACGGGAATGCCCAAACGAGCGCCGGCCGCCAGAATACTGCGATCGCGGTGGGGATAGCGACCGCGCGCGATCTGTTGGCCGACAGCCTCGCCAATGCCCATACCCTTGCGGGCCCCTTGTCGGATCGTCTTGTTGAGCACGGCGCCCGTTTCATGAGCCATTCCGAATTTGCCTCGATCGAGGCCCGGGCCAACATCCTCCGAGGTTTTACCGCTCGCGGCCATCTCGAAATCATGGATGATGCCGGCTCCATTGAGCGCCACCGAGGTCAGAATGCCTCGCTCCATCAAGTCGATGATCAGAGGCGAGAGGCCGACCTTGATCGGATGGGCGCCCATCCCCAGCGCGACACTGCGACCCTTGCGTCGTGCCAGCACGATCGCGTCAGTGGCCCGGCGCAGATCTTCCCCTGCGAGAATATTGGGCAGCCGTTCGAGAAACGCCGCGAAGCTGAGCCCGGGTTCCAGCGGCAGGGGCAGACTATCGATCTGCACTTTGCTGGGCCTTTTCTGCAGGGGATAGGTGCGGGCCTTGCGTCGATCGAGGCGAGGCGTTTCGGGAATGGGGTAGGATTTTTTCTCTTTGGACGCCTTCATGGCCGGGCCCTCAATTATCTATTCTGATCCGGGAAAAAGAATCCGATCGACAAGCTCGCAGATAATATGGCCGATCAGAATATGCGTTTCCTGAATCCGGGCCGTCTCTCCGGACGCCGAGACGTTCAACAGGAAATCCACCTGGTCCTTCATCAAGCCACCGCTGCCGCCCGTCAGACCAATGACGAAACATCCGGAGTTTCCGCAGGCTTCGATCGCCCGCAGAACATTGGGGGAATTGCCGCTCGTGGACAGAGCGATGGCCACGTCCCCAGGTTGGCCAAGTGCTTCGACCTGCTTGGAGAAGATCTCGTCAAAACTGTAGTCATTGCCGATCGCGGTGAGAGCGGAGGTGTCCACCGTGAGTGCGAGAGCCGGCAGGGGGCGACGCTCCATGCGATAACGATTGACGAACTCGGCGGCGAGATGCTGGGCGTCGGCGGCGCTGCCGCCATTGCCAAAAAACAGGAGCTTATGGCCATCCCGCAGGGCTTCGGCGCAGACCTGTGCCACGTTCTCGAGAGTCGCCCCGTGTTCTTCGAGAAAGGCCTCCTTTACCCGAATGGATTCCGCAAATGCCGCGCGAATAAGATCCTGCATCGTGGTGAACATAGGATCCCTGCGCCCGGGAAGCCAGCCTGAGTGGTATTTTCGCAAATCTTGGTCTGGATGCTTCGCTTCGCCACAGCCTCACGCTAGGAAGGTAGCCATGTCACCCGAGGAAATGACCGCCCGCCTCGAACCTTTTTTTGCGGCTGCCGCGGGCGCCGAGACGGCCCGGATCGAGGGTTTGCGAACTCTGACCGGAGGGGCGGTTCGTTCTGCTTTTGCTCTGGATCTGCATCTGGGAGGTGCGGGTGTACCCGCCCTTCAGGAATTGGTCCTGTTGGCGTTTCGGCCCGGGGGAGCGAGTGCCTTCGGCGCGCCCGAGGAGTTCGGTCTGCTCGAGGCGGTGCATGATCTCGGTGCGCCGGTGCCGCGACCGGTGTATGTAGGTGAAGAGGCCTTGGGGCGGCCCTTTTACGTCATGCAACGCGTTGCGGGCGAGAGTATCGGTCGCCGTATCGTGACTGCGGATTCGCTCGCCGGGGCTCGCGAGCGTCTGCCCGGCCAATTGGCGGCCGCGTTGGCTGCGATCCACCGAGTCGATCCGACGGATCCCAGATTGCAGTTCCTGCCGCGGCCGCAGGCGGGGCATACCGCTGCAGACCATACCCGCAGGGAACTGGATGCGCTTTATGAAATGATTCGGGTCGAGGCACATCCGGTTTTTGATGAGGCTTTTCGCTGGCTGGCCGAAAATCCTCCTGGAGGCGGAGGCGAGGCGCTGGTGCATGGAGACTTCCGGATCGGCAATGTGCTGGTCGGCGAGGACGGCCTCGAGGCGGTTCTGGATTGGGAACTCGCGCACGTTGGCGACCCGATCGAGGATCTGGGCTGGCTCTGCGGTCGTTCCTGGCGTTTTGGTGTTGACGAGAAGACTTGTGGCGGGGTGGGCGACCGGCAGGAACTTCTCGAAGCCTACAGTGCGGCGAGCGGGCGCGATGTTTCGCGCGAAGATCTCCTCTATTGGGAAGTCTTTGGCAATCTCCGCTGGGGCATCTTTACGTTGGTGCAGGCGCGCCCCTTTCTTGATGGTCAATCTCGAAACATCGAGCTCGGCATGATCGGGCGACGCGTTGCCGAGACTGAGTGGGAGTTGCTCAACTTGATGGAAGGGAAAGCCCTCTGATGGCCGATCGACCCAGTTCGCAGGAGCTTCTGTCTGCAGTCGAACGTTTTCTGGACGAAGATCTCGTGCCCGATCTCAAGGGACGCCAGCAGTTTCTGGCCCGCGTTGCGGCCAATGCACTCCGCTTGGTTGCCCGCGAGATGCCCGAAGGCGCATCCGACCCCTCCGGCGTGGACCCCGAGGCTTTGAGCCGGCAGATCCGCGCGGGAGATTTTGCAGGCGCCGAGGAGCGCCGGGAGTTGTTGGCGCTCCTGCGCGGCGAGGTAAGACAGAAATTGTCGATCGCCAACCCCCGCCTGCTCGCGGCGGACAAGGAGCGAGGTCTCGATTAGCTCGCGGCCTATGGCAGTCGGGACAAAATCCCGTTCCCGAGATTTTTCTTTTTTTTGATTTGGAGTAAGTCTCCGGTGTGCGCACGTCCAGCCTAGCTGCAGTTGCGGGATTTTTCGTTCTGGCAGCGTTTTGTCTGTATCCGGTCTGGCCAAGCCCGACGTCCTTGCTGCTGGAAAATGGCAATCTCGCCGACGGCTGGGGGCTCGTTGGTCGTGCCGACCAGTCGATGGTGCTGGCTCTGGTGATGCGCAATGCGGATCTTCTGCTCTCCGACCCGCTGGCTTTGCGCGGGTGGGGGCCGTGTTTCCCGTTTCCGCAGAGTTTTACTCTGGGAGAACATGCCTTTGGGGAGGGAATTCTGGCCGCACTTCCCTGGGCACTCACGGGAGATCCGATCCTTTCCTACAACCTGGTCTTGTGGATCACGTTCTTTCTTCCCGGCTGCACGATGTTTGTTTGGGCCCGTTATTTCACGGGAAGCAGTGCCGCGGCCTTTATCGCCGGGATGTTGTTCCAACTTCTGCCAGCGCGGATCTTTGATGGCGGCCATCCCTTCCTCCATGCCGACTACTGGCTTCCTCTGGCCCTGCTGGCTTTGCACCGGCTTTTTGTCACGGGTCGGCTTCGCCATGCGGTTCTGCTCGCAGGTCTTCTGATCCTGCAGTCCTTTGCCAGCATCTACCTTCTGATCGGGGTCTTTATTCTTTTCTCGGTTTACGGGGTATTTTTGCTCTGGACGCACCCCCGGTACCGCATGCTTGCGCTGGGGGGCACATTCTCGGCTGCGGCCGTCGTGATCGGGTTCGCAACTTGGTTGCTGATGCCCTACCTCGATGTCCGCGAACAATGGCAACTGCTGGCGGGGCGCGATACGATTTTTTCTCCTCTAGGTTCTCTCCTGCCCGGTAATTTCGCCTTCCCTGGTTGGATCTTCACGGGGTTGGTGGTGGTGGGCATGATCGATCGCGCCCGAGGTCGGATACTTCGCGCCGGAGAGGACCCGCGGATGGTCCTGTTGGCGGCGGTCCTGATCCTGATTTTTGCGACGTTCTCGGGGGGCGGGATCCCGGGCACCTCGGTGGCTTGGCCACCACTTCTGAGCTTGCTCAGTGGCGTGGTTCCCGGACTCGATGCGGTGCGTGCTCTGGGGATTGCAGGAATGGTCCTTCTGGGGCCGCTGGCACTTCTGGCCGGGTACGGGGCGCGTGTCCTCCTGTCCCCTCGCCGTCCCGCCTTGCAGGCTATTATTTTCGTCAGTCTGGTTGTGGGTATCGGCGCGTTTCGCTTCGTGCCCGCGCTTTCGAGCGCTTCGTTTGGTGCCGATGTCTCCCAGGTTCAGGCATGGAACGCGCGGCCGCCTGCTGCCGATATTGCTTTGGTACGATCGTCGTTCCAGGGCAAGATCGCCGAGATTCCCGTCGGCAATGTTCGCAATCCCCTGAGCGGTATCCATGAGGCCGGACGACTTCTGCTGGGCAGCTATGCGCCGCGCCCGACGACGAGTTGTTATAATTCCTTCCCATCCCCCTACGCCGGGCAGATGTCCCAATTGTTGCGGCGCGCCCCGCGAGAAGGCGCCTTGTCCGCCCTGCGGGCTTTGGGGGTCGAGACTCTTGTTGCGTATCCCGAGTTGTTCGGGCCTCGGGAGCTTGCCCGTTTTGAAGCGACGCGGGACCAGGCGCTCGCGCGGTCGGGCCCGGGTCCCCGCTTGCGTTTGCTTGGCACGACAGAGGATTTGCAGATGTTTCGGGTTTCGGGTTCGCCCGGCGAGGTCACCGCCGATCCCGATGTTCTGGTTCCTGCGGAGTCCCTGGTGCTGCACTTTCCCGACCAGACGGTTGTCGACGTTTCGTTTCGTGTCCGCAACGAGTCCTCCAAAGTCTACCGGGAGGGGGCTCCTGCGGGGTACCGCGACGGGTGGATTCTCTGGCAGGATGCCGAGGGACAGCCCGGCGGGCGTGTGCCGATCCGTTTTCTGATGCCGGTGGCGCTGGGTTCCGGAGAAGAGATGTCGCTGGTGGCCGGTTGGCCGGTGCCACCAGCAGGACCGGGGCTCTATCGCGTCTTTCTGGTCCGAGCGGATGCTCCCGATCGGGTGCTTGGCCGGTCGGTGGTGGAGATCCTCGAAAATGCAGCGCCAATAGCGCGAACGTCTCGTGAGAACCCGCCAGGAACCCGGTAAGAACCTCTCGCCACCCCTCCTGAACCGGTCAGGGGCCCCAAACTTGAGATCCGCAGGGGCGTAGTTCATGATTGTGGAGGCGCGGAGCTTGTTTTGCCTGAAATCGAGGTTAAGTTCCGGGACAGATCTTACCGCACAACAAGGAGAAGAAACATGTCGGGAGTAAGCGAAGTCACAGATGCATCGTTCGATGCCGAAGTCATGCAGTCGGAGGTTCCGGTGCTCATCGACTTTTGGGCTCCCTGGTGTGGCCCGTGTCGCGCGATCGCGCCCTTGGTGGACGAATTGGCAGGGGAGTACGCCGGCAAGCTGAAGGTCGTGAAGATGAACGTGGATGATAATCCGCAGACGCCTGGCAAATTCGGCGTTCGGGGGATTCCCAACCTGATCATTTTCAAATCAGGTACCGTTCACGAGCAGATCGTCGGAGCCGTGGCGAAGCAGAAACTCACCGATGCGGTCGATGGCGCATTGAGCTGAGCTGCCTTTTCAGGCGGCTCCATTTTGCCGAAAAGGGTCTGTCGGGTGATTTGCCTGACAGGCCCTTTTTTTATCAAAATCGTGGCAACCGTTCGCGATCCAGTCGGCGCATGCTGACGTTGATCACCAGACCCATGCTGGCCATCAGCGTGAGCAGAGAGGACCCGCCATAGCTCAGATAGGGCAGGGTCATGCCGACCACCGGCATCAATCCTGTGGTCATTCCCATATTGATGAGCACTTGCCAGAAGATATTGGCGAGAATGCCGAAAGCGAGAAGGGCGCCGAAACGTTCCTTGGCGTGGCCGACCACGAAGAGGCCGCGGAGGAGCAATGCGGCATACAGGCTCAGCAGGACCAGGGCCCCCAGAAATCCCCATTCTTCCGAAAAGACAGAGAAGATGAAGTCGGTCTGCTGCGCGGGAAGAAAGTTGAGCTGGTTCTGGCTGCCCTCGAGAAACCCCTTGCCCCAGAGGCCGCCCGAGCCGATCGCAATCTTGGACTGGATGACATTGTAGCCCGCTCCGAGCGGGTCGAGTTCCGGGTTTAGAAACGTCGTGATCCGGCGCTGCTGGTATTCCTTGAGTGTCGAGAAGAGAAACGGAATGAGCGGCAACAGGGCCAGTCCGCTGCCGGCCACAATGGCCAGCGTTCGTGGACTGGGTCCGGCCAGCAAGGCCATCGTCAGGAACAGGAAGATGAACAAGGAGGCGGTGCCCAGATCCGGTTGCATGAGTGTCAGGGCGCCGGGAATCAGGGAATAGAGCAGAGGCATCCCGAAATCGCGCAATTTCAGCCCCCCTGGACGGGAGTTATGATGAAAGTAGCGGGCCAACAGGAGGACCAGGCCCAACTTCATGGTCTCCGAGGGCTGCAGATTGGCCGGACCGAAGGACAGCCAGCGGCGCGATCCTCCGGAGACCGACCCCATCAGCGGGACTGCGGCCAGCAGCAACAGGCAGACGACATAAATCGCTGGCGCCCATCGCTCGAGACGCCGGTAGTCGAAGCTGACCATCACAAGCGCTGCGATCAGGCCCAGACCGCCCCACATGGCCTGGCGCAGCGCCGCCCGCGGGATGCCCTCCTGCCCGGGCGAGAAGCTGGCACTGTAGATCGTCAGCGTTCCGAGGCCGACAATCAGGAGCATCGAGAGAAGCAGATAGAGATCAAATCGCGCGATCAGCCTGCGGTCGAGCATGAGCCGCATGATCAGCCCTCGGCATCCGGAGCGCTCCGGGGCTCCAGCGGCAGAGCTTCCGCATGCGTTCCTGCCCCGGCAGGCATCTCTCTGGCGAGAGCCGCAGGAGCTGGTGTCTTCCAGGGGGCGGGAAACGCCCGCGCCCCGGAGTCGGCGATCTGATAGTCCCGTCCGCGGGTGATCGTGAAATAGAAATCAGCCAGATCGTGTGCGAGCGGCGCGGCTCGCGTACCGCCGCCACCTCCGGCGTGCTCGATCAGCACGGCAATGGCGATTTCGGGATCCTCCACGGGCGCGAACGCAAAAAACCAGGCATGGTCACGCAGGTGTCGCGCCAGCGAGTCGGTCTTGATCTGCTTTTTCCCCATCTTGAAGACCTGCGCGGTGCCCGTCTTGCCCGCCAGTTCGATGGTATCCAGTCGCGCGGCCTTGCCGGTTCCCTGACGTCCGTGGACAACCGAGTGCAAGGCCTCACGGATCTCCTGCAGAGTTTTGGGCTTCAAGCCCAGCCGGCCACGACTTTCGGGTGTCATCGCGCTGAGGGTCTGTCCGTCTCCGGACTCGATTTTTTTGATCAGCTGCGGCTTCATCCGCAGGCCGTCGTTGGCAACCGTGGCCGCCAGATTTGCGATCTGCAGAGGCGTTGCCAGCAGAAAGCCCTGACCGATCGCGACCGAGAGGGTTTCGCCGGCGTACCATGATTCACCGTAGCGCTCCTTTTTCCAGTTGCGCGTCGGCACAAGTCCGCTCTTTTCGTCGGCCAGGTCGATGCCGGTTTCTTCGCCCAAACCAAAGCGCGTCGCGTAGGCGGCAATTCGATCGACGCCCAACTTTTGCCCGATCTGGTAGAAATAGACATCGCAGGACTCGGCAAGCGCGTCGTGGAGATCCATTTCGCCGTGGCCCCCGCGCTTCCAGCAGCGATATGTCCGGTTGCCCAAATCATGGGAGCCGCCGCAGAAGATCTTGCTCTCGGGGGTAATGACCTCTTCTTCGAGAGCTGCGGCCGCGGTCACGATCTTGAAGGTCGAACCAGGCGGGTACTGTCCCTGCACCGCCCGGTTGTTGAGCGGTCGCAGCTCGTTTTCGAGCAAGGCTCGCCAATCCGCGTTCCCGATCCCGCCAGCGAATTGGTTGGGATCATACCCCGGTGCGCTGGCCATGGCGAGAATCTCGCCGGTCTTGGGTCGCATCGCGATGATCGAGCCCTCTTTGCCATCGAGGAGTTGTTCGGCAAAAGCCTGCAGTCGCTTGTCGATGGTCAGATAGAGACTGGCACCACGTTCTCCGCCCGCCTCGGAGAGCACTCGCAGGCGTCGCCCCCGGGCATCGACCTCGACTTGCTGCGCTCCCGAGGCGCCGCGCAGGTTGGACTCCCAGACTTGTTCGGCACCGGTTTTCCCGATGCGATCCCCCGGGCGATACTCCTTGTCGCCGCGCAGGTCCTTTTTCGAAACTTCGCCAACATATCCCAGAATATGCGAGGCGAGTCCTCCCTCGGGGTAGGTCCGCATGGGGCCGACGCCGAGGCGAACGCCAGGCAGGCGGTACTCATTGGTCTCGAGCGCGACGATCGATGCCCAATCGATATCTCTCTCGATGACAATCCCCTCAAATGGCGGGCGTTCGCGCGAGGCGATTCGGATCTCTTCGGGTTTGCGCAGTTCGCGGCCGACCAGATCCTCGACCCGCTGCATTGTTTTGTCGAGATCCTTGGTGTCTTCGGGAACGACAACAATATCGAAGGAAGGGCGGTTGTCGGCCAGAGGCGCTCCGTGCGTGTCGAGAATCCGGCCGCGGGTGGCGGCAAGTCGCTCCCATCGGATGCGATTGACGTTGGATCGATCAAGCCAGCTCTGCCCATCTCCGACCTGCAGGGTAAAGAGCCGTACCGCCAATCCGGCCAGAAATCCCAAAACGACCAGCGAGGCGATTCGCGAGCGTCGGCGGAGTTCTTCTGGCGGCTCGGGATCATTCAGCTGCATGAATCTTCTTTCGCGCGACAGCGGGGATGTAGAGATCCAGAACCGGGAAGGCGACCGGCGCGATCAGCAGCGCCAGCGCCGCCTCGACCGTCAGCGTTCCCAGAACGTCTCCGCCGGTACTGCCGATGTCGCCCGTGAGGGCGAAATAGGCAGCCAGTGTGGCGACCTCCAGAACGCAGGCGAGAATCATGATGGCGAATCTGGTGAAGGGGTTCTGCATCCATAAGCGTCCCGATACAAAGTATACCATGGCGAAGACGAGCGTCATGGTAAAGCAGTGCAGGCCGGGAACCGACCCGGAAACCGTATCAAGCAGGTAGCCCAGCAAGAAGGCTCCCAGCGCGCCCCAGGGCGTCGGCAAGCGCAATCCGACATAGACCACCAGGATCAGGATCAGATTGGGCGGGGCGGGCAGGATGCCCAAACGGCCCAGAAGGGTCGTCTGGGTCACTACCGCCAGAATCCCGCAGAGGGCCAGAATCAGAGCTGCCCGCATGCTCAATCTTCCCCGCCGACCGGTACGGCATCTTTTTTGGGCGCTTCGAGAACCAGAACTTCCGCCAATTTGCCGAAATCGACTGCCGGCAGAACTTCTGCGGTCTGGAAAAGGCCATTGGGGGGCGCGCGCAAGGCGACGATCCGGCCGAGTGCGATCCCGCGCGGGAAGATTTGGTCGAATCCGGAGGTGACGACGCTGTCGCCGATCCGAAGTTCCTCGTCGGGCTTGATGTATTTGAGGTGAAAGCGGCCATCCGAGCCGCCCTCCAGAATGCCTCGGGCCCGGGAGCGCTCGACGATGGCCTCAACGCCACTGGCGGGATCCTCCAGCAGGAGAACACGGGAGGCGTTGGGGCTGGTGGCAACCACGCGGCCAACCACGCCGTCTTCCGCCAGAACGGCCATCCCCTCGAGAATTCCCTGCGAGGTGCCTCGGTCCAAAGTCGCAGTGTGGAAGAGAGGGCTTGCCCCGATTCCGGTCACCCGGGCGGCAATCGGCATCCCGCCGAGAGCTTCGCGAAGATCCAGAAGTGCGTTGAGACGTTCGTTTTCGCGGCGAATCTGGAGGTTCGCGTCGATCGTACGCTCAAGGTCGCGGACCCGCTCGCGGAGCCACTCTCTTTCCTCGCGCACGCCGACCAGGTCGATATAGGCGGCCCAGGCGTCGCCCAGACGGGTGGTCATGGCTCCTGAAAGATTGGCCACCGGGGTCACGGCTTCCAGAAAAACGACCCCCAGAGGGTCCACGCGCCTTTGCCCCCGGGTATTGACCATCAAAAGGGAGAGCGAAATCAGCAGCAGGCCCGTTGTGGTGACCAGCACCGCGTGCTGTCGGAGCCAACCCACAGCCGCTTACTCGATCGTGACGTCTTTGAGAAGACTCAACTCGTCGAGGACCTTGCCGGCACCAACGGCAACCGCGGTCAGCGGGTCCTCGGAAGTCATGATCGGCAGCCCGGTCTCCTCACGGAGCAGAACATCCAGATTGCGCAGCAGCGCACCACCACCGGCCAGCACGATCCCCTTGTCGACAATATCCGAGGCGAGTTCCGGCGGGCAGCGCTCCAGACCGATGCGCACGGCCTCCACGACCTGATTGATCGGCTCAAGCAGTGAATCGCGGATTTCCTCGTCGGAAATCTCGACGGTTTTGGGAACCCCGGCCACGAGGTCGCGTCCCTTGATCTCCATGGTCTGAATTTCTTTCGAGGGATAGGCCGAGCCGATCGTGATCTTGATCAGCTCCGCCGTGCGCTCCCCAACCAGGAGATTATATTTGCGTTTGATGTACTGGATGATCGCTTCGTCCATCTTGTCGCCACCAACGCGCACCGAACGGGAGAAGACGACACCCGAGAGGGAAATCACGGCGACCTCTGTGGTGCCGCCTCCGATGTCCACAATCATGTTGCCGGTGGGTTCGGTGATCGGGAGGCCGGCGCCGATGGCGGCAGCCATGGGCTCTTCGACCAGATAGACTTCACGTGCGCCGGCGGATTCAGCGGCTTCCCGGACGGCGCGTTTCTCGACCTCGGTGCAGCCAAAGGGCACACAAATGATGATACGGGGTCGGATCAGAGATTTACGCTTGTGAATCTTCTGGATGAAGTAGCGCAGCATCGCCTCGGTGATCTCGAAATCCGCGATCACGCCGTCTTTCAGAGGTCGGATGGCGACGATATTACCGGGCGTCCGCCCCAGCATGCGCTTGGCCTCGGCGCCGACAGCGAGCACGCGCCGACCGTTGCCGCTGCGGCTCTCCTTCTGCATCGCCACGACCGAGGGTTCGTTGCAGACAATCCCCTCACCTTTGAGATAAATGAGGGTATTGGCCGTGCCCAGATCAATCGCAAGGTCGACAGAAAACCACCCGAGCAGCGAATCGAAGATCATTTAGGCCTTGTACCCCTCATCCATGGAGGCCGCGAAGCGCGACGCTCTGTGGGTATCAGATGCCCCGAGGGCCAACAAGGGAATCTGGCGAGTGGTTGCTACCTTCGCCCTGCATTCGTATCCTCTTTCCATGCTCCATATCGTTCGACAGCACGCGCAATCTCTCGGGATCAAGATTATCCTCGGCATCATTGTGGCCGTTTTCGTCCTCTGGGGGGTCGAAGGCGTCGTGAGTGGTGTGAATTCTCAGGCAACTGTGGCCGTGATCGATGGGGCGCCCATCGAGATCAACACGCTTGCCCGTGCCGAGTTCAACCTCCGTCAGGCCTACGAGCGGAATTTCGGAGACCAGTTGACGCCGGAAATTCTCGAGCAACTCGACCTGCCCACGCGGGCTCTCGAGGGTCTCGTGCAGCGCCGGCTGCTGGCGCTGGAGGCCGATAATCTGGGCTTGGAAATCAGTGATCGAGAGGTGAGCGATCGGGTGCGGATGACCCCGGCGTTTTTCTCCAACGGTCGGTTCAACAAGGACACCTACGTGCAGTCCCTGCGATATTCCCAGCTGACCCCGGCGGAATACGAATCTTCGATTCGTGAGGATCTGGCCATTGCCCGCCTGCAGGCTCTGGTCGCCGATGAGGTCGGTGTGTCCGACAGCGAAGTCCTTGCCGAGATCACCGCAGATCAAGAAAAGCGCACTTTGGAATACGCCAGCTTCCGGATGCTCGATTTCGTCGAAGATGTGGTGGTCGACGAGGAGGCTCTGGCCACTTGGTACGGTGAAAACGAAGACCGTTTCGAGGAGCCCGAGAAAGTCGTCATATCGTTCGTTGCCTACCGGGGCGAAGATTTCACCGACGGCATCGTTCTGGTCGAAGAAGACGTCGCGGCTGTTTATGACGCGGGTCGGGAAACAGACTTCAAGCAGGAGCAGGAGGTCCGCGCCCGACACATTCTCAAACGCCTGGCGCCGGATGCGACCGACGAGCAGAAGCAGGCCGTCCGCACATCTGTGGAGGCGCTGGCCGCTTCTCTGGCTGCGGGCGCGGATTTCGCGACCTTGGCTCAGGCGGAATCCGACGACTCGGGTTCCGCAGCACGGGGCGGTGATCTGGGCTTTTTCGGCAAAGGGCGCATGGTGCCGGCATTTGAGGAGGCCGCTTTCGCGGTGGCCCCGGGGTCGGTCAGCGAGATTGTCGAGACGCCTTTCGGTTTGCACCTGATTCTGGTCGAGGAGGCGCGCGAGGAGAGGACGCTTGGCCTGGAGGAAGTTCGCCCCCGCATCGAAGCTGATCTGCGAGAAAAGGAAGCCGCAAAAAAGGCTGCGGCTGCCGCCAAGGCCGATCGGGCAAGTCTCGATGAGGGGAAAAATCTTGCCGACATCGCCCAGCAGCGCGGCCTGCAGCTCGAGACGCCGTCGCCCATGGCCCGCCGCGATACGCTTGCGGGGGTGGGGAGAGCCTTTCCTCTGATGAACGCCCTTTTTGCCCTCGACGAGGGTGAGGTCACCGAGGTCATCGAGACCGATGGCCAGCAGATCGTCGCTGCTCTGGAGGAGAAAATTCCGGCGCGAATCCCCGAGCTTGCCGAGGTCCGGCCAGCTGTCGAGCGTGCCTACAAGGACGCGCAGGCGACAGCCTTGGCCCAGACGGCGGCCGACGAGTTCCTGGCAAAAGTGCGCGCCGGAGAAAGTCTGGACGCTGTGGCGCAGGCGGAAGGTGTCGCGCTGGCGAACTCGCAGCCTTTCTCCCGTTCAGAGCAGTTCATTCAACCGATGGGGGGCAATCGTCAGATGAGAGACGCCGCATTTGCGCTGGGCCCGGATGGTTTCCTCCTCGAGGAATCCTTCCCGATCGGCGGTGATGTTTATGTAGCGGCGGTGTCGAATCGCGAGGTCCCCTCGGGTGAGGCGCTTGCAGAAAAGGTGGCGGCGACTCGCGAGCAAATGACACGGAGCCGTCGGGAGGAAGTCTTCCAGCGTTATGTGGATGAACTTCGGGCCAACGCCGTTGTCGAGATCTATAACGATCGCCTCGACGTGCTCCGTCGACAGAGTTGAGCATGATCGAGGGCTTCCACCTGGGCGCCGGGGGACCGGCCGGCCAGGTTTGCCTGATGCATGGCTTCACCGGGTCCCCCTGGGATCTGATCCCGGTTGGCGAGATTCTTGCCGGGCAGGGTTTCGAGGTGCACTGTCCACGCCTTCCGGGCCACGGCTTTCCGGACCAGCCGGAAGAAAACGCCTGGCCTGCCTGGTTGGCACGCGGCCAATCGTGCCTGGATGATGCCGTGGCGCAGGCCGACGGCCGACCGGTGGTGGTGGCGGGACTCTCGATGGGCGCGCTCCTGACGCTGCAATTGGCCCGCGCGAACTTCGACCGAATCGCTGCGATCGCCACGTTTGCTCCCGCAGTGGAGATCTCCACCTTCAATCGCGTGGGCATCCTGGTTCTGGGCGGATTATCCCGGATCGGGCTCGGCGACATGAAAATGCCCAAAGGGGACTCCGACTCTCAGGACAAGGAGGCGCAGGAGGAGAACCCCGGATCCAATTCGTTTCCCTTCTCGGCTTACCGATCCTTCGGTGAACTGCGCCTGCAGACCCGGGCGATCGTGGATGAGGTCCGCACGCCGACGCTGATCTTGCATGGGGCTCTGGATGAAACCTGCCCGGTAGAGGGTTCTGCCTGGCTCGAGAAATCCCTGGGCGCATCCGATGTCGAGCGTCATATTCTGGCGCGGAGCGGTCATGTCATTACCCGGGACCTCGAGGTCGACGAGGTGGGCCGCCATCTGGTCGACTTCCTGAAAACCCGCCTCGTCTGAGGGGTGTGGAGCCGAGGCGGGGACGAGTTTCTGCCCGGCGGCCTTTCAGCCCACGGCGCGCAGCAGGTCGGCGACCGAAGCAATCGGCGTCACGGCAAGGCCCGCCGGTGGCTTGATTTGCCGGGCGATCGCCTGTGGCACCAGCGCTCGCTCAAACCCCAGCTTGGCCGCTTCGCGCAATCGGGTCTCGGCGTGGCGGACAGCTCGGACTTCGCCTGCGAGGCCCACTTCTCCAAAGACGACGGTGTTTTCGGCGATGGCCTGATCTCTCGCGCTCGACATGATGGCCGCGAGAATCGCCAGGTCGGCAGCAGGTTCTGCGACCTTGAGGCCTCCCGCTACGCTGGCAAAAAGATCGTGTTCGTAGAGCTTCAGCCCGGCTCTCTTGTCGGCGATTGCCGTCAGGACTGCCGTGCGGTTGCCATCGAGTCCGAGCGTGGTGCGTCGCGGCATGGCCAGGGTGGAGTGGGCGGCCAGCGCCTGGATTTCGACCAGCAGGGGTCTAGTACCCTCGATTGCCGGAAGAACGACAGATCCGGCGGCGCCCTTGGGTCTTTCCGCGAGCAGAAGAGCAGACGGGTTGTTGACGTCGACCAGCCCGTTTTCCCCCATTTCAAAGACGCCGACCTCGTTGGTGGGGCCAAAGCGGTTTTTGACAGCGCGGAGCAGGCGCAGTCCGCCGTCGGCATCCCCCTCAAAATAAAGAACAGTATCCACGACGTGCTCGAGGACGCGCGGCCCGGCGATGGTTCCCTCCTTGGTGACATGGCCGACCAGAATCGTGGGGACGCTTGAGGCCTTGGCCCGTGTCACCAGGGTCGCCGCACATTCCCGGACCTGGCCGACGCTACCGGGGGCGGAGGTCAGCTCTCGGGAGTGAACTGTCTGAATCGAGTCAATGAGAAGAATTTCGGGGGCTACACGATCGGCGTGCAGCAGGATCTCCTCGACACAGGTCTCGGGTAAAAGGGTGACGTTTTCATCGACGCCGAGCCGATCCCCGCGTAATTTGACCTGCTCGGGGGACTCTTCTCCTGTCACATAGAGAGTTTTCTTGCCGGCGCGGGCAAAGCTGGACAGGATCTGGAGGCCGATTGTGGATTTCCCGATGCCGGGGTCTCCGCCAAGCAGAATGACCGATCCCGGAACCAATCCGCCCCCGAGCACGCGGTCCAACTCTTCAAGATCTGTCGAGGTGCGTGCATGGCTCTCGGGGGTGACCTCGGAGAGTTTTACCGGGGCGGCATTGCGGCTGGCACCGATGGCCAGCGAGGTACGATTGCTTCCGGCCGCTTTCGTGGAAGGCGCGATGGTTTCTTCGACAACACTTTCCCAGGCGCCGCAATCCTTGCAGCGCCCGACCCATTTCGGGTGCTGGCAGCCGCATTGCTGACAAACAAAACTGGATCTCGTTTTGGCCATTGGCAACCTTCCAACCACATCTGAGCCAGAAGTACAGCAGAACCAACCCACTGAATGTCATTTGCCGTGACCTTATGCCGGTCCTGCGCTACTTTGGCATCCCATGGACCTCTACAGCACGGCGAAACACCTTGCCGATCCATATCTCATTGATGAGTCTCTGGATCTGAACCATCTGCCGATCGGGGCACATGGTGTGATCGGGGACGGATATTCAGCGGCACTCGTTCGGGTGGACGGTGCGATTGATTGGCTTTGCTGGCCTCGTTTCGACAGTCCCAGCCTCTTTTCGGCGGTTCTGGATCCCGAGCGCGGGGGGCATACCGCGATCACGCCCACGCGTCGCCCTTTCGAGAGTCTGCAGCGATATGACCCCGACACCAATGTTCTCGAGACCCTTTTCAAGGTACCGGACAATGGGGTCGCTCGTCTGACCGACTTCATGCCCTGGACCGACGATCCCCGGGCCTCGATTCACGAGGTCCACCGCCGGATCGAATGTCTGGAGGGCGAGGTCGAGTTCTCGATCGTGTTTGATCCCCGCTTTGATTATGCCCGGGTCGCTCCCCTGGTCGAGATCGCCGAGCATGGGGTCGTGGCCGAGAGCCCGAGCGGCGAGCGCGTCGTCGCGGTGGTCGGCGGCCGGCCGGATTGGAAACATCGACCCGATGGGGGCGTCGAGGCCAGAGTGCGGCTCCGGGCAGGGCAGCGGCTCTGGATGATTATCTCCTGGGATGCGGCCGATCCAGAGCCTCCAGCCGCCTATCGCCCTTTTGATCTTTTGCGCACGACGCGGTTGCGCTGGCGTCAATGGTCTTCGCAACTTCAATATGACGGACCCTTCCGCCATAACGTCGTGCGCTCGGCATTGACGATGAAGCTGCTGACCTATGCGCCCACCGGCGGCATGATCGCGGCGCCGACCACCTCGCTTCCGGAGTGGATCGGGGGGACGCGGAATTGGGACTATCGCTACGCCTGGATTCGGGACGCCGCGCTCGCGGTGCGCTCCAACAATCTGGTGGGTTGCCGCAGCGAAGCCCGCGACTTCTTTCACTTCATTCGCGACACGATCTCCAGCGATCATGGCCTGGAAGTGATGTACGCGATCGACGGAAATCGAGTTCCCGAGGAGGAGGAAATCCATCATCTCCGAGGGTATCGCGGCTCCGGCCCGGTGCGGATCGGCAATGGGGCGCGCGAGCAGCTGCAAATCGATTCCGCCGGTGCTCTGGTCGATGCAGCCCATCTTTACGAGCATTTCGGGGGCACGCTGACGGTGCGCGCGTGGCGCAAGTTACGCCGGATCGTCGAGGAGATGCGCCAGATCTGGCGGGAGCCCGACCATGGCATCTGGGAGCCGCGCGATGGCAAGCGACAGAACACCCACTCGAAATTGATGAGCTGGTTGGCTTTGGACCGCGGTGCCGGGATTGCGCGGGCCTTTGGGGATCAACCGTTGCAGAACGCCTGGCTGAAGGAGGCGGCACTTGTGCACGCCGATATCTGCGCCAACGCGCTCGACAGCAAGGGAGAGCATTTTGTTGCCGTCTATGGCGAGGATCGGGCGGATGCAACGCTGCTGTTGCTGGCCGATCATGGTTTTCTGCCCGTGGACCACCCCTTGATTCGATCGACCGTGGATTTTGTCCGGCGTGAGTTGGCGACCGGGCCCTACCTGCACCGTTATCGCGCTGATGATGGCGTCGGGGGGGACGAAGGCGCCTTTGTTCTATGCGGATTCTGGCTTGCCGAAACGTTGGCATTGCAGGGCCAATTGGATGATGCGCTGGAGGTATTTACGGCGCATATCGACGCCTCCAACCATCTCGGATTGTTGGCCGAAGAGATCAACCCCGCCTCGGGCGAATTACTCGGCAATTTTCCTCAGGCGTTCAGCCATTTGGGATTGATCAATGCCGCCATGCGGCTGGACCAAGCCCTGCGGTTCCGCGATGAAGGCGTTCATTCCGTGCCGCATCTGATCGGCGGGACCCCTCGCCGGGTGGGCTGATCACGCCCGTGGGCCGCACGGATTCACGCCATTCGGGATTGGTCCACTTCCGGCGCGCCGCTCAGACCTAGGCGCGTAATCGGTAGCGGATGGGCAGGCGCTTGATACCGCCTACCAGGTTCGAGTGCAGGCGAGCGGGCTCGCCTGCCAATTCGATCTCCTCGATTCGTGGCAGGAGATGCTTGAAAATCATCTCGAGCTCGAGTCGCGCGATATGGGCGCCTGCGCAGAAATGCTCGCCCACGCCGAAGGCCAGATGGTTGTTCGGAAACCGATCGATCCTGAATTTATAGGGATCCTCGAAGAGGTCATCCTGCCGGTTGGCCGACGGGAAGAAGATCGCGATATGATCACCCTTCTTGAATTTCCGGCCGCCCAATTCCGCATCGCGAGAAGCTGTCCGGGCAAAATGGATGATCGGGCTGGTCCAGCGCAGGATCTCTTCGAGCATGGGCCGCATCATGTTTTCGGGATCGCTCTGGAACAGACGAAGCTGTTCGGGGTTGTCGATCAGGGCCATGAGCCCACGGCTGGTTCCGTTGCGGGTGGTCTCGTTACCAGCGACCATGATGATCTGGCACCACGATAGAATCTGGATCAATTCCAGAGGTTTGCCGTCCACCTCGGCATTACAGAACAGACTGATCAGGTCGTCTTTGGGATCCTTTTTGCGCTCTTCGACCAGCCCGGTGAAATAGGTGAACATCTCGACCATGGCGCGGGTGGCCACCACCTTGGAGTCTTCCTCTCCGGCATAATCGGGATCGTTGCTGCCGAGTTGCTGATTGGTCCAATCGAAGATCAGTTCCCAATCGGACTCGGGCACGCCCAGCATCCAGGCAATCACGGCGATGGGAACCGGGGCCGATACCCGATCGACGAAATCGACTTCGGTCTCGCCGCCTTCTTCGAGCAGGCCGTCGACAATCTTGGCGCAGATCCGTTCAATATCGGGATGCAACTTCCGGACATTGCGTGGTGTGAATTTCTTGGCGATCAGCATCCGATGTTGCTGGTGCATCGGGGGATCCATTTCGATCAAGGTGGGTGGTCGATCAAAATCCAGCTGGTCTTCGTCGGTGTCGGCAATCAGCAACCGCGGACCGTTGAGCCAGATCTCGGGGGTCTTGCCCACTTCGGTGATGGTCTCGTGACGCGTCACGGCGTGGAACGGAATTTGCCAATCCAGAAAGGGGTGGACCGGTGATTGTGTCCGCAGGATATCCCACTCGCGCCAAGGGTACCCGAGGGTCCCGTAGGCGTCGTTGCTCATGATTCGTTCGGCTGTGATCTCGCTTAACTCGCTCATTTGGCAGGGCTCCTGATTGTCGCGGACGATTTGCGGGCCGCGAGAAACTAGAGACTATAAACGAACGATCGTTTGGGCAAGGGTAAAGTGTCCGCCTCGAGGAGGTTTTTTGACCGATCGGGCAGAAAATTGACCCGATGCGTCAGGCGCTTGTGGCGACCGCGGGTCGGCTGGGGAACCCCCAGACGATTTCGCCGCTGCCCGGGCTCCCCTTGCTGCCTTTCAGAATGGCGATGCCATCGGGGTGAAAGACCGCCGGTGCGGGAATCCGCAGCTGCTTGCGGACATCGTCGAGCGGGAGCGCGAGCAGGTCCTCATACGCTACCTGTGGGAGGGTCCGGGCCAGAGTGCGGCCGCGGCGCCATGCCTGAAAGAGGTAGCGGGCCCATACGGTGGTTTTGAGGTCGGGTTGCACAAAGATCGAGGCGATCGCGAGGAAAGCCATCCCCGGGTTGGGGAATTGCGAAACCGAGAAGGCCAGATTGGCGGCCTCTCCCGCTTCATCCATGCCGTAGCCGCTCAAAACGTGCCAGAGGTCATGTTGATCGCGGATACGCTGGCCGAAAAACTCCCGATCGAGGTCGATCGCGATCTCCTCGTCATGTTCGAACCGTTCTCGAGCGGTCTCGCCTGCTTCAGCCAGGCCCGCGGGGGTAATCCCACCGCGTTGCATGAAATCCAGATAGACGCGCCCGAACGAACCGGCGGGCATTTGCCGCAGGGCTTCGCGGTCCGACAGGGCCGCGAACAAATCGGGTTTCTCGGCCAGTAATTTCTGTCCCTCGGCGGATCGAGAAAAGCGCTGGTAGGCCTTCTCGAAGCTGGGACCGATCAAGGCATCGATGACCTCGATGACGTCGTCTGTGCGATCCGGATTCTGGATGACCTTGCGAATGACGCGGAATGCGCGCGGCCAATCCCGTTTCGGGGTCTCCAATCGGGGCTGTTTGCTCTGGTCTTGCATCGGTTGGTTCATCGGTTGGTTCGTCGGTTGGTTCGTCGCCTGGGTCATGGATTCGCTCATCGTTGCGCCTGTTATCAAATGTTCCTGTGTGGCTCGGTTTTCGCGAGGCCCGGGGGAGTCGCTGTCTCCGGGAGAGAGGGATCGCCCTAGATGTTCCCGGAAGCGGGATTGGGGAGCCTTGTTCCCAGAGCATCTTTTGTCTCTGCCCAGAAGTGTAGCCCCACAATCAGGGCGATGACACCCCCCAGCAGGCCCATCGGTGCAGATCCGGTCGTGAACAGTCCTAAAATTGTTGCAATTGTCGTTGTCATTTTTCCTTACCTCCGCCTCCCCTCCAATGCAGGACTTGTGCCAAGCTCTTTTCTCGTGGCAGGGAACGGAAAACGGGCCTTTTTTCGTCCCGGCTTCCTGGCGGCTGCTTAATTCCGTTGGCAGCGCTGTCATCTCGAGAATGCAGCCAGCTGGTGAAAGGATCCTGCCCCAGCCATGCGGATGCGGGGATTTTCGGGTAGCCAAGTCCCATGACCTTGTCCCGGGATCTGGCAGCGGAGCTTGTCGCGTTGGAGGCAAAGGACCTGCGCCGGACCCGCCGAGAGGTAGGAGGCTTGCAGGGCCCTTCGATCGAACTCCATGGCCGTCAGGTCTTATGTCTGGCTTCGAATAATTATCTGGGTTTGGCGGGGGACCCCCGGGTGGTTTCCGGAGGGATCGAAGCTCTCGAGGCCAGCGGGGCGGGCGCCGGGGCCTCGCCTTTGATCAGTGGTCATATGCAGGCCCACGCGAGCTTCGAGGACGAGCTTGCCGATTGGCAGGGCACCGAGGCGGCTCTGGTCTTCGGTTCCGGCTACCATGCCAATATCGGGGTCATCGGAGCATTGGTCGGCGCCGGCGATGTTGTTTTCAGCGACGAACTGAACCACGCCAGCCTGATTGACGGTTGCCGACTCTCCAAGGCCCGAAGGGTGGTCTATCGGCACCGGGATCTGGCCGACCTCGAGACCAAGCTGCGCGACTTCCCCGGCAAGCGACGCCTGATTGTCACCGACTCGGTTTTCAGCATGGACGGGGATCTTGCTCCCCTGGAAGGTCTGGTTTCGTTGGCTCGGCAATACGAGGCCGAAATCATGCTGGATGAAGCGCATGCGGTCGGGGTATTCGGCGAGCATGGCGGGGGGTATGCCGAAGCTCTGGGGCTCGGTGATCAGGTGGCGATCCGGATGGGGACGCTGGGCAAGGCGCTCGGCAGCTACGGCGCCTTTGTATCGGGCTCGCGATCGTTGATTGATCTTTTGGTCAACCGCGCGCGCGCCTACGTCTTCTCGACAGGCTTGCCGCCGGCAACCGTCGGCTCGGCGGCCGCAGCACTCGGTATCATTCGAAGCGAACCAGAAATCCGCGAGCGTCTTTGGCGCAACGCACGCCGCTTGCATGCGGGGCTGTCAGAAGGCGGCTACGCGATGGCCCCGTTGGAGAGTCCGATCCTCCCCCTGGTTGTCGGGACCTCCGCGGATGCTCTGGGTGTTGCACAAAAAGCTCTCGAGGAGGGCGTATTTGCGCCGGCGATTCGTCCTCCGACCGTCCCCGAGGGGACCTCGCGCCTGCGGGTGACGCCGATTGCCTCGCATACCGAAGAAGAAATGGATCTTGCGGCGTCAATTCTCATCGCGGCACGGGATCGAGCATGAAGGGTGTCTTTCTGGTCACGGGCACGGATACCGATTGCGGCAAGACCCATGTAAGCTGTGCTCTCTTGCGGGCCTGGCGTCGCCGGGGATTGTCGGTTGCCGCACGTAAGCCGGTCGAGAGCGGTTGCCTCTCGGATGGGAAGATGATGGTTCCAGCCGATGCCGTGGCCTTGCGCGAAGCCGCCGGATCGGCGGAATCGCTTGAAGAGGTTTGTGCGCTTCGCCTGGAAGAGGCCCTCGCCCCGGGGATCGCGGCGGACCGTGCGGGGTATCATCTGGACCTCGATACGCTGGCTGAAACTTACCGCGCCCGGGCACAATCGGTGGACGTTCTCCTGGTCGAAGGAGCCGGCGGGCTTCTGGTTCCCCTGGCAGGGGATCGCGATTGCACGGAGTTTGCGCAGATGATCGGGGCTCGCTTGATCGTTGTTGTCGGCGTCCGTCTGGGAGGGTTGAATCACGCCATGCTGACCCTGCAGGCGGCCAGGAATCGCGGTTGCGAGATCGAGGGGGTTGTCCTCAACCATCTGCAACCCACACCGGATCTGGCGACCGTGACATTTCGTGAATCTTTCGCCACACTTGATCCAGTCCCGATACTGGCCGAAATTCCGTTCGCCGATGATGGCGTTGATCTCCTGGAAAGGACCCTCAGATGATTCTCCTCGATCCACGAAAACTGAACAAGAAGTACGAAGACTCTCGATCGACAGAAGTGATGGAAAAAACGATCGAGTTTTTCGAGAACAAGGGCAAGCAGCAGTTGCTCAAGGACTATTACGGTCAGGATTGGTACGAGGATTTTATCACCTACGCGGGCAAGGAGGGACTCTTTGCGACGATCAGCACACCTGCGGGTTATGGTGCGGAGGACTCTCGCTGGGATACTTGGCGGATTTGTGAATTCGCCGAAATTCTCGGCTTCTACGGACTCCAATACTGGTACGTTTGGCAGGTTTCGGTTCTGGGCCTCGGGCCGATCTGGATGAGCGAAAACGAAGAGATCAAGGAAAAGACCGCTCGCTATCTGGAAGAGGGCGGTATCTTTGCCTTCGGCCTTTCCGAACAAACGCATGGTGCGGATATCTACTCGACCGAGATGGCTCTCGAGATCAAGGACGAAGGCCGCTACGTCGCCAATGGGCGCAAATATTATATCGGTAACGGCAACAAGGCTTCGATTGTATCGACCTTCGGTCGTCTCGGAGAGGACTACGTCTTTTTCGCGGCCGATCCGAAGCATGAAAATTACGAGCTGGTCAAAAATGTCGTCGCGAGCCAGAACTATGTCTCGGAATTTGCACTCAACGACTACCCGGTGACCGAGGCCGACATTCTCCACAAGGGGCAGGGTGCATGGGACGCCGCGCTCAATACCGTGAATATCGGCAAGTTCAATCTCGGTTGGGCCTCGATCGGCATTGGCACCCACGCGTTCTACGAGGCGATCCGCCATTCGGCGAACCGGATCCTCTACGGCATGCCGGTCACGGATATGGCTCACGTTCGAAAAATGTTTGTCGACGGTTGGCTGCGTCTTGTCGCGATGAAGCTCTTTGCTCTACGCGCCTCGGATTATCTGCGCGCCGCTTCCCCCGACGACCGGCGCTATCTGCTTTTCAACCCGATGACCAAGATGAAAGTGACGACTCAGGGAGAGGAAGTCATTGATCTGATCTGGGATGCGATTGCCGCCAAGGGTTTTGAGCGGGAACAATATTTCTCGCAGGCAGCGATCGATATTCGTGCGCTTCCCAAACTCGAAGGGACAGTTCATGTGAACATCGCCTTGTTGGTGAAGTTCATGCCGAACTATTTCTTCAATCCCGGCGATTTCCCGGAAGTTCCGCAGCAGAATGCCGCCGTAAACGACGACTTCCTTTTTGCGCAGGGGGCGACACGTGGTCTCAGCGGTATCCAGTTCCACGATTACAACGAGGCCTTCGAGCTCTTTGATACTCCCAACGTCCAATTGTTCCGGCGCAAGATCGAGGTCTTCAAGGGAATGCTTCAGGATTGCCCTCCCACCAAGGAGCAGAGCCGCGACGTGGACTACCTCCTCGCGGGAGGCCAGATCTTCGCGTTGATTGTCTACGGTCAGCTGATTCTGGAGAACGCGAAAATTCATGGTCTCGACGAGGATCTCATCGACGAACTCTTCGATGTCTTCTGTCGGGACTTCTCGCGCTATGCTCTGGAGCTGCACGACAAGCCCGGCACCAACGAGGACCAAATGGCACGATGTCTCCAGATGCTGGAGAAGCCCAAGCCCAACGATGCGCGCTACCAGGGCATCTGGGAGGAGCACGTCCATCCGTTGAAGGACGCCTACGTCATGCCGGATTGATCGGTGTCCCTCGGACCTCCCGCAGGTCCGAACCTGTCGGGCTCTGGAAGACTCGTAATCCGAATTCGGGAGCGGCGGCCAGAAGATGGTCGAAAATATCAGCCTGAATGTCTTCGTATTCAGCCCAGCGGTTATCGTTGGTGAAGACGTAGAGCTCGATGGGGAGACCGCTATCGGTGGGCTGCAGATGTCTCACCAGAAAAGTGAAACCCAGTTGGTGGATCTTGGGGTGCGCGTGCAGGTAGGCCGCGCAGTAGGCCCTGTAGACCCCGACGTTGGTCTGGCGCCGTATGTTGATCTCGGCATGGTCGTCACATTTTTGCTCGACGTTCCACTCATCGATCTCGGCAATTTTCGTATCCAGATAGTCACCGAGCAGCGTAAATTTACGGAAGGTTTCGAGCATTTCGGTGTCCACGAATCGAATGGAGTTCATGTCGATTTGCACGGAGCGCTTGATGCGCCGTCCTCCGGAGTCCACCATCCCGCGCCAGTTGATGACCGTCTTTGAGATCAGATCATAGGCCGGAACATGAACCGTGGTGCGGTCGAAGTTCTGCACGCGCACGGTGGTGAGAGTAATGCTGGTGACGTCACCATTGACCGGTGTGCCGTTGATTTCGATCCAGTCGCCGACGCGAACCATATCGTTGAGCGCGAGCACGATCCCGGCCACCAGACCCAGGATTGTATCGCGGAAGACCAGAACGACAATGGCCGTAAGAGCACCGAGTCCGGATAGGAAGTAAATCGGCGTGCGGTTGAAGATGACGCTGAGAGCGCAGAGAATGGCGATCAGCGCGAGAAAGAGTTTGGAGGCCTGCTCGAGGGTGTTCAGGGGCATCGAGCGCATTTCCGGTCGCAGCTGGAGCAAGCCGAGCACAAGCCCGACGATGGCATTGCTCACCGTGAGCAGAATCCAGATGCCGTAGAGTTCAATCACCAGAAGCAGCTGGTGGTCGAAGCCGAGAATCTCCATGATCGGCATGGCCGCCGCCAACAACGCCAGAGGCGCCACGTGGGCGAGGCGATCCAGGACCTTCTCCTCCCGGAAAACCCGAGCCCAGTCGTCGCTCCAATGGCTGAGAATCCTGCTGATGAGAACCGGAATGAGTTTCGCCGTCAGGCGAAACACGCCGTAGGCGACCGTGGCCAGAATGAGCAGGCTGCAGAGCGCCGAGATAAATGCCGGCCAGGGGTCGGGCACGCCGAGGGAGCCGAGCCAGTCGGCAAAAGTCGCGTAGATGCGGGCGATATATTCCGAGCCCCCGACTGATTGGAGCCGAGCGACGGTCGCTTGCTGGAAGCCGCTGAAGATCGCTGTCGGGGTTGGCAGCGGGACAGGAGTCGGGGTGGGAATCGGCGTCGCGATCGCCGTGGGAATCGGCGTACCGGACGCTATCGCCATCGGCGTGGCCTTCGCGGCGGCCACGGCTGTAGCCGCAATCGAATTGGTTGCAATGGGCATGAGAGCCTCTACAACAGTGCCGGCTCCGGGTCGAGGTTTGCTTGTTCGGGGGGTTCAGCTCGAGCGCGAGATCCCCAGGACTTCCCGGAAAAACCGCAGCTCGGCGCCCAGAACGGCCCGGATGGATTCTGCGCGCCGGAAGCCATGGCCCTCACCAGCCAGGGGCATATATTCCACCCGGATGCCCTTGGATTTCAGTGCGGCGACCATTTCTTCGGCCTGGTTGGGCGGGACGACCTTGTCCTCGAGGCCCTGAAAGAAGATCACCGGGCAGGCAAGTTGCGTGGCATGGGCCAAAGGCGAGCGCTCGCGATAGATGGACTCCCCCTCGGGCCAGGGGGCTACCAGGGAGTCGGTGTATCGAGATTCGAATTTATGGGTATCCCGGGCGAGAGCGGCCAGATCCCCGATTCCGTAATGGCTGGCACCACAGGCAAAGGTGTCGGTGAAGGTGAGGGCGGCCAGAGTTGTATAGCCGCCGGCACTACCGCCGCTGATGGTCAGCCGTGCGGGATCGACCGATCCGCGCTCGGCGAGAAACTTTGCAGCCGCCTCGCAATCCTGAACATCGTGAATGCCCCAATTCCCTTTCAGGGCATCCCGATAAGCGCGCCCGTAACCCGTGCTGCCGCGATAATTCACGTCGACCACCGCAAAACCTCGCGTGGTCCAGAACTGGATTCGCGGATCGAAGTCCGGGCGAGCCGCACCTGTCGGTCCACCGTGTGATTTGACTCGCAAGGGGGGGCGCTCGCCCGCCGGTGCCTCGAAATCAGGGTTGGTGGGCGGATAGAAAAAAGCACGGGTGAAGCAACCATCACCCGTCGGAATCTCGAGAGGTTCGGCTGTGGAGACAAACGCAGCGTCCAGCATGGGTGTGCCTGACTCACGGACAATGTTGAGGTCTCCGGTAGAGAGATCGAGCTCTGCCAATGCGGATGGCCCGGTGTCGCGACTCCCGATGAAACTGGCTCGTCCCTCGCAGACACGCAGGCCGTCAAAGCCGCTGAATCCGGTGTCCATGATTTCGAGTGCGCCCTGGTCTGCGTGCAGGCGGGCAAGCTTCCAGAAGCCGTCTTTTCCGAAGGTGCAGAGGATCTCGTTTGCCGTGACGAAGGCGTACGTGCGCATCCCGAAGACCCATTGGGGCAGTCCGAATTCGGCCTCCTTGGGGCAGAGGTTGCGCGTACCCGTCTCCTCCAGCCGGTAGAGGTTCCACCAGCCGTTGGCATCCGAGACAAAATGCAGCACCCCGTCAGGAGACCATTCGGGTTGGAATACCGACTCGTTGGTGCCGCCGGCCACGTGCTCCGGCGACCCGGGCTGCCCGTCGGCATCGAGGCTGACTTGCCAGAGCTCGGAATCGTCCCAGGGCATGTTGGGGTGATCCCAGGCAATCCAGGCGAGCTTTCGTCCATCGGGCGAGATGCGTGGCGCTGCGACAAAATCCCGACCGGTGACGATCGGGCTGATTTCGCTCCCGTCCAGTGCGATTCGTACGAGTTCGTTGGTGGGTTCGCCTGGCTGACTATGGTCTTCTCGCACACAGATCAGAAATTTATCGTCTGGCGAAATATCGGCATCGCTCCAGGAAAACCGACCTTCCGGTGTCAGGGCTCTTTGTCCTGTCCCGTCGAGCTCCATTGTATGGAGACGACGGTCCCGGTCCGAGGAGAAAATGATCCGCTGTCCTCGGGCGGCGAGGGCGCCTCCGCCATACTCATGGACGCGGGTGCGGACGCTGCCGTCGGTAGCGAGCAATTCGCGCGTTTCGCCATCGATGCCACGTGCCACAAGCGCGACGCGACCTCCTTCAGTGGGTCTGGACTCCGTCCAGAGGAGACAATCCGATAACGGCAGGGGAGAACCGAGGCCGACCTGATCGGCCAGCAAGGCGTCGGCCGAAAGAGGAGAGTCCCAGGTGCCAAAGGGTGCGATCTTCTTCGTTGGAGTCGTCATGAGATGTCTTGGGTGGTACCTACTCTACGATGGCAACGCACGAACTTGCCGGAAAGCCGGCCCCCCCTGAAATTCTGACCAATATTCCGCGGCTCGTCACGGAGTATTTTACCCGCAAACCGGATCCTGAAAATCCCGCCGAGCAAGTTGTTTTTGGCACCTCCGGGCATCGCGGATCGGCATTGGGTGGTGCCTTTAATCAGGACCACGTCCTCGCCATCACCCAGGCATTATGTGAAGTGCGTGCGGCTGACGGCATCGATGGTCCGCTCTTTGTCGGTATCGATACCCATGCCCTCTCCGAGCCAGCATTGGTGACCACGGTCGAGGTTCTCGCCGGCAATGGTGTTTCCGTGGTTCTCGAGGAGGGGTTGGGCGCGACGCCCACCCCGGTGGTCTCGCATGCGATTCTTTCCTGGAACCGCGGCCGGACCGCGGGCCTGGCGGATGGGATCGTGATTACGCCGTCGCATAATCCACCCGAAGATGGTGGGTTCAAGTACAACCCTCCCAGCGGCGGGCCGGCTGCCGGCTCGATCACCGGGCGGATTCAGGGCCGCGCCAACGAAATCCTTCTGCAGGGTCTGGCGGGCGTCAAGCGCCTCGCATGGAGCCAGGCTCTGGCATCAACTTATGTCTCGCAACGCGATCTGACCGGGCCATATATTGAGGATCTGCCGAACATCCTTGATATGGAGGCGATTCGAGGTGCCGGGCTTCATCTCGGAGTTCACCCGCTGGGCGGTGCGGCGCTCGATACATGGACTCGAATCGGGGAGCGTTTCTCGTTGAATATCGAGATCGTCGACCGACGGATCGACCCGAGTTTCTCGATGATGACCGTCGACCGTGATGGTAAAATTCGCATGGATTGTTCCTCGCCCTGGGCGATGGCCAGCCTGGTCGAACTGCGTGATCGTTTCGATATTGCATTCGGAAATGATGGTGATGCCGATCGCCACGGCGTGGTGACGCGTCAGGCGGGTCTGCTCGCTCCCAACCCATACCTGGCTGTCGCGATTCAGTATCTTTGTCGTACGCGCCGAGCGTGGTCTGCGGAATCCCGGATCGGCAAGACCCTGGTTTCGAGCAGCATGATCGACCGCGTCGCCGCACTCGAGGGTCGCGAGGTGGCGGAAGTGCCGGTTGGTTTCAAGTGGTTCGTGGATGGTCTGCTTTCGGGAGATTATGTGTTCGGGGGCGAGGAAAGTGCCGGGGCGTCGTTTCTGCGGTTGGACGGGACGACCTGGACGACCGACAAGGATGGCCCGCTGCTCTGCCTGCTGGCCGCCGAGATCCTTGCAAAGACCGACCGGGACCCGGCCGAACATTATGCCGAACTCGAGGAGCGTTTTGGAAGCCCCGTATATGAGCGGACCAGTGCGCCTGCATCGCCAGCCTTGAAGGAGGCGTTCAAGAAGTTGGACGCGAACAGCGTCCGTCAGAAAGAGTTGGCGGGAGAAATCATCGAAACCAAGCTGACCGCGGCCCCGGCCAACGGGGCTTCGATCGGAGGACTCAAGGTCACTACCGAGAATGGCTGGTTTGCGGCTCGCCCCTCGGGAACCGAGGCGATCTACAAGATTTATGCAGAGAGCTTCCGCGGTCCTGAGCATCTTCACACGATTCAGGCCGAGGCGCAGGAGATTGTCGACGGCGCTCTGGCAGGGGCTGCCTAGAATTCCGAGGTTGGTATCCGGACCCGGCAGATCAGGCCGGTGGCGTGTACCAGATGGGAGATGTCCACGCGCGTTCCTGCTGGATTTGCGCGATCGAGCCGTCGCTGCAGGCCGCGGGGCGCTCGCTCTCCTCGAGGCCCAGGCATTGCCATGCGGAGTATCGGCAACTCGGATTCTCGACGACCCGCGCGTAATAGACGGCCTCCTGCGCCGGATCGAAATCGGGATCCTGCCAGACAGCACACAGGCTGGCGGCCCCCGGTCCTCTCGGTTCGCAGGTCGCGGGGTCAACATCGGCGCCGCGTGGCTCCCCGGCGATGTCAACGATGCTCTGATGAACTTCACCATTCTCGCCAGCCCACCCCTTGATGATCTGGATGCGCTCCAGCAGTCCGCCGGGTGCCGTCGGGGTGCCGGGATCGCGCAGGGCGGTGGCGAAAAAGAAGGGCGCCCCCCGGTCCTCGGTGGCGGGTAGCTCCTGGCCCATCGGCACCCCCGATGCATAGGCTGCGGCAATCATGTCGGTTCGGGTACAGAGGTCCTTGGGGAAATCCCAGGAGGCGAATAGTCGCGGGCGGATGCGCGGGCCGGAAGTTCCAAAGACCTCCCGACGCTGCATGGCAGAAAAGAGCGAGTCCCGGGAATTTTGTTCCGCCCAGATTCCAATCAGGCCGCCGGGGTTATTGGTTGTATTTCCGGCCGCGTCCGAGTCGCGGGCGGTTCGTTGTTTGGCGTTGGCGTCCGCGATCCCCAGATGTCCCGGAAAGCTTCTTTCTTCCACGCCGCCTGCGAGTGCGTTGTGGGTATCGGTACTGGCCATCAGGCCGAATTGGAAGGGGTTCACCCCCAGGCGTCGTTGTTCGCGCAGGCCTTCGATCAGAGCGTAGCGCGTATAGCTCAGCCTGGAGATGCAATCGGGTCCGAGGTGTGGAACCCAGTCGGCGAATCGGCCCTCGTAGCATTCCGAAGGCTCTCCCCAGCGCTCGAGCGGCAAGTCTTCGAACTTCTCGAAGTCGCAGAGTTCGTCAGCGCCGCCAAGGACCGAGGAGATCCCGTTTCGACATTCCGAGTCACCTTTGTGTTGCATGACTTCAACGATGCGCTCCAGGCGCATGCGGAGTCTTGCTCGTTCGGCTTGCTCCTCCCGACTGCTGGTGCCGGGGTAGTCGACCGCGAACATGCGACCATTGCTGATGTTGGCGTTATGCGGGATCGCTAGGACATCGCAATCTCCCTCGGCGTCCAGACAATCGACCCGCAGCCGCTCCCAGAGGTCCCATTCGCGCCCGACTTCCAGATAGCTGAGGGGCACGCCGGGGACGTCGGCATTGCGGAAGACGATGTTGCGGTGCAAGTTGGAGCCCATTCGATGGGAACTCCACTCATAAGCCGGAAAGGTTGTCCGACGACACGCCGGAGTGGTGTCGTTCCATGCTTCGGCCGCCGAGACGGTGTCCTGCCAGCTCGAGCGTGAAGCCGCGATGCAATCCTGATTCTCGCTCCCGCAGACCTCTTTGTCGCGCCAGACAATTGGGCTCATGATCCTCAGCACCAAGGCGGGTGTGCGCCCGCCGGGTGTGTGAATGATCTCACAAAAGTCGGCATCGGCGTTGGGGTGGTCCGGATCGATGCAGATCGCGCCTTCGCCCAGAAACTCGGCGTGGTCCGTGACGGCGGCAAAGTCCAGCGGCCGGTCGATGCGAACGGGTCGGGTGCCTGCGCCATCAACATTGTTGGGGGGAAGTCGCACCGTTTCACCGAAGGCGTAGCGATAGGCATCGTCAGGTCCGAGGCGCACGTTGAAAGCAAAGGCATCACTCGACAACGCTGTGTGGACATGAAGGTCGCCAAAGAAAGCCTCGCGTTCCGGATGATAGCGGTCGCACCTCATCGGCGTGGCGGCGAGAAGAAGATCGGGTGTGAAGACCAGCGCCAGCAGGAAAATGGAGCGCAAAAAGAGCCCACTGATTTCTCTCGTCAAAACATCCTTGAACACAGATGAGGGTTGTCAGGATCGATCTGGAGATACAAGCGCTTGCCGCTGGTGCGCAACTACTTCGATGCGGGCACGGAAAAGAGGCGGCCTCCATCTTTCCGGATCGGGCATCCTCGCAGCGAGCGTTCCAGATCCAGAAATTGGCGATATCCGGGAAATGAGCCCAGCATCTCCTCGATCGCGTGTCGCTGGGCGGGATCGCTTGTGCACGATTCCACAACCGGGACGAGCCTCTGCAACATCCAGGCCTGATAGGGCATGACCATCCGCCGACCCTGCGTGCCGCCCAAACGGAATGCGTGAGTGAGGGGGCCGCTGCCGGATTGCAGACTTTCAAAGCCGGGCGTCATGGTGAAGCTCTTCCCGGGAAGTTCGGCTCCGAGTTCGTGAGCATCGCTGGCGAGAAACGTGGTAAGCGCGCGCAGGCTGGTCTCCAGAACCGGCCACATCTCCTCGAAGAAAACCCCGATCAGCGGCAGCAGAGTTTCGGGAACCTGATCGTTCGGCAGGAGGGCCCCTCCGTCCGAGGTGGCCGGGCCTGCCTCCAGATTGCCGTCGTCGGCGAGGCGGTAGATTTTTTGATCATAGGTGCGCGCGCCGAGGGAATTGGTGTGATTGGTCCGATCGACCCAGTCGGCGATGAAGGGAAAGTGGGTCCGCAGAAAATAGCCTGGCACGGGATCGCGGTAGAGGTGGGGGTAGAGCGGTGCCATCAGGGCGAAATCTGCCAGAGTCGGCTGTCCGCCGAGGCAAAAATCATGTTCTGCAAAATGATTGTCGAGAATCTCGAGCATGCGCACCATGCTCAAATCCCAAGCTGCTTCCGTTTCGGGCGTGACGCCCAGATCACGGGCCCCGGCGTAGGTGCCAATCGGGTTGGTGCGAGCGTGGGAGACCCCGAAGAGCAATTCGAAGAGTGTCTCGCCGGCCGAAAGCCGCTCGCGCGCGTTTCGTGTCTGGCTGTCGCCTGATCCCCATTGCAGGGCATTGTAGCGGGCATGATTGGCCTCGACGTCAGGCAGTGTATGGCGCCAGCGTTCCCAGAACCCAAGAGGAAGCATCCATTCATCGGCGAGAAGTTCGATGATCCAGACCGCAAGACACTGTCTGGGATTGGTGTTCGGATCGGGCGTGGCCGACGGGTCGGGGTGGGCGCGCTCGATCTCGTCGATGATCTCGCTGGAGTCCTGCACGTAGGTGCCGTCGGGCTTCTGGAGTTGGGGCACGGCCATCGTCCCGGTGGCGGGAAGCAGGAGTCCCGCCAGCAGGTCGTTGGTTGCCAGAATGTCTTCAAACCCCTCGGGAAGCCCGCCCATGCGCTCTTTCCAGCGCAGGTAAGATCGGACCTTTGCCGAAAAATAACTCAGTTCCCAGGAAAAAAGCCGATAGCCATGCTCCATGGATTCAGGGGTAGACAGCTCGATCGGATTTATCAAACACCGATTGATTCAGTGCCTTCGTCGTGACGCGGCAGTTCGATGTCGAGTCGGGAGGCTTCGCCTGGAACGCCGATGCGCAGGGGAAATCCATAGAATCCCGTTCCACGATGCACATAAAGTCGGGATCTTCCGCGCACGAACAATCCGTTGTCCGGCCAACGCGTTCGAGACAGGACGGTCCAATCGATGCCGAGGCTGAGCAAACCGACCTGTCCACCGTGAGTGTGGCCGGAGAGAACCAGGTCGACGTCGTCTGCGGGTACATGGTGAAACGCCGCGGGATCATGCAGGAGCAGAATTCGCGCATATCCGGGGCGTCGGGGACACTTCTCGAGGAGCGCCGGAATTTGTTCGGCGCGGGATTTTCCGCGCCAATCCGCGCCGACCAATTGCACCGAACCGGCCGGCGTCTCGAGGAGAGCTTCTTCATCGTCGAGCAAACAAACACCAGCGGACCGTAAGGCCTCGCGAACCTCCTCGGGCCACTCGTGGTCATGGTTGCCGAAAATGGCAAAGCAGCGGTCGGGGAGTCGCCGCAGGGGGGCGAGTGCGCGCGCCAGAGCGCCGGGGCTCCCGGCACCTTCCATGGTGAGGAGGTCTCCGGTCAGGACAACCAGGTCCGGGTCGAGATCAATCAACTTGCTGATACGCTCATGAAGTCGGTCGATGGGTTGCCAAGGACCCAGGTGGGGGTCGGTGATCTGGACCAGACGCAAAACACCGGGTTCGCGAGGGTTGTCGGTTGGTCCCGCGCGACGATGGACTTCGGCGCGAGACAGATCGGCAGAACCCCGGCCGGTCAGAGAAAACTGAACGATCTCCCAACGGGCCCCGCGGGAAGTCGCCACCGAGAGCAGTGCGATCATCGCGGGCAGGAGATCCAACCAGACTAATGCGTTGCGGAGTTCATCGGCACCGATCAATGCCAATAAAAGTCGCACCGGCAGGAGGAGCAGGAGCCAGGGCACGGAAAGGGCTCCGCCGGCCATAAAGGCCATCCCCGGCATGCTGATCCCGCGTCGAAAGGCCGAGCTGCGCAGGCGGGGCCGGGCCAGTGCGATCATATGAGTGGCTGTCGCGGCGAGTCCCCATGCATAGATCAAGGATGCCAGCTCCGCGAAAGCCGGCGAGAGGATCTCGTGCACCCGCACAAAAACCAGACAAGCGGCTGGCAGGGAAAGGACCAAAGTGATCAGCGAGTAGATCCCGTAGGGTTTTCCGCGGGCACGGTATGCGACCAGAGGAACGGTCAGCGTGATCGCGACAGTAGCAAAAATCAAAAAAGGTACGGGCATTTCGATTCCATAGAAAACCTTCGCCGGGCGAAAGCTGCAAGCGAGCTGAAGACAGCGTCAATCTGAAAGCGATAGCGGTTCCAGACCGCAGAGCTTCTCGCTGACTTCCCACAATCTTTGCGCCGTTGCCGGATCGGTAGCGAAGGCACGGGGTTGGCTGATGCGGCGGTTGGCAAAATAAAGGCCGGACGTTTGCGAGACCGAATCCTCCATCGCGAGATGCAGGGAAGTGCGGGCCCCCTTGGCCGGTGTCTTGAGCACCATCATGGCAAGCGGCTGGATCAACTTGGCCAGCCAGCTCGAGTTGTTCGAGCCCAGTCCGGTGCTCACGCCACCGGGATGAAGGCTGTTTGCGGTCACGCCGGTTCCTTCGAGTCGTCGGGCGAGTTCTCCCGTGAACAGGATATTGCAGGCCTTGGAAACACCGTAGGCGGTGATCCCGCTGAAGTTTTCCGTCGGCTGCAGGTTTTCCACGTCGAAGCTGATAAATTTATGCGCGTGGGAGGCGACATTCACGACTCTTGCAGGAGTGGATTCCAACAGGCGCTGCAAGAGGAGTCGCGTGAAGAGGAAGTACCCCAAATGGTTGACGCCGAAGGTCGCCTCAATCCCGTCCTGCGTTTCTTGTCGGTCGAGCATGAATACACCAGCGTTATTGACCAGACAGTCGATACGCTGATGGCGCTCGAGGATCTCCTCTGCAGCTGCGCGAATCGAGGCGAAGGAAGAAAAATCGCATAGGACGATGTCGGCCGGAGATTCCGGAGCCTCGGCGGCGAGACGTTGGCGGGTCTCCTCGGCCTTTGCCGCGTTGCGTGCCACCAGAGTGACCCGGGCGCCCGCTTTTGCCAGCCCCAGCGCCGTCGCTTCCCCGATGCCTGAGGTAGCCCCGGTGACCAGACAACGTTTTCCGACAATCTTCCACTGCTCAGCCATAAACCGAGTCTAACCGGGAATCCGTGCCAGGCAAAAGGAAGAAGATAAATCGATCTGTCTCGATTGCCCTCGAGGGCTGTCGGGAGGTAGACCCACAGAGTGCCGAGCAAATATCTCACGTGGGATGACGATTGCGCCCTGCGCTACCTTCACGCCGGTCCGACGACGCCGCCGGACGTGCTTCCCGACTGGGGCCGGGGCTCCCCGATTGTTTTCGTACATGGGGAAGGCGGAAGTGCGATGCATTTTTTGCCGCAAATCGAGTTCTTCGGACAGGACCATAGTCCGTTGGCTCTGGACCTGGTGGGGCATGGCCGATCCACCGGGCTCTCGGGTCCCGGTGGGATCGATGCGGCAGCAGAGATGCTTCGCGACGCTCTCGGCCGCCTGCGCCTGCCGCCTGCGGTTCTTGTCGGCCATGGTGCGGGTGGGCATATCGTCTTGCGGGCGGCCGCCGTGGATCCGGCAACGGCGCGAGCCGTGGTGACATTGGGAACCGGGTGGGAGAGCGAATGGCCGGCAGTCGAGGCCACGAAATTGGAGGGCGTGGTGGCCGGTCGGACCGGTCAGTTCTTTGATACCCCGTTTTTTTCTCCCGAAACCTCGCCCGAAACCATGCGGGCTTTCTGGAGCGCTCTCGTGCAGACGGATCCTCGAGTTCGGCTGGAAGATATTCGCGACTATCAATCCTCTCGACTCGAAGGCCGCCTGCCGCCGCGAGATCTGGCTATTCGCGTTTTGCGAGGGGCATCGGATTCGCTCTGCTCGGCAGAAGGTGCCGAGAAGTTGGCGACAGCGACGGGCGGCGTGGTGACCGAGGTTCCGGGCGCCGGTCATGTGCCTCAACTGGAGAACCCGCAGGCCGTTCAACAGGCCATTCTCGAGGTATGCGGATGAGTGCACTCCATGAAATTGCTGTCGTCGGCGCCTATGAGCATCCGACAAGGTTTGCGCCCAACCGGACGGCTTATCAAATCGCTGCCGAATCGGCGCGGGGGGCTCTTGAGGATGCCGGGCTGACCCTCGCCGACGTGGATGGTTATGCCACCAGCGGGGTCGGGCCCATGGGTGTTCTGTCGATGTGTCACCATCTCAACCTGCAGCCGGATTGGGTTGATTCGACCAGTATCGGGGGATCCTCGTTTGTTGCTCAGGTCGCGAATGCGGGCGCTGCCATTCAGGCAGGCCTGTGTTCCACGGTCCTGATCACTTACGGGAGCACGGCCGCTTCCGATCGCTTTGCCGTGGGAACCGGTGGGGGCATGAGCGGGGATCCAACGGATGCCTTTGTCCTGCCCTATGGTCCCACAATCGTCGGGGCTTACGGGATGGTGGCTCAGCGCCATATGCATGAGTTCGGAACGACTGCCGAACAGCTTGCGGAAGTGGCCGTAACCATGCGGCACCACGCTTCCTTGAACCCCCGGGCGAAGTACCGCAATCGCATCACGGTCGAGGATGTACTTGCCTCGAGGCTGGTCTCCTCGCCGCTGCATCTGCTGGATTGTTGTTTGATCTCTGACGGCGGTGGCGCTCTGGTGGTGACCTCGGCCGAGCGCGCGCGGGACCTCCGCCAGAAGCCGGTCGCTGTTCTTGGCTCAGGCCAGGCGGTCCGACATTCGGGCGTCGGCCGACGCGATATCCTGGATATTGCAGCACGACAATCGGGCGCGCGCGCCTTTGCGCAGGCCGAGCTTTCGCCAGCCGATATCGATTTCTGCATGATTTATGATTCCTTCACCATCACGGTCCTGGCGACGCTGGAGAATCTGGGTTTTTGCGCGATGGGAGAAGGCGGGCCGTTTGTCGAGGGCGGAGGTATCGGCTTGGGAGGGCGGCTCCCGCTGAATCCCGATGGCGGAGGCTTGTCGTCGAACCATCCGGGCATGCGAGGCATTTTTCTGGTCATCGAAGCCGTTCGCCAGTTGCGCCACGAGGCCGGTGATCGGCAGGTCGCCGGCGCTCGTACCGCTCTTTGCCATGGGACCGGGGGCTGGCTGGGGGTGATGCATTCCGGGGCGACATTGATTCTGAGGGAGGGATAGGCCGATGGCGGATCGTCCACTACCGCGCATTGACGAAGAATCCCGGGGGTATTGGGAGGCGGCACGTCGACACGAGTTGCTGCTGCAGCGTTGTCGGGCATGCGGGGCCTTCTGCCATCATCCCCGTGCGGTCTGTCCGGAGTGCCTTTCCTCGGACATCGATTGGGTGGTTTCTCCGGGGCGTGGTGAAATCTATACGTTTACCGTGACCTATCAAAACCAGTCCCCCGGATTTGCGGGTCGCGTGCCCTATGTCCTGGCCTACGTTCTTTTGGAGGAGGGCATCCAGATTTTGACGAATATCGTCGACGTGCCCCCCGAAGAGGTCCGGATCGGTCAAGCAGTCGAAGTTTGTTTTGAGGATCTCACCGAAGAGATCTCCATTCCGACATTTCGTGTTCTTTAGTGCAGGATCCTTCCGGTCTCGTTACGTTGGAACAAGCATGATTCTAGACCTTCACGTCCATTCGGAACTTTCCGATGATAGCCGCGCCGGCGTGGAAACCTATCTCAAGGTTTTGCAGCGGAAACGGGAAGAGCGCCCCCTGGATGGAGTGGTTTTGACCGAGCACCGGCAATGGAATGAGGGCCTCGATTACCGACATCTTGAAGACCATTATGAAATGAGGATTCTGCGCGGTGCGGAAGTCGAGACGGATTACGGTCATGTTCTGCTCTACGGGGTGACCGCGGAGATGACGGCCCGCTTTGATTTCGCGGATGTTCGGCTGCCCGCGCAGACCCTGGTGAAGGAAGTCGAGCAGATGGGCGGCGTGGCCGTTCCATGCCACCCGGGCCGCAGTCATATCGGTTTATGTGCGCATTATGAACAAAAGCCTCCGCTGGAAGGGATTCGGGCGGTTGAGGCAATCAATGGTGGCAGCCGCGGCGACGAAGACGCCCAGACCGCCGTGTTGATCGAAGAACAAGGGTACGCCAGTTTTGGTGGAAGCGACGCGCATCTGGTGGCCTTCATCGGTCTTTGTGCCACGAGATTCGAGGACGAGATTGAAACCGAACAGGATCTGGTTGCGGCCCTTCGCGCCGGCCGCTGTGCGGCGGTCGATTTTCGCCGAGGGGGATGATGATGGCGCGAGATACGGATAGCGAATCAGGCAGTGGTGCCCCAAGCCCGCGGCGCGGCAAGGATGCCTCCAAGCCCTATGGAATCTTCTTGCGTTCGCTCGGTTGGATTCTGTTGAAGCTGGGCGGCTGGGAAGTCACCGGGGAGCGCCCCAAGGCCCGGCGCCTGGTGGTGGTGGCAGCTCCCCATACCTCGAACTGGGATTTCGTCTGGGTGTTGGCTTTCGCCACGCATTATCAGCTGCGAATTTCGTGGCTCGGTAAACACACACTCTTCAAGGCTCCCTTTGGCGGTTTTATGAGGTGGTTGGGCGGGATCCCTGTCTACCGCCACGCCAAAACCAATCTGGTCGACGAGCTGGTGACCACTTATGGCGAGTATGACGCCCTGGCCCTCACGATTCCGCCTGAGGGAACTCGTGGCCAGGCAGAGTATTGGAAGTCGGGTTTTTACCATATCGCCCGGCGGGCTGACGTGCCGATCCTGCTCTCCTACCTTTGCTATGAGCAGAAAATCGGCGGGTTTGGCCCCGAGGTCTGGACCTCGGACGATGTGCGCGCGGATATGGACAAGATCCGTGAATTCTATGTCGGAAAGGTTGGTAAACGCGCCGAGCAGAATTCGAGGATTCGCCTGCGCGAAGAAGACGAGTCGGATTCAACCCCGGTCCAGTAGGGAGGGATTGAAGATCTCCGGTGGTCCCGGGTCAAGGGATTTCTGATGCGCGGGACATCCCGCCAGAAGCAGCGTGAGGATCGCGGCCGGCCCCGCAGCCTGCCACAAACGGGAGCGTGCGGAATCTTCTTTGCGAGGGATTTGCGTTTTGAACATGGCTTGAGAACATACACCGGAGGCGGTGTGGGCGGAAGCGGCCGGAAGCGGCCGGAAGCCGCAGGCTCGGGCAGCGGCGGTTGACGGATGTCAGTAGCGACGCAGGGAGGAATTGTGGGGAGTCTTCGCGGAAGGAATCGGAGCGACCGTCTCGAGGCAGCTGCCTTGCAGCTTCTTCTCGGGAGCTTGGGCAGCCTCCCGGAGTCTGTCGCGGTTGGTCTGGCCTCCGGCTTCACCCGCACCGCGCTCCCGCTCGCAGGGCGGTTGCGTGATCTGGGGCTGGCCAATCTGGAAATCGCCTTTCCGGAGAAAGATGATGCCTGGCGCCGGACGATTCTGGCAGAAACTTTTGATAATCTTGGCCGTCTGGCGGGGGAATTCGCCCATTTTTCCGATTTGAATGCCGGGAATATCCGCAATCGAGTGGGGTTCGCCTCACCGGAAGATGAACGGCGCTGGCAAGAAGGTGTCGTGAAGGGCCCGTGTGTGGTTGCCACAGGGCATTTCGGCAATTGGGAGATGTTTGCTCAGGCGCAGGGATTTCTCGGTCACCCGATCTCGCTGGTCTATCGAAAGATGAAAAATCCTCTGGTGGATGCACAGATCGGTGCGATCCGCGCTCGCGCGGGGACCCGCATGTTGGCCAAGAGGTCGGCTGCGCGCGAATTACTGCAACGACTCCGCCAAGGCGAACTGGTTGCTTTGCCCATTGATCAACACGAGCCCGAAGGCCATGGGTTTCCGGTCCCATTTTTCGGCCGGCCGGCATCGACCACGTTGGGGCCCGCGAGGCTCGCGCAGTTGGTGCAGGCCCCACTGCAGGTTGCGGTGATGGCACGTGTGGGCCGCTCCAATCAACATGAGATCATCGTGCAGGAGCCGATCATGCCTCCGCCCCGGCGAGAAAAAGATCCGGCGCTGCTGATTTCGATGATGGGCAGAGTCAACGCTTCATTTGAAGAGTGTATTCGGCGCTATCCCAGCCAATGGTTATGGATTCATCGCCGTTGGCGTGACTGAGGGCTTTGTCGCCCGGGAAATCTCCTGATAGGAAGTGCTCATGGCGACAGCGACGAAAAGCAAGGCAAGCGGAAGTGCCCGCAAGCCACCACGCAGCTCTTCGTCCAACGAACTGGACCAGCTTCGCAAGCAAGTCGAGAACGCCGAGGCAAAAAAAACGCGTGCGATTAACCGTGCGACCAAAGCCTTGCGCGTCGAGAATGAAGAGCTGGAAGCTCATCTCACGCATGCGGTCAAGGAGATCGGTCATCTCCGCTTTGTTCTCGAGAAGGTCGTCAGTCTCGAGGGCGACGTCCGGGCCCGCGATCTGAAAATCCAGAATCTCAAGGAAGAAGTTGCCCGTCTCGAGACCGCCGTGGCCAGTGGGCGCCCGACAGCTCTTGCGGCAGCCGCAGCTGCGGGGTCCACGGGCTCAAGAGGTCTCGATGCGCTTCTGGGCCGCAAGCGGACGCCGGAATCCTGAGCGATTTCCCTTCCGGAATTCCACCCGACGCCAGCTCGACAAGCGAGCAGCCCGATCTGCCATAAGGGTGTGACATCGGGAGGAGAAAATTGATCCGGGAGCTGATAGGTTTCCGATATGGTGATGGATTCCAATCCAGTTCTGGCTCCCTCGTTTCTCGGTACCGCGGCGCCCGGGGTGCATGTGCTTGGGGGGATGGGCAACGCGCTGTCTGTAGAAATGGAGCAGGGCGTCCTTCAGCTCGACACGGGGAACTCGGCAGAAAAAGCCGAAGAGATGTTGAGCCGGTTGCGCGAACTCACTGACGCGCCGATTTTTGCGATCGTCTATTCGCACGGCCATCTGGGCTACAATGATGCGGTCGAGACGTGGCTTGCCCATTGCGCCGAGCGCGGTGACCCTCGCCCGCGGGTGATCGCACACGAGAAGCTCGTGACTCGCTGGGAGCGCTACCGGGAAACCGAGGGTTTGCAGAAATTCTTTGCCGAGATCCAGTTGCGGCTGCCCGTGGGGATTTTGAAAGAGCACCCTTTGGCTCTCGAAATGCCGGATGAAACATTCCGGGAGTCTCTGGTTCTCGAGGATGCCAAGCGTCGCGTCGAACTTTTGTGGGCGCCTTCCGAGACCGACGATGCTCTGGCTTTGTGGCTTCCGCGCGAGAAGGTCCTTTATGGAGGGGCTGCCGTAACGCCGAATATCCCCAACATCGGGACGCCGCTACGAACGCAACGATATGCGATTCGATGGGCGGAGACTCTGGATCGATTGGCCGCCCTCGAACCCGATCTTCTGGTGATGGAGTTCGGACCGTCGGTCGAGGGTGCCGAAAAAATTCAGAAGGTTCTGCAGTCCATGGCAGCGGCGTTGCGCTGGGTCCGCGAGCGGGTTGTCGAAGGCCTCAACCAGGGAATGGGGATCGAAGAAATTCTGGAAGGGCTGGAGTATCCCGAAGAACTCTTCGGACTTCCCTGGATGACGCCCACCTATGGGCATCCGGATTTCATCGCCCGGGATATTTTCCGATCCGAGACCGGATGGTGGGATCGCAATCCGACAAACCTGCATCCGGCCACCCCGGATGCGGCAGGGGCTGCGATTCTATCGGCGCTGACCGACCGCGGAGCGATTCTTGCCCGGGCCAACGAGTTGCTCTCTGCAGGAGAGCCGCAACTCGCGCTGCATGTCGTTGACCTGCTTGCGCTGGCGCCCGGGGAGGAACCCGAGGTTGTGGAAGCACGTCTTCTCAAGGCTCGCATCTGCCGCACTCTGGCCGAACAGGCCCCGAGCTTTGTTTCGCAGAGCCTGTATATATCCAGTGGGCGGATTCTGAAACGTGGTGCGCCACATCCGACGGGAATTCGTTAAACGACGTCAGCACCAGATGGGAAGTTGTCTCCGGGCGAGGCCTACCAAAATGCAGATAGGGAAAATTCCGTGACTCCAGGCAAGCAACTCGAAACAGCGAAAGTCTCGACCAAGGAGAAGATCCTGGCAGCAGCCCAGCAGGTCTTCTCCGAGCAGGGCTTCCGGGGTGCCTCGACGCGGGAGATCGCCGCGCGAGCTTCGGTCAATATCTCCAGCCTGCATTATCATTGGGAGTCCAAGGAAGTTCTGTTCACGGCGATTCTGACGCAATTGCAGGATCAACTGGTGGCTCGGCTGACCGATGTTGTCGGGAACCGCACCCCGAAGACGGCGAACGAAGCTCGACAGATCGTCGAGGTGGCCATGGGAGCCGCCTTCGATTTTTTCGCCGAAGACCTCACCGTACCACGTCTGCTTTTGCGCCGGATGATTGATGGTACCGAACATTTGAGCGCCGAAGAGCAGGAAGCTCTCGATAGGTCGTGGTCGACTTTTCGCGACTGGGCGAAGATCTTTACCGGAGGCAAGGTCGAACCCGAGGCCGCCACTTTTTATATGGTGACCATCCAGTCGGTTGTTTTGGTTCTGATGCTCGACAGCCCCATGGTCTCCCCTGCGGTGGGTGGCGGAGTCGAGAACCCCGCGATTCGGAAGCAATTGCGCCAGCGAGTGATTGCACTGGTGGAAAAACTTTTCGACGTGGACGAGACTTCGGGGAGAGCATTGTGAAAGCATTTATCACCGCACCCTTTGACCCCGACCAGTTGAAGCGTCTGCAAAAGATCATGCCGGTCCACCATGAGGATTGGCGCGAGACCAAGAATATCTTTTTTGACGCCGCTACCTTTGCCCAAAGGCTTCGTGAGGAAAGTTGCGACGTGGTGATCGCCGAAGCGGACGAGATTCGCAAGGACCTCTTTGATCTTGTCGAGCTTCGAATGATTGGAGCCTGCCGGGGAACGCCGGTGAATGTCGATCTGGACGAGGCGGCCTCACGCGGGATCCCGGTCTTTCATACTCCGGCGCGCAATGCGGAAGCCGTCGCGGACATGACGCTTTGCTTTATGTTGATGGTCCTGCGCCACATATATCCGGCCATTGAATGGGTGAAGTCCGAGCGCCCGGCCGTCCCAGACGCCAACGAGTTCATTACGATGTATGACGCGATGACGGGTATCGAATTGCACGGCCGAACCGTGGGCCTGATCGGTTTTGGCGCGATTGGCCAGAGGGTGGCCCGCCGCGTGGCGGCGTTTGGTGCCCGGGTAGTGGCCCACGATCCGCATACGCCCGAAGAAGTTTTTCAGGATCTCGATGTGGTCCGGCATAGCCTCGAAGGCGTTTTGGCCGAGGCGGACGTTCTCTCGCTCCATGTTGCGGACGTGCCCGCGACCAAAGATCTTGTCGGACCGCGCGAGATCGCGATGATGAAGCAGGGCGCCTATTTCATCAATACTGCGCGTGCAGCCGCGGTGAACGCCGATGCGCTTTATGAGGCTCTGTCGTCTGGCCATCTCGCCGCAGCGGCGCTCGATGTACTTTGGGACGAGCCCGCCCGTGCCGACGATCGATTTGTGCAGTTGCCCAACGTGATCGCGACGCCCCATATCGGCGGCGCCAGTCGGGATGTGATCAAACACCAATCCGCCATGATCGTGGACGGCATCGAGGCATGGCTGCGCGGGGATCGCCCCGCGCATCTGGCCAACCCCGAGGTGCTCGCACATCGTTGATCGGCGCGCTCGGCCAGAGTGTGGGTTCAGCGCGGGACTGGGTTCGGCGGCGTTTTCATCGGACCGGCAGGCTTCCAGCCGCTCTCCTTCATGATCTCGAACACATGCACCATGTTGAGATGATCGTATTCGGAAGAGAACTTTCCGTTGCCCGCGTACTCCAGAACCGAGAGACCCGGGATCTCGTAGAAGCTTCCGTCGTCGCGCTGGCCGGGAAGTCGATTCATCCAGGCTGATACCAGACGGTTCCCGTCGACCATCGACCATTGGTGGGGGAAGGTCCATCCCTCGAGGCCTTGCATGGAATCTTCAAAAAACGTTTCGATGGCCGCGATACCGCGGACCCGACCCCAGGCCGGATCGACGAATGTGGCGTCCTCGGTGAAGAATTCAGAGAGCGCAGACCACGGCAATTCGCCAGCCTCCACGCGATCGCGAGTTGCCACCAGTTTTTTATACGTATCCAGAATCTCTTGATCGTGTGTGCTCATGCCTTGATCCTCCGGTTCCAACTCAGGACAAAATGCATCGAAGTGCAAGTCGTTCGAACCAATTGCCTCGATTCCGATGAGCTGGCCGCGCTTCTACGGCCGACGGGCCTGATGTCGGGTTTGTGCAGCGACTTGCCGCCGGCGTGTGAGCACCCTTAGAGTGTTGTCGATGTCTTCTGACTCAGGATTCCTTGTACCGGTGAGCGAAGAGCAGATCCGGCGTGAACGCCAGAAGGCACGCGAGATTCGCAAAAGTCCTTGGTGGAAGCGGCGCAAGGCCCCGGGGGTTTGTCATTATTGCGGGGCTTCGGTGGGGGCTGCGGAGCTGACAATGGACCATCTCGTCCCGGTGATTCGGGGCGGTCGCTCGACTCGGGGGAATCTGGTGGCCGCCTGCAAACCCTGCAATACCGAAAAAAAGCACTCTCTGGACTTTGAATGGGAGCCCAAGGGCGAAGAATTACGCGGGATCGAGGCGCATATGCGTCAGGTCGCTCCGGTGCTTCTCGAGGAGCAGGATCCAATGCGGGCCGCTGTGGCGATGGTTCTGGCGCCGCATCCGGATGGCCCGAAGGTGTTGATGATCCGCAGAGCCGAACATCCCGAGGACCCGTGGTCCGGTCATATGGCGTTTCCCGGGGGACGAAGCGAGCCCGAGGATCGCTCGTTGGTCGAGACCGCGATGCGCGAGACTCTCGAGGAGGTCGGTGTGGATCTCGCCCGCCACGGCGAGTTGATCGTGGGGATGAACGAATTACCCGCCTACTCCAGCGGCCGTCCGGTGGGGATGGTCGTGAGCCCCTTTCTCTTCAGTCTCGACCGGACGAGGGAGACGCGAATCGATCCCGGAGAGGTTGCGGCCGCTCTCTGGCTGCCCCTGGGCGCTTTCCGCGACAAGGCCAATCACAAAAAGACCCGGATCGATTCGGCAAACTTCAAGGCAGATGTCGATGCCTTTGTGGTGGAAGAACAGATTATCTGGGGTTTGACCCACCGGATGATCACAAATTTCCTGACCGCTGTCGCCACGGACCCGGCCGCTCCCTGAATGCAGATCCGACCGCCCTTATGCGGAAGGGGCGATGGTCAGCTGGAATTTCGAGCCTTCGCCAGGCTTTGAGTCGACAACGAGGTTGCCGCCGAGAAGCTGGGCGAGGTGGCGTGAGATCGGCAGGCCGAGACCACTACCTTCGTGGGTTCTCGTTGCCGACATGTCCCCGAGAGTAAACGGCTCGAAGATTCGCTCGATCTGATCTTCTGCGATGCCCGGGCCGGTATCTTCGATGTCGAAGCGGACCATGCGGCCCTCGGCGATGGCATCGACCCGAATGGTGACCGAACCCTCCTCGGTGAATTTCGTCGCATTCCCGACCAGATTCACGAGGGCCTGACGCAGGCGTAGTGCGTCGGTCTGGATCATTTCGGGCACATCCGGAGCCACTTCGCAGACGATCTCGAGGCCTTTCTGCTCGGCCTTGACGCTGACCAATTCCAGGACTTCCTGAAGAATTTCCCGGGGGCCACATTCGGCGATCGCCACCGGGAGCTTCCCGGATTGGATTGCTGTCAGGTCCAGCAGGTCATTGATGATATGCAGAAGATGTCGACCGCTTTTCTCGATCGAGCTGGTGAACTCGTGGCGGGAATCCTGGGGCAGGCCGTCATCCTGAAGGATTTCCGCAAAGCCGAGGATGGCCGAGAGCGGGGTTCGCAATTCGTGGCTCATATTGGCCAGGAATTCGGTTTTGGCGCGACTGGCGTTTTCGGCCGAGGACAGGGCACTGCGCAGGTGGTTGGTGACTTGTTGGCGCTGCTGGGCCTCGGTCTCGAGCTGGGTGGTGGTCACTTCCAGATCGCGGGTTCGCTCGGCGATCTGGCGCTTGAGGCGCTCCTGTTCGCGGAGCTCGGCGACCATCACATTGAATTCCTGAATCAGGGGACCGAACTCGTCAGCCCGGAGCAGGTCGATCTGCACGTCGAGATCGCCGGTGGCGACACTCTGTGCTGCCAGGCGAAGTTTTTCGACCGGCTCGACCAGAAGGCGCGACATCAGCCAGGCACTGACCAGGGCAAAGGCGACGGCCATGATGGAGACTGCTGCGGCAAAGAGCCGATCGGCTCCCATATTGTCCGCGCCGAGCACCAGGAGAAGAAGAGAGAAGACCGGGCAAACAGCGGCTGTCACCAGCCAGAGAACCCCGCGGCCTCGCAGCGAAAGCGGATGGACACCCTCGGATTCCGAGGGGGCATTGTTCTGGAAGAGCCGACCATAGAGCCAGCGCTCGGTGGTCAGTTCGACGACGAACACCCCTTGGCTGACCGACGTCAGACCGGCGATCGCGATCGAGATCGGGAGATGGGTGAACAGTCGGGGATCCAGCGGCGTTTCGGCCATCATCAACGGGATCAGGAGCCCGGGGATGCAGAGCAGCCACCCGGCGACCGTAACGGCCAGAAACCACCAGGGCAGGTGGACCGCGCGGCGCTGGGCCTTCTCGAGGATCGTTTTCGGGAGGGTCTCTCCTCTTTCGAGACGGGCCAATGGTCGGTAGAGCCAGGCCACAGCGACCAGCCAGATACCGGTGGTTACCGGGTAAATGGTGACATTGAACAAAAAGATGGTCCGGGTGAAGAGTTGGATCTGATCCCCGACCAAAAACGGCGTCACGTGCGAGTTATTGTACCAAATATTGAAAATGCTGCCGATGATCTGCGTGAGGAGGGGGAGGCCGGCCACCAGCAGCAGGGTGCGACTGACCGAGCGGCCCGGGACGGGCCAGAGACGCGAAGAGCTCGTGTTTCCGACTCCGGGGGTCGTGTTCCCCTTGACGGAAGGCGTGCCTCCAAACGGGCTTGAAGGTGTGACGACCGAAGCCGCATGCCCGCCGATTTTTTGAATCATTTCCCCCACGGGACTAATTATCGACCCTTTGCGGGATTACAGAGTAGGTGTAAATACCTACTTTTGGGGGTTTTTCTCGATTTTCAGCGCGGAATCGATAGATTTCGCCGTCGATTGTGCTGATTTCGCCTCCGGGATTGTTCCGGAGTCGATAAACCGTGAGAAAGAATGACAATGAGCAGCTTTGATTTTGACTTTTTTACGATCGGGGCCGGCTCCGGAGGCGTTCGTGCCAGTCGCATGGCGGCTGGCTACGGGGCTCGGGTCGCCGTAGCCGAAAAGCAGCGTTTGGGCGGCACCTGTGTGAATGTCGGCTGTATTCCCAAAAAACTTCTGGTCTATGCCTCACATTATGCAGAAGATTTTCGCGATGCGGCCGGTTACGGCTGGACGGTTGGGGCTCGGGAGTTCTCGTGGTCCACCCTGATTGCGAACAAGGACCGTGAGATTGCGCGGCTCAACGGGATCTACCAATCTCTGCTCGAATCGGCCGGTGTCGAAATCTTGCGTGGCCATGCCTCGGTTCTCGATGCCCATACGGTCGCTGTCGATGGCCGATCCTACACGGCCGAGCACATCCTGCTCGCCACCGGCTCCGCTCCTGTCTGGCCCGAGATTCCGGGGGCCGAGCTGGCGATCACCTCGGACGAGATCTTCGCGCTGGAGGAGCAACCCGAGCGCGTTCTGGTGGTCGGGGGCGGCTATATTGCTGTTGAATTCGCCGGGATTTTACACGGTCTGGGTTCGCGGGTCACGCAGATCTATCGAGGCCCCCTGTTTTTGCGTGGCTTCGATTCGGATATCCGCACGGCACTGGCAGAAGAGATGCGCAAAAAGTCGATTGACCTGCGTTTCGATGCCAATGTCGTCGGTCTGGAGCGCGTGCCGGGAGGGATTCGCGTTCTTCTCGCCGGCGGGGACGAGTTGGAGGTCGACCAGGTCCTGTACGCCATCGGTCGTCGTCCCTTGACGGCAGATCTCGGTCTCCAGACCGCCGGCGTAGAGGTTTCCCCCTCGGGTGCGGTGGTGGTGGATGAGTATAGTCGGACCAATGTCCCGGGAATTTATGCGATCGGCGACATCACCGACCGGATTCAATTGACGCCTGTGGCGATCCACGAGGGGATGGCGCTGACCGCAACCTTGTTCGATGGTCGGCCGACACCGGTGGACCACGCCGACGTGCCCTCGGCGGTTTTCAGCCAGCCCAGCATCGGTTCGGTGGGGCAGACCGAGGAGGAGGCGCGCAAGGCTTGTGGCGCGGTCGAGGTCTTCCGGTCCCGGTTCCGCGCCCTGAAGCATACGCTCACCGGCAGCGACGAGACCATGATGATGAAATTGATCGTCGATACCGCCAGTCGGCGGGTGGTCGGATTGCACGTTCTGGGTCCGGATGCCGGTGAAATCGTGCAGGGATTTGCCGTCGCCATCAAGGCCGGGCTGACCAAGGAGCAATTCGATGCGACCGTCGGGATCCACCCGACGGCGGCCGAGGAATTGGTCACGATGCGGACGCCCGCTGAATCCTGATCGACTGGTTGGCAGGGCTGCATCCGTCGGCTAGATCAGGTCCATGGCACGGATTAACGAGCATTATCTCAAGCTGCAGGCAGGTTATCTATTCCCGGAGATCGGACGGCGCGTCGGTGCCTTCAGCAAGGAACATCCGGCCGCCTCGATCATCAAATTGGGGATCGGGGATGTCACCGAGCCTCTGGTTCCTGCCGTCGTGGAGGCCATGCATGCGGCGGTCGACGAGATGGCTACCGAGGCCGGCTTCCGTGGCTACGGGCCGGAGCAGGGATACGACTTTCTGAATGAAGCAATTCGCGAACACGATTTTGCCTCTCGCGGTGTCCATCTCGATGCTGATGAACTCTTCATTTCGGATGGGTCCAAATGTGATAGCGGAAATATTCAGGAGATTTTCGGGCTCGACAATGTCGTTGCTCTGACCGATCCCGTCTATCCCGTTTATCTCGATACCAATGTGATGGCGGGGCGCAGCGGACCGGCGGATGACGAAGGGCGCTACGCGGGGATCGTCTATATGCCGGCGACGGCCGAAAACTCGTTCACGCCGACACCGCCGAATGTTCCCGTCGATCTGATCTATCTCTGCTCTCCGAATAATCCGACCGGCATGGCGGCGACTCGCGAACAATTGGCGATGTGGGTGAATTACGCGAAAGAAAATGGCGCGGTAATTCTCTTTGATGCCGCCTATGAGGGCTTCATCTCCAACCCCGATATCCCCCACTCGATCTATGAAATCGAAGGTGCACGCGAAGTGGCGTTGGAGTTTCGCAGCTTTTCCAAGAGTGCGGGCTTCACGGGAACGCGGTGTGCGTTCACGGTGGTGCCCAAGGAAGTGATGGGGACGACAGCCGCCGGCGAAAAGGTGCCACTCAATGGCCTCTGGAACCGTCGCCATTGCACCAAGTTCAATGGAGTCTCCTATCCCGTGCAGCGTGCGGCGGCCGCAGTCTATACCCCGCAGGGTCGGGAGCAGACGCGCAAGATCGTCTCTTTCTATATGGAGAATGCGGTTCAGATCCGAGAAGGTCTGGCCGCGGCGGGCTTTGAAGTCTTTGGTGGCGTGGATGCACCCTATATCTGGTTCCGAACCCCTGCACAGATGAGTTCGTGGGATTTCTTTGACCAACTGCTGCGGAAAACCGAGGTTGTCGGGACTCCGGGCTCGGGTTTCGGCCCGTCGGGTGAAGGCTACTTCCGTCTGAGCGCGTTCAACTCCAGAGAAAACGTCGAAGAGGCGCTGCGAAGGATCGCGGCCGCCTCCTGGTAGGTACGGGATCGAGTGGGGGCTGCCTGACTCAGGGGTCCGGAAACCCGCTCCAGACTTCGTAGCGATCGTTTTTCCATAGTTGGCTGCCGCCCGCCGCGCGGGAGATATGGCGGATCTCGCGCGTCCAGGGAACACCCTGGTGAAAGACGACGACGTCGATTTCGCGATCCCGCAGGATCTGGCGCAATGCGCTTGGTGCCATGCCGTAGCGTGTCTCGCCGCCGACGTATTGCATCAACTTCCATCGCTTCTGAGATTCTCGCCAGCCCATCCGGGGCCCGAGCCGATTCGCCCAGAAAAGGCGACCCAGATAGGGGTAGTCGTGGTTGCGAACGACTGGAATCCAGGTGGCGATCGTGTCGGGTGCCAGAACCACGGCCCGCCCGGGCGTTAGCTGTGAAATTTTCCTGGCGAGTGTGAAATCAGCTGGAGGAACTTTCAGGCCCGGTCCCGAAACGCGGACCTGATTCTCCTGTCGCAGGGTGCTCGTGGATCCGAAAAACGCGGCGAGGAGCAGGGCCAGCAATGCGAGACGACCTGTCAGGCGACGCATTTTTGCGGTGGTCGCAAGCGCTATCAGCCCGAGAATCCCGCCGGCGGCGAGAGCGGCCATCGGGAGTGGCCAGAGGATCAGCCGCCAGGGTTGGAAGGTCGGCAGGGTCGCGTCGAGAATTTGCTGCGTGATTTGGGGCGCCATGCGGGTCAGGCCGAGGAAGAGCAGGGCCATCGCGGCGTAGCGTCGCAAAACGCTGCCGGGTGCTGCAAGCAAGGTTGCACTGAGGAGGGCGCCCAGAAGGAGCCAGAAGCTCGTGCCGGTACCCAGGACCTCGGTAAATGCCGCAGAGATGTTCATAGTAATCCCAGAACCCAGGCGAGTCCGACAGGATAGAGGGCGGTCGCCAGGCCGCAGAGCAATCTCCATGTCGCCTCGCGGCTTGGTCCCCAGGCAGCAACGAGTGCGAGCGCGGTCGCCACCGGCGCAATCACCAGAGCGGCCGACGAGATTCCGGTGGCGGCAATCATCGCGAGCAGAAGCAGGCCCCAATTCCTTGTCGAGGGCGAACGCATGAAGTGAATCGCGTAGGTGATCAGCAGAGGAAGGATGGCGGTCATCAGGATGCCCTTTCCCTGATGAATGCGCACGACGGCAAAGTTCCCGTAGGAGCGATGAGTTTCGCCAAGCGCAAGAAGAAGGAGAATGGTGAAGACCGTCGCCAGCAACCATTGCTTTGGTACGAGAATCTTCTGCAATTCTGCTTGCGCGAATACAGCCAGCAAGGCGGCCCAGAACGCAATCCCGATGTGCATGATGGCGATCGCGGGAAGGCCGCTGATCCTGGCGAACAGGCCGGCAAGGATCTCGAGAGAATGCGAGCGGTAGGCGGGTTCGGGGAGGGCCACCCCCGGATCCGGGAGGGACCCGTCGAAACTCAGGAGAGGCTCGTCCGGAAAATCGGCAGCGGTCGTCGCCATATTGATGTACATGCCGTCATCGGAATCCGGGCGATGGACGCTGATGGCAAGAAGGGCGACCAGAAAGGCGAAGACCACCAGGCTTCGTTCCCAACCAGGCGATGAAACCGGCGGGACGTCGATCGCGGGTTGCCGTACTTCGATAGCCAGAACCCCGGCGGCGATGATGGCGACGGCTGCCGCCAGAATCTCCGGAGTCAGAAAGATCGCGATCAGCGCGAGAATCGCCATGCCGAAGAGGTAGAGACCGACCAATGAGTGTCGAGGCGCGGGCTGATTCTCGGTGCCAAAGAACCCGGGGGCCGAGGTCTCTGGTGAGCTCGCTGGGGGCGTGCGTTTGCGAAGCCGGTAGAGAGTCGTTCCGACAAGTACCGACAGCAGCACTGCTGCCCCCGGAATCAACTGTGCCGGCGTACCGCCCGCAACAGTGGCGCACTGGGCCAGGGCCGTCCACATTCCGAAGGCGACAATCGATCCACGAGCGAAGCGATTGCCGAGGGAGGGGTCGTTTCTCATCGTCCGCCCGAATTCAGTTTCGCCCGAGCAATCGCCGACCGAACCCGAGAAGGCCCTCGTTTTTCCAGATTCGGCGCACCTTGGCACTCCGATGCGGGTCTTGGATTCGGATGACAATATCCCGGAGCTTGTCGAGAACACGCAAGGCCTGATTGGGTACATCCATACTGTTAATCAGGTTGGGGTCGACCGCGGCGTTTCGGGGCGGGTAGGGGCCGAGGTGCTCGACCAGACTCTGCCAGGCGATCGCCGCATTTCGCGAACCCCACTCATTGTTGGCTGCCCGGTGGGCCGCTCGAGCCAGATCTTGTCGTTGTTGAGAGTCGTCAACCAGATCAATGATGGCCTGCTTCCAGGCTTCGGTTGTGTTCGGCGCCAGGCGTCCCGTTTTGCGATCCTCGACGACGTCTGTGTAGGGCGGGACTTCCGAGCAGATGGATACAACACCAGCCTGCGCATAGTCGAGAAATTTGATCGCGCTCTTGCAGGAATTGAATCGAGAATCGTTCAGGGGGATCAGCCCGATTGCAGAGGGTAGACTTTGCAGGAAGAGGCGGAAGCTCTCGTAGCTCAGATTTTTGTTTCTTTCGATGGGGATTCCCTGCGCGGCCAGATACTCTCCCGGCGGGCCGACGCCGATGAGGCGAATTTTCTCGCCGACGGCGGCCTGGACCTCGCGCAGACATTGAGTAATGAAGTCCAGTCGCACAGTATCCGAGGACGCCACAATCAAGGCGACCCGCGAGTCCTCGGAATCGAGCGGCGGCAGCGGCGGCATTGCCGAGGACGTGTTGGGCACAACGAAGATATTCGGATTCAGATCGCGGTAGGCCTCTCGCAGTTGCTCGGTTGCAACCGTGATGGCATCGACCTCGGCCAAAGTTCTTTCGAGAAGTTCGCGTCTTTTGCCGGTGGTATGCGACGAGAGGAGATAGTCCGGTATTTCGGTGAGGAGGTCATCGATATCGAAGACAGTTTTTTTCCCTGCGTTCTTGAGCTGGCGGATCAACTCGAGAGTCGGCTCGTTTGCCTCCCGTTGCAGGACGACGATTTCGGCCCAGGCGATGTCTTCGGCAAGAGGGGTTGCCAGATTGCCGCATCGGAAATGCCCGCCGAGCTGCTCGCTCCAGGCACGCAGGGGCTGCCGAATCCGGATATCAACCAGAGTGCTGTTGGCAACCGGGGGCAGCGCCAGAACCCGTTTTCCAGCCTTGGCGCGCAGGGTTGCCGGCGGATTGGAGCCCCCGGCACCTTTGGCAGGTCGGGCCAGAATGACAAATTGAAACACGTTGGTTTCATCGTCGTCGCAGGCGGCTGTGGCCGCTGCCGTGGCGCCCGATGAAACGGGAATGCCGGTTGCCGCTACGGGAAGAATGGTCGTGGCGATTCGCTCCACCGCAAACCCTGCTGCGGCGAAAAGTTCCAGAATCGAGTCCCGGGTAAAAAAGCGTAGATGAGTTTCATCCATGATGCCGAGCTTGCTGTACTCGAACCTGCCCTCGAGCAGCATGCTGCGCACCGCCAGATGCGCTACGTTGGGGATGGATGCGATCACATACCCCTCGGGGCCGAGGAGTTCACGAGTTTGTTGCAGGACTTTCCCGGGATCCGCGATATGCTCGAGGACATCGCCAAACGTAACGAAGTCGAATGCGGTCGGTCGGTCATCCGATTCCAGAAAGTTCTCGATTGTACCGACAAATACATTCTCGATGGATTCGGAGGCCACGGCAGCGGATTCCGGATCGGTTTCCACGCCCCAGACATCGTGACCAAACTCGCGCAGCGCCTGCCCGAAATAGCCCGATGCGCAACCGGCCTCCAATACGCGACAATGTTTTCCCGCACTCGCTTCGGTGAGGAAGCGAAACGCAAGGGTGTGGGAGTTGTTTTCGATCGAGAAGTCGATCGCCCCCTTGTAGGTGAGATCAGGTTTCTTCGTCGCGGGAGGAGCGGTCGTGGCCAGTTTCTCTGCGAGAACCGGGGTGATTTCGATCGGAGGCGGCGGGTCTTCGGGAAGGCGCGCGAGGACCTCGGGTAGAGGCTCCTCGGCTTCGACGACACCCAATTCGCGCAGGCTGTTCAGCGCTGTCTGAAAACCCTGATTCACATCCTCGAGTTGACGTTCGCGATGTTTGAGGGCGGTGATCGAGTCTCGAAATGCTCGGCGTAGATCCTCGACCTCTTGTGCCATTTCCCTATGTGTGGCGCCAAAGAGTTCGTTGCCTGCCGCTGTCTTCTTCCGCAGGTCGTGCAGGGCATCGCCCGGGCAGAAAGAGGGATCCGAGGCGGCCTTCCGGAAAATGTCCCAGGCCTCCTTGACCATCGGGTTCTCGGCCGTATCGATATGGTGATGCTGCAGGCTTTTGGTCGCGAACTCCTCAAGTATCGTGCGGCCTTCTGTGGGCAGGATCGGAAATTGAATTTCGAGACGGTCCGAGATCCGTTCACAACTCTCTGCAGGCGCGGCGAGAAGGTCTTCGAAGTTGATAAACAGGCGCGGCAACCCTCGGGTCACCTCCTCGGCCCCGAGCATCTGGTTGAGCCAGAGCAGCAGGCTGCGCTCCTCGGAGAATTGGTCGCGGCGGGCGAGTGAGGCCGCAATCTCCGATGGCTTGCGCAGTACAATGATGGTTTTGGTTGCGCGACCTTCCCGCTCCATCAAGTCGGTCCATAAAGGGAGCAGGCGTGCCAGGCGGGGGTCCTTGATCCCGATCAGCGGGCTGCTCAAGTCACGATGCAGGATGGTTTGCAGGCGCTGCGCCTCCGCGGTGGCACCGGCACCCTTGGCCCATCCCGTGGGTAGCGGGCAAGGGTCCATCCAATCAGATTCGAGAAGGCCGAGAAGTCGATCGTGAACTTCGAGGATTTGGCGGTGTTCGAAAAATCCTTTTGCGTTTACCCCTTCGCGCGCAGGCACCATATCGGAGCCGAAATCGACGCCGAGACCAGCCAGACAGCCCGCCATCAGGGAGGTCCCCGAGCGGTGCATGCCGAGGACGAAAAGTGCGGATTTTTCGTTCATGCCCAATCTTCCCTGTTGGGGTGCGGGAAGTAAAACGTTTGGGCGATAGGCAGGACGAATCGATGCCCGACTCGATCGCCACCGGGGCGATCGAGTCGGGGATTCGCTAATTGGTCTTTACGGCAACACTGGTAGACCCACGGACCTGGTTCTGGTCATCGACGAACTCCAGATAGATACGTGAGCCGGCGGGGTCGAGCGCTACAGCCTGGTTCGCTTTCACGAAGATCGAGAAGGTCGGCGAGCCGAGCTCCCCGATCGACGTGCTCACGCTGGGCGCCGGTGGCGCCAGGCATGCCGCGGTAAGCGGGTTGGTTTCGCAAATGCTGATCTCCAGACCGAGACTTGTTTTCGAGGCTCGTGGTGTGACCGTGAGATCGCCGGCCGCGCCCACGTTAATGGAGGCCGTGGCGAAAAATCCGGTCTCTCCGACTCCGGGCACCTCGACAATCCCGTTGTTGGTCACAGTTGCCGAGAGAGCAATGATATCCGGCATTGCTTCGGCCGAAGCCGAGAGCAGCAGGGTATTGATCCCCGGGAGTGGCCCCGCTGGTTCCGAGTTCAGACAATCAAAGATGAGCTCGACTTCGACCGGATCAAACTCGGCATTCGGGACGATCTGGAAGCCCCATGTGGAGTAGTCTCCTCCCGCCATGCTCGTGGTTGGATTCGAGCCGCTGATCCTGCCATTGGTGCTCCGGTCGGTCAGGAAACTTGTGAACGTTGCCGGAATGTCGGTCCCCATGGTCAGCGTGCAATTCACAGCCGGGAAACTCGTCGTATTGAAGACCGTGGCGAAGGCGGAAGCGTTACCGCCCACGATCACCGATCGGCTGGTGGGGAGAATGGAGCTGACGATCACGGTCGGCCCTTCGATCACGGGGATCGTTGGTGTCGGCGTGGGCGGAGGTGCGGGCGTCGGTGTCGGTGTCGGCGTCGGCGTAGGCGTCGGCGTAGGTGTCGGTGTCGGCGTCGGCGTAGGTGTCGGCGTCGGCGTAGGTGTCGGTGTGGGCGTCGGCGTGGGCGTGGTGTCGGGCGTTGGCGTGGGATCGGGCGTCGGGTCCGGGGTGGGGGTGGGGGTCCAGTCGGGGTCCACAATCCCGGCGGGCATTTGGACGAATCCGTAGCCGCTATAGTTGTCGGTCCCGGATTCGTCGGCTTCTGCCAGCGCTCCATCGACCAGCGCCTGCTTCAGTTCGATTGCCGTCAGGAGGGGCAGGCCATCGCTTAGGCGCTTGCCCTGCACGACAGTGGCCAGACCGGTGACAGTCGCGACGGCCGCCGAGGTGCCACGGAAGGAGCCGGTGTCAAAAAACGCGTAGTCGGCCGTGTAGTTGAAAACGTCATAAGGGCCGGAGACCTCCGGCTTTACCAGCAGCGGGTCGGCCGTCGGACCGCGTGAGCTGTATTCGGTAATTGAAATTTCGTCGCCGGCGCCAACCGTGAGCGCGTTGGCAACCACGGCCAGATCGGTCAGGCTGTCGGGTTGTGACTCATCCCGGTCAATGTCGAACATGGCGAACTCGAGGCCCGGGGCACACATGACCCGGAACTCGGGAAAGAGCGTCGGGTCTGCGGTCGACGTGCGATAGACGCCGATGGTATAGGCTTCATCGACCTCGAAACTCGCCTGGAAATTGACTGTCACTCCCATGTTCTTGGAAAGAACTGCCGGATCGCTTGCGCGATCCGAGGGGCAGAATGCCGGCCAATCGCATGGGTTGTTGGTGTCATTGTCGCAGGGAGGGGTCTCCCAACCGACGCGATAGATCCGGAATTTATAATCGTTGGGGTCGACACCTTCCATTTCCTCGATGGCGGTCATGCAGGTAACGTCAAACGAGGCGACATCGTAGTAGCCCGATTCGAAATCCCAAGGTTCCGTGGCTGACAGAAGCGGGATCATGAAGGTGGGGTCGGCCTCGAAGGTGTGGAAGTTGGTGTCATCATTCGCATCCAGACAGACGCCATTTTCGGGACCGTCCTCGGGCGTGCACTCATCACAGGGACGAAAGGTGTCCTTGTAGCTTCGGGTGGCCTCGTTGCCGGCACTGACGACGACCAGGGTGCCGGCCGCGGTTGCGTAGTCGATCGCGGTGGCAAACCGGTTGGTCCCGCCGTTCTCGATGGCGATGGGATCACTCATGGTTTCCATGGAGGTCAGAGCAATCGCAATGACCGCGACCCCGCGGTCGGTGGCATCATAAATGCCGGCAGCGATGCCGGCGATTCCCTTGATGCCATAGAGGAGAACCTCGGAGGCAGGGGCGATCTCGAGATGGGATTCCAACATGGCGGTGCCATGTTCACGGGTGCCCATCTCGTTGACGTTGCCCAGGAGTCCCTCGAAAAATGCACTGCCGGAAGCCTGTTTTTGTTTGAAGCGATTCTCGCTCGGAATCACCGGCAACTGATCGGGCTCGACGGTCGGGATCGCGTCGAGAAGGCCCCATTCGTAATCGATAATAGCAACCAGGACCCCTTCGCCTTGATGGCCTTGTTCGCGCGATCGGTAAAAGTCCAGAGAAGGCGGAAGCCCACCCCATTCCGAGTCAAAACTCGAATCCGGGAAGTCCGCGGGAATCGGTAGCGAGGGCTCAGTCAGGCGTCGGACGAATGGCAGCGATGCGATCGCCTGTCGAGCACTGGCGGGCGCGGTAAATTCCATCGATACAAAGTTGACGATCGCCGTGTCGCCCAGATCCGCCCCATGGTTCTCGAGGATCTGGATGGTTTCGGCGAGAACCTCGCGCGAGTCCCAGGAGCGCAGAAGTCGGCTTTCGGATTGCAGGGCAATATCGATTGCCTTGCGGCGTGCCTGCAGCCGGGCAGCGTCTGCCGCCGGGAGGTTCTCCGCTCGCAGGGTGATGTCCATTCGATCGAGGGGCATCGGGGTGAGCTGTTCTGCTCGCGCGGATGCAACAAGCAGAATGCTCCCGATGGCGATGGCCGAGGCCAAAAACCACAAGAATCCCGAAATGCGTCGGACGTCATCTGATTGCGAGTATGTTGCGTATTCCCTGTAAGCCTTCAAAAGAATCTCCTTTGGTGCCGAGCGAAGAGTGGACCATAGTCGGAAGCAGACTTGCAGGAATCGGGGTCTCGGTTGGGAACGATGCAAGAAAGCGGCCGTTTTGAGGCCCAATTCCCTATACTTTTATCGATCGGAGAATTGCAAAACTGCAGTTTCACACAGCTTTGAGAGGGTTTTTGTGCTGGCGCACGAGTGGCCCTGTCGCGGGCTGCGTCAACCCGAGCTTTTTGTCTATGCTTCGGCATCGTTTCGGTTCTCTTTAGCTATCGGCAATTCTGCCCGAAGTACGACGATTTCGGCAAGCGGGAATTCAACTGGCAGCGCGCGCTTGGCCCAGCATCTGCCATATTTTTCCGAAACTTCGCGAAGAGCCCGCAAATATCCCATAGATTGTGGTCTCTTCTTTGGCTTTCGGCTAGAGTGCGCCCCGTGGTGGATCCGTATCTCAGCTTGTCCGGTTTTGTCGTGGGCACCCTGGTCGGGATGACGGGCGTCGGAGGGGGTGCTCTGATGACGCCGTTGCTGATTCTCGTTTTCGGGATTGCCCCCACGACCGCGGTTGGCACAGACCTCGCCTATGCCTTTATCACCAAAATATTTGCCTCGGCGAGCTATATTCGCCGAGGTCAGGTGAATTTCCCCTATATTCGTTGGCTGATTGTGGGATCGGTCCCCGCATCGCTTTTTGCGGTCATGTGGTTACTGCCGCGACTGACCGAGAGCGGTGTGGACCCCGAGAGCTTTGTGACCCATCTGCTGGGCATCATGCTGCTGGTGGTGGGGACCGTAAATGTCCTCGAGCACTGGTTTTTTTCCGGCCAGCTTCGCGATTCGCGATTGATTCGGAATCGCCATGTGCAAAAGCGTTTCAAGGAACCCATTCTGGTGCTGGGCGGGGTTCTGATCGGTCTGGGCGTCGGACTCACCTCGGTCGGATCCGGATCGGTGCTGATGGCCGTTCTGCTTCTGGTCTCCGAGCTACCTATTTTGGTCCTGATCGGAACCGATATCGTTCATGCAACCATCTTGCTCGGGGCCGCCGGGATGGCTCATTGGGCTTCGGGGAACGTTGACTGGATGATCGTACTTTCCTTGCTGGTGGGATCCGTCCCCGGGGTTTATTTCGGCAGCCGCATGGCCCAGCATGTACCTACCGGTCCCCTCCGGCTGGCACTGGCCCTCCTCCTGGTCGGCACCGGGCTCAAGCTGGCTATCGGCTAGGATCTCTCTTCGAGCCAGTTGGAGAGGTCGGCCGCACAGCGGCGACGCAATTCCTCCCCTATATCGAATCGCTCCATGGCAATTTTCAGGGCGCGTGCTCCCGTCGGGACGGGGTTGGCTCGGAAGAAGGTCGAAACCTCACGACGATACTCCTTGGTTTGCAAACTGGCTGTCGCTTCGACCAGACGGGATGCCATCATGGGCGGCAGGCGACCGGAGAGTTTCTCCCAATTATCGCGGATGAAGTTCCATGTCTTGGGGCGAGCAACTCGATTCGCCAGCGAGCGGATCAGCACGAAACCGACATCCTGCGTCGCTACCTCCGGAGTCAGCGTCATGTTCAGACATTGGTCGATGGTTTTTGGTTCGCGGAAATCCGCCAATGCCAATTGGTGCCGACGTCGCTCCTGAGGTGTGTCGGCAAATTCCAGAGAACCCCGCAACTTGGTGAAGCGTTCCAGATCTCCATTGCGCGCCGAGATCGCTACAACCGAGTCAGCAAGATTCGGGTCCAGGCCGGTTGCGTCCTCGAGATAGCTCTCGAAGCGTGCCGCGGCTTCGTCGGCGATCAGAGGGTCTTCGCCGAGGAGTCCAACAATCCGCAGCAGGGCGCCGCGCCGAAGCCGCCCGGCGGCATCCTGGTCTCCGTTCCATCCGAGTTCTTTCCACGCGGGACCCCAGGTGTCCCGGATCCAGCTTTGGAGTGCTGCGCGTGTGGTATCGCCGGCGGCGCTCGCGAGTTGGTCATCGAGAGCCAACAGAGGAGCGGAGATCGCCTCCAGAACCTCGAAATCAGTCTCCCCGCCGAGATTGTCGAGCAGGTTCAGGATACTTGCGAGTTCGGCTCGACCAGCGCGGACGAGCGCCCATTGGTGGCCTACCAAACCCATACGCTCGACAGCATGGAGGCGCTGGCTGGCTTCAGTGGTCAGCGTCGCGAGATCCTCGCTGGTGTGGAGGGGGCGGTAGAAACCGCCCTCGGCGGCATTGCCATAGAACCAGGGAACCGCGTCGCCGCTCGCCAGAGGAACCCATTCGCTTTTACGCTTGATCAGAGCTCTCGAGACCGCCTTGCGGCCGCGCCCGGGAGTTTTGACCAGGAGCGGGATGGGCCAGGTGGCAGGACTGGTCTTGGTGATCTTGGTTGTGGGACTGCCCAGGAATCGATCCTGCTGCACCCGGAGGCCGGCTTGACCATCCTTTTCCTCTGCCGCCAGGCTGACCACAGGGAATCCGGGTTGGGTGATCCAGGCCTTCACTATTTTTTCCACCTCCACGCCGGAGGATTTCGCCAGAGCCTTCCAGAGATCACGCCCTTCGGCGTTCGATTCGCTATGTTCCTTCAGGTAGTTCCGCACGCCCTTCTGGAAAGGCTTCTCCCCCAAATACGCTTCGACCATGCGGACCACCGAGGCGCCTTTTTCGTAGGTGATCGCGTCGAAATTCTCGGTCGCTTCCGTGGCGTTCTTCACCGGCGCATAGATCGAATGGGTATTGGCCAACGCATCAAGGCCGAGGGCGGCCGCGCGATGGGGCTCGAAATTCTTCCACATCTCCCATTCAGGTTTCCATTCATCGATGATCTTGAAGGCCATCCATGTCGCGAAGGCTTCATTGAGCCATAAATCATCCCACCACTTCATGGTGACGAGATTGCCGAACCACATATGGGCAAGCTCGTGTGCGATGACTTCGGCGACTCGCTTTTTCTCCGCCATGGTAACTGTGTCGGGGTCCATGAGGAGGAGCGTCTCGCGAAAGAAGACGGCGCCAGCGTTCTCCATGGCGCCCGCCTCGAAGTCGGGCACGGCAACCAAATCGAGCTTGTCGTAGGGGTACGGGATGCCGAAGTATTTCTCGAGCAGCTGCAAAGAGGCGACGGCACACTCGAGGGCAAAGCCGGCGAGATGGGATTTTTCCGGGACGTGCCAGACGCGCACCGGGACGGTTCCGACGTGACGTTGTTCCTCGCTCTCGAGTTCTCCGACGCCGATCGCGCAGAGATAGGTAGAGAGTTTCGGTGTCTCGGTGAAATGCCAGGTGGTCGTTCCATTGGCATTGGTTTCGGAATGCCGCATGGGATTATTCGAAATCACCGTGAAGCCGGATCGGGCGGTTACGGAGAAGGAAAACTTGGCTTTGAAATCCGGCTCGTCAAAGCAGGGGAAACAGCGACGAGCATCCGCGGCTTCCAACTGCGTGAACGCATAGCGCCGGTTCCCGCTTTGCGCAGCGTAGAACCCCCGCAATTTTTGTTGCAGATCGGCGTGGAATTTCAGGCCGAGAGAATAATTCCCCGGAGCCAGGCGATTGGAGAACTTGATTTCCATGGTTTCCCGCCCCGGCCTTGGGGTCACCGAGGCGGCGATCTGCTGGCCGCGGGCGCCGCGTTGGGCGGGCGAGGCACTGGGCGGGGGGGCGCTGGGGCGATAGATCTGGCCTCCCGTGGGCACGATCTGCGCATGATCCATCTCCATATCGGCCGCATGCAGTTCGATGGTGGACGTCGCTTTGAGGATTTGAATCTCGATCAACGCCTCGCCCCGGAAATGGCCGCGGTTGAGGTCGGGAACCAGATGAACCTGATAATGGACGGGAAGCACGTTGCGGTTCAGTCGGAAACCGCTGTCGGCACGTGTCGGCGCCTTGGGACGGTTCACCGTAACGGTGGGGCCATTTTTGGCGACTGTTTTACGCCGAGGCGTTGGTTTGGCGGGCGCCTTTTTCTTGTCGGAGCCGTCTTTTCCGGCCGCGCCTGCTTTGCTTCTTGCCTCGGTATTTGATGGGGCCACGCAAAATCCTCCTCCTAGTAGTTGGCGAGAGGAGGTGGTCTTCGCAAGGGCACCCCGCGGGCGAGGTCTATTTTCCTTATATATAACAGTAACTTATGGCTTCATATTTTTTCGATGATGGGCATGTGGATCGCCCTCCGGAACCTGCTTGAGGCAGTCGGGGTCGCCTTTTTGGGTAATTTCGACCGTGACGCCATCTCCGCGAAGGATTCGTACGAGGTCCCCTGGTTTCACCTCTCCCAATTCGGTCAACGGATAGGCCATGGGCGACAAGGGGGGAGGCGCATCGAGGTCTGTCAGCACGATGACTTTGGCTTCCTTTTCCACCTGCAGGACGCATTGGGGAACGGGCTGGGCCGTTGCATCGGCGCCGAAGCTGGACGCCGGGCTGACCAGCAGTCCAAAAAGCAGGCCCAAAAGCAGGGAGGGGCGCAGGATGGGTCGGAGGTTGGGTTGGAGGTTGGCGTTCCGGCCGCAGCCGTTGAATCTCGAGCGGATCAAATGCATAGGGTTCCTCGTTCAGACTTCAATCAGACGTTCGTGGGCGCGTACCATTTTGGCGCGGATCGGGAGTTCATGGGGACAGCTGCCCAGGCAAGGTGCCGGACAGCTCGCGCAGCTGGAAGCATCGAGTCCCGCCGCGACCAGACGAGCGTATTTCTCCCGGCCTCGAGCTGCATCGCCATAATCCGCCAGATACATATCGTAGCGTAGAATCGTATCGATCGGTCGCCCCTCGGGGCACGATCCCAGACAATCTCCGCAATGCGGACGGCAGTAGTCGGCCGAGACCAGTCGGTCGTATTTTTCGAGCCTGGCAATGTCGCCCGGCCGCGTGGACTGGCCCGACGCGTAGAGATATTCATCACAATGCTGGTCCTCGGAAAACGAGACCACCAGACAGGAAACCGACGGGTTATCGAGGACCCAGCGGAAGGCCGATTGCGGGAAGGATTTCGACTCGTTTTCAAAGCCCGCCAGATTGGTGGCCTTGGCACCTTTGAGAGTCTTCATGGCGACCACACCGATGTCCCGCTCATGGGCTTGATCCATGACTTTTCCGATCTCCGGCCAAAGGCCCCAATGGTAGGCGAGCATCATCACATCGAAGCGATCGGAAGCGATCGCCGCTCGGGCAACTTCGGGGAGTGATGGTGTGTGGGAGCTGAAGCCGAGAAACCGCACCTTACCCTGCTCGCGCAAGCGGTCGAAGGCTTCGTGCGTTGTAGGTGCCATCAGGCGATCGACATTATCGCAAGCGTGGATGTGAATCAGGTCGACATAGTCCGTTTGCAGGCGTTGCAGGCTGCCTTCCACGGCGGTCATGATCTCGGCAACTGAAGCGTTTGCGGGTAGATGTCCATCGGCGGTGCAGAATTTGGTCGCAAGGAACATATCCTCGCGGTTGCCGGTCTCCTGGATCGCCTCGCCCAGAATCCGTTCGGAACTCTCATGCGAATAATCCGGCGCGGTGTCGAAGTAATTCACACCGCGGCGAATGGCCTCGATCGCAACGCGTTTTCCATCCTGATCGCGAATGCGTCCCGACCCTAGCGAGATGTCGGATACCATCGCGTCGGTCCGACCCAGGCGACGATAGTTCTTGACCCGAGCGCCTTTCCACTCGGGCCGTGCGGTTTCGGAAAGTGTCGGAACCGGAGCCCCGATTTCTCCGAGAACGGGAACCCATTGCGACTGCGGTGCGATGGTGCCGCCAACCCCCGCAGCCGTCGCCGCCACCGTGCTGGCGCCAACAGCGCCTGCGGTTTGGAGGAAGCTGCGCCGGTCGGGCTGGGGCGCTTGTCCCGCAGGGCTGGAAGTGGCTGCCGCGCTCGACGGGGATCTGACGGCCCCGGGCTTTGGGGCAGCCGTCCCGACGGGGGTTCGGAGCCAGGCGGTCAGGCCGCGGTCTCCGAGTCCATCCACCGTCCGCTGCACACGCAGGACGCCGGAAACGATAACGAGGAGCGCGAGAGCGATGAGCACTCCGATCTTTGGCAAGGCGGCGGCGCCAGCGCCGTTGACGCCCTCAAAAACCGGGTTGAGGCTCGGACCGACAACGAGGGCACCAAAAAGGGCCGTCGCTCCCAGCAACGTCAGTCGAAGCGTCCAGCTCGCCCGGAAGGTTTGCCGCATTTGGGATCCGTCGCGTTTATCGGAATCTTCCATAAAGCGAGATGGTACTCTGCCGCGGAGGAATGTGCGAGCACTTTCACGGACTCAGGTCCTGTCCAATCAGACCCTTGCGAGGTAGATGACGAGGGAAGATGCCGAGAGAATCGAGCAGACAAAACCTTTTTTTTGCGACCTTGCTCTGCCTTGCGGGATGCTTTGCCGCTCGTCCGGGCGTCCCTCTCACGATTCCTGCCGATGGTGTATTGGTGGAGGAATTCGGTCGGATGTCTGCCGGGGATGTGGTGGAGCGCACTTTCGTTCTGCTCAACGAGGGCTCGCAGCCACTCGGCCTCGAGCTGGAAGCGAGCAGTTGCGATTGCCTGGTTTCCCCCACGACCGGGGTGATCACCGCCGGCCAAACTCTTGCCGTGGAGATGCGCGTGGATACGCGCACCTTGCAGGGCCCCGTGGAAATGGTGGCCGCCTTCGCAACGACGGATCCCGACCGACGCACTTTGCAACTAATTCTTGCAGGCGAGGTAGTGCCCCCCGTGACGGTCGAACCACCGGTCCTTTACTTTGGCCGGGTAAGGTCGGGGGGAGCGCATGTCCGGGAAATCGTCATCCAGCCGTCTCGCGCCGGAATTCGAATCCGTCGGGTCTTCACCGACGGTGGTGGGTTGGGTCTGCGCAAGGTCGGATCGATCGCCGGGACCGGGGGGGTGGCTCCGGGCCTTGTCCTGGAGGTCACGTTGCCGGGAAATTCGGGACCAGGTGGGTTCGAGGGCCGTCTGGTTGTCGAGACCACCGACGTCCGGATTCCGAAATATGCGATCCCTGTCCTCGCCATCGTCCTTCCCGAATAAGGCGGATGGTTCGGTGACCGTGGGATGCTAGGGGACCCACAGGGATGATCGATGACGAGCATTTTTCGGAGAGCGACCCCGCTCGGTCGCTTCTCGAAGTGGCGGAAGAACTCGCCACATCCCTCGACGGTCCTGTCGAGCTTCCCGTAGCTGGCCTGGCCGGACCTGCACGCGCGGCCTTGATCGCTCTTTTGGCCGAGCAGCGCCCGCGTCCGATGTTGGTTCTTGTGGCCGACGCGCGCGCGGCCGAGACACTGGCGCGGGATTTACGATTCTTTCTCGGCGAGGAGGATGCGGGGATCGCCTCTGCCGGTCGTGTCCACATTTTTCCGGCGTGGGATACCGCTCCCTTTGCCGGTCTTTCCCCCAGCCCTGAAACGATCGCTCAGCGAATCGAGGGCCTCCATCGGCTTGCGGCAACCGATGTGCCCATCGTGATTACGACACCCGAGGCGACCATGCAGACGGTACTGACGCCCGAGGCTCTCGAAAGTGCGGTGGAGCAATTGGTGGAGGGTGATGATGTTGATCTGATGAACCTCGGAGCGCGGCTGATCGATTGGGGCTATCGGCGGCGACCTCTGGTCGAGGATCGTGGTGAAATCGCGATTCGCGGCGGCTTGATCGATGTTTTTGTGACCGGTGCGACCGAGCCGATCCGGGTCGAATTGCTCGGCGATACAATCGAGTCGATCCGCAGCTTCGATCCCCGTTCGCAACGTCGGCTGGCTGACCACGAGGAGGCCTTGGTGCTCCCGGCCACGGAATTACCGATGCACCTGCGCGCCGATTCTGCCCGACTGCGTCGCGTTGATGAGAGAGCGCGCGAGTTGGAGATTCCTCGAGCGGATCGTCTGGCGATGATCGAGAATTTGCGCGAGGGAGCAGATTTCCCGGGCCTGGAATCGCTCGCGCCGTTGTTGGCCGAGCGGGTAGGGATTGCCGATTATCTGCCGGGCGACACGCTGGTCATCCTCGATGATCCGATCAGCCTTCGAGCTGCCGCGCAGGAGGTCTGGGAGTCCATCGAGGACCATGAGCAGCGAGCATTGGAGGAACGCCGCTTGCATCCCGAGGCAGCGCAGCTCTATCGGGCCCCCGAGAGTCTCTTCGAGATGCTCGCGCCTTTTGCCTCCCTTGCGATCGAGGGGTTGGATGTTTCTCCGGTTGCCGCGCTGCGGCCACATGCAAAATTGCCCTTCGCGATCCGCGGCCGCCGTGTTTCGCACGAAGAGAGCGGTTTTTCTCTTCTGGTCGAAAGAATCCGGTCGTGGGAGGCACAAGGGGCTCGTGTGGCTTTGGTTGTCGGCAGTACGGTTCAGGCGGAACGGCTTCGACAAATTCTGGAGGCCGAAGATCTTGTCGTCGGCTTTGCTGCGGGCAGCTTGTCCGAGGAGCTCGAGGCCCGGGACGCTCCCGGGACGTTTATTATCGAAGGCGAGCTTTCGGAGTCGATAGAATTACCGGTCGACCGTCTGGTTTGTCTCTCCGAGACGAATCTCTTTGGCGAACATCGACGCAGTCGCCGAAAGAAACAGGTCGCGTTGACGCTCGATCAGGTCATGAAGTCGCTGGCTGAACTGAAGCCGGGGGACTTCATCGTGCATCTGGACAACGGGATCGGGCGCTACCACGGTCTGACCCATCTTCAGGTCGCGGGAAGCGAGGGGGATTTTCTCCATCTCGAATACCATGGCGGCGACAAGCTCTATCTGCCGGTCGATCGGGTCAATCTGGTTCAGAAATATGTCGGCGGAGATGGAGCGAACCCGGAGCTGGCGAAGCTTGGCTCGCCGGCTTGGGAGAAGGTCAAGGCAAAGACCAAAGAGTCGATTCTCTCGATGACACGCGAGCTTCTCGCGCTTTATTCCACCCGTCAGCGTGCGGTTGGCTATGCCTTTTCCACGGGGGATCCCTATTTTCAGGAATTCTCTGCGCGTTTTCCCTTTGACGAGACCCCGGATCAGGAGCGTGCGATCGACGAGGTTCTGGGTGATCTTGCCAGCACCCGGCCGATGGATCGCCTGGTTTGTGGCGACGTCGGATACGGGAAGACAGAAGTCGCCATGCGAGCCGCCTTTGCGGTGGCCATGGCTGGCAAGCAGGTTGCCGTTTTGGTGCCGACTACGGTCCTGGCGCAGCAACATACGGAATCCTTCCGGAAGCGGTTCGAGGGCTATCCTGTCGAGATCGCTACAATGTCCAGCTTCCGAAGTCGCAAGGAAAATGCGGAAACCGTAGCCGCGATTCGGGCAGGTCGCATCGATGTGGTGGTAGGGACGCATCGCCTTCTCTCGGGCGATGTGGAGTTTGCCAATCTGGGCCTTCTGGTGGTCGATGAGGAGCACCGCTTCGGGGTGCGCGACAAGGAACGCATCAAGCAGATGCGACAGTTGGTCGACGTCTTGACGATGACGGCAACGCCTATCCCTCGAACTCTGGAAATGTCTCTTTCGGGGATTCGGAACCTTTCGGTAATCGAGACGCCCCCCGTGGATCGGCAAGCGATCCGCACCTATGTGAGCCGCTCGGACGACCATGTCATCCGGGATGCGGTCCTGCGGGAATTGCACCGCGGCGGCCAGATATTTTTTGTCCATAATCGGGTCCAGACCATTGAGGCCTTGCATGATCGCTTGCGCTCGATTGTGCCCGAGGCACGGATTCGTGTCGGGCATGGGCAGATGAAGACGCATGCATTGGAGCGGGTGATGCTGGGGTTCATGGAGCATGAATTCGATATCCTGCTCTGTACGGCAATTGTGGAGTCGGGCCTGGATATCCCGAATGCCAACACGATTTTTATCGATCGGGCCGATACCTTCGGCTTGGCGCAATTGTACCAGCTGCGAGGGCGTGTGGGTCGGTCACCAGCGCGCGCTTATGCCTACCTGCTGGTTCCGCCCGAGCGTATTCTCAGCCGTGACGCACAGAAGCGTTTGCAGGTTCTGCGGGAACTGGACGAACTGGGCGGTGGTTTCAAGATCGCGGCTCACGACCTCGAGATTCGTGGTGCCGGTAATCTGCTTGGCAAGCAGCAGAGTGGCCATATCACCGAAGTGGGCTTCGAGCTTTATACCAGCATGATGGAAGAGGCCGTTCGCGAGCTGCGCGGCGAAGTGGTGGAGGAAACCATCGAGCCGGAAATTCAGATTGGCGCGAGTGTCTATATCCCGGATTCCTATATGGAAGACGTGAACCAGCGTTTGGTATGGTACAAGCGGCTGGCGGCACTGCGGGAGAGCGGGGATCGTGCGTTGCTCGCAGAAGAACTGCAAGATCGGTATGGACCTATACCCCCGATTGTGGAGTCATTGCTGGACGTCATGGAATTGCGCCGACGAATGAAGGATCTTGCTATCAGTGAGGCCCGCTTGCGCGGGGACGCTCTGTCTCTCCGGCTGCATGCGACATTCAGGATCGATCCGGATGCCTTGATCGACCTGGTTAAAAAAAGTGCCGGCGGGTGGGAAATCGCGCCGCCGGATATGCTGCGCCATAAAGTCGAGGGACTTGCCTCGCCGGTGGCGGAGCTGGAGACCGCCTTGGTGCGTCTCGAAGCTCTGCCTCGTCATGCCGGCCCTGCTGGCGGAGACTCCGCATGAGTGATCCCGCGTCTTCTGCGCCTCTCTCCGATGCGGATGGCTCGGGAGGAAGCCACCCGGATGGCCCTCTGGCCGCCATGTCGCTCGGCGCGCTTGGAGTGGTCTATGGGGATATCGGGACCTCACCGTTGTACGCTCTGCGCGAGTGCTTTCTCGGGCATTACGAAATCGCGATTGACGAAGCGAATGTCCTGGGCGTCCTCTCCCTGATGTTATGGTCGCTGGTTTGCGTGATCTCGGTCAAATACCTGACCTTCGTCATGCGTGCCGACAACCATGGTGAGGGAGGTGTGCTGGCGCTTCTGTCCCTGACGCGCGCCGGGGCAGCCGACCGGGCGGCCCCCCGTTCGCGGCGAGGCCTCTTGATGTTGGGCCTTTTTGGCGCGGCCCTTCTTTATGGTGAGGGGGTCATCACGCCAGCGATTTCGGTGTTGTCCGCGGTCGAAGGCCTCAGCATCGCGACACCGGCATTCGAGCCTTTTATCATTCCGCTGACGGTGGGGATTCTGATCGGGCTGTTTTCGGTGCAGAGCCGAGGCACCGCCGGGATCGCGCGTGTTTTCGGTCCCATCATGCTCCTCTGGTTTCTGACACTTGGTGTCCTGGGCGCCATTCGGATCTTCGGGTCCGGCCCGGAGGGACTGAGTGTACTGGGTGCCATCAATCCGCTTTATGGCATCCGATTTCTCTTCCAATCCGGCGGTGCCGGGTTTTTTGTTCTCGGCTCTGTGGTTCTGGTAATCACCGGTGGGGAAGCACTCTATGCCGATATGGGTCATTTCGGCCCCCGGCCGATTCGCGTGGCCTGGTATACCGTGGTGCTCCCCGGTCTCCTCCTGAACTATTTCGGGCAGGGTGTTCTCCTTTTGCAATACGGCGCCAGCCTCGAGAACCCGTTCTTTCAGATGGCACCGGATTGGGGGCTTTATCCGCTGGTCATTCTGGCGACGGCTGCGGCAATTATCGCTTCGCAGGCCCTGATCTCGGGGGCGTTCTCCCTTACGCAGGCCGCGGTCCAATTGGGCTATACGCCGCGGTTCGCCATCGTTCATACTTCGGGTGACGCCGAGGGGCAGATCTATATTCCGCCGGTGAACCGTGCCCTGATGATCTTGTGCATCTGTTTGGTGATCGGGTTTGGCGAATCGAGCGAGTTGGCCGAGGCCTACGGCATGACGGTGATGGGGACCATGACGATCACGTCGATCATCTTCTATGCGGTCGCGCGCGAGAAATGGAAGTGGTCGCGATGGAAGGCCGGTGTTCCGGTGTCTTTGTTCCTGATTTTCGACCTGACATTCCTCGGGGCCAATATCCTGAAGTTCTTTGAAGGAGGCTGGTTCCCTCTGGTGATCGGTGGAACGCTCTTTACGATCATGACGACCTGGAAGCGAGGCCGCGACGAGGTGCGCCGGGTTCTCGGCAGTGAAGAATTACCCCTCGATTTATTTCTCGGGGATGTCGAAACCAGTCAGCCGCACCGTGTTCCCGGCACTGCTGTCGTCATGACATCAAACCCGAACGGAACTCCTGCGGTTCTTCTCCACCATCTCAAGCACAACAAGGTTCTTCACGAACGGGTTCTGTTGTTGTCGTTCATCCAGCGCCGTCGACCGGAAGTAACCGGCGAGGACAAGGTCGTGATCGAGGAGTTGAGTGAAGGTTTTGTTCGGGTCGTCTTCCAGCTCGGGTTTATGGAACAGCCGCGGATGGAGCGGGTCGCAGAATATTGCGCACGTCAGGGATGCGCGATCGATTTCGCCAACACCACATTCTTCCTGGGACGACAGAGCTTGCTGGCGACGGGGCGGTCGGGCATGGCGAAGTGGCGCAAGAATCTGTTTGGCGTGCTGCTTCGCAATGCGCCCACGGCGACCGATTATTTCGGTCTTCCGCCCAACCGTGTCGTCGAACTGGGCGCTCAGGTCGAGATCTAGAGTTTTTCCGCCAGACGCTGGGCGCGTTCGGCCAGGGAACCGGCGCGCAGATTGTGGCAGAGCTTGGTGAATTCCGGCCGCGGGCCTTCCCACTTCCATTCTTGCGGCGACCGGCCGACGTCCGCAGACGTCCGCAGAGTTGCGAGGTCCTTGAAGAGGGCTGCGTCTTGTCGCCCCTCACGCAACGAGGTCGCCAGTCGCTCGGCCCCGCGAACCTTCACTTCCCAATGTTCCGGATCGTCCGGGATCTCCTCGACCAGGATCCAGCGGGCGAGGATCGTTGCTGCGGATTTGGCACCCCATCCCCGGAGCCCCGGGAAGCCATCGGCGGTGTCCCCGACCAGCGCGAGATAGTCGGGGATCGAGGCCGGCAAGACTCCGAATTTATCCTGTACGCCTTGCTCATCGAGGATCAAATTTTTACGCCGATCGACCATGACCACGCGCTGGCCCTGAACACATTGGGCGAGATCCTTGTCGGGCGTCAGCAGCAGGATCTGCTCGACTTCCGGATCGGCCCACGCCAGGGCAGATGCGCTGGCAAGGCCGTCATCTGCCTCGAATTCCTTCATGCGCCATACCGTGACCCCGAGAGCTTCGAGAGCTTCCTCCATGGGGTGGAACTGGCCAAAGAGGTCGGGATCGATACCTTCGCCCGATTTGTAGCCGTCGTAGAGGTCGTTGCGGAAAGACTCGACGATATGGTCGGTAGCGACGCCGATGTGCGTGGCTCCATTTTCCAGCAAGGAGAGGATGGTTCCCAGGACGCCACGCAGGGCTCCTGCCTCGGTGCCTTTGGCGTCCAGGTGTGAGGGCACGGCAAAAAAGTACCGAAACAGCTCGTAGGTTCCGTCGACCAGATGGACTTTCATCAGCCCCAATTCCTTAGCACAACCCAGTAGATTCCGAGACCGGCAATCCCTGCCGAGCCAGCCTCGGCAAGCCAGCGGTACCACAACCCTTCGTGAACCTTCGCGAGGAGTCGCAGGAGCGGCCAGGCGATCAGGACGACGAGGAGTTGTCCCAACTCCACACCGATATTGAATCCGAAAAGAGCCGGGATCAGCCGGTGAGCCGGCAGATCGATCTCCATCAGAATGCCCGCAAAGCCGAATCCATGTGCGAGTCCGAAAGCGAAGGCAACCAGCGCCCGCAACCGCTCGGGGCGCGGATGAACGCGCAAGAGCTCAAAATGGCAGAACGAGAAGATGCCCAACCCGATCCAGGTCAGCGCCGTAAGTTGGCCGAAACCTGCGATTGCCGAGACCGCGCAGATCCCCAGCAGGCCCACCATGAAGGTCGGTATGGTTTTCCCCTGTCCACTCATCAGCCACGAGTTCTCGATGGCGACCAGCGCGATCGAGAACCCGATCAACACCTCGATCGAAATCGGCTCGGGCCGGTAGATTCCCAAAACGGCCAGACCGAGTGTGATGCTGTGGGCAATCGTGAATGCGGTCACCAGGGTCAGAACTTCGCGCAGCGACGTCGCCAGCAGGAGCAGGGCGAGGACAAATGCCAGATGATCCCACCCTCCGAGAATATGCTCCATTCCGAGAACGGCGTAGCCGGGCACGGTGGTCGCGAGACTGTCTTCGGGGGACTCGCCCGGTGGCGTCTCCAGAGTCCATTGTGGTGTGCCGGCGACCAGAACTCGTTCGCGGATTTCGCCATCGGGGTTGGCGACACGAGCGAAATGCAGATGGGAGCTCAGAACGTCGCCGAGGACATCACTACGCAGCGTCAGGGCCCCTTGCTCGGGACAGGTCACCTTCCAACGAAAGATGGCCCAACCGGTCGGTGCCTGAGCCTGCCGCACGGGTTCGGTGGCTGAGCAGGTTTCTGTCCCGGCGATCAGGCGAAGATTGTCCCGCAGATAAGCTGACCAATCATGACCTGCGGGGAACCGTGTGAGTTCCAGGAGCGGCAAGCGGACCTGTACGGTTGCTGTGCGGCTCTCGGCGTCCTGGAAATTCCAGCGGGAATACGAGGTGCTCTTGGTATGCGCATCCGCCGCCGCCGGCAGCAGGAAGCATAGGCTCAGAAAGGTAAGCAGAAGTGCGGATGCGCGACGCAGGGTCTTCAATCCTTCGTCCCCGCAGGAAGCGATACCCGCACAGTTCCACGAGCCCGCAGGTCATCGAGATAGGAACGCAGGGCGATATCGCCGGCTCTTCGTTGCATCTCGGTGCGGACTTCCTTTTCGACCTCCGTGAGGGGCGGGCGGATTCCGGGCTCTGCATCCACGATCCGGAGCACATAGTAGGCTGCGCCTCCGCGCACCGGATCGCTGACCTCGCCTGGTTTCAGCCGGAGTGCTGCTCGGGTGGGGCTTGGGCCGATGTACTCGCGTACTTTCGCCGGCGGCAGCATCCCCTGCGGGAAAGGAATGACCGAGGAGTCTGCAAGCTCGGTGCGCACGGCGTCGGGCGAAACACCCGCGCGCAGATCTGCGGCTGCTTTTGTCGCTCGGGCTGCGGCTTCGCGATCACTCTCTCCCGCACGGGCCGCGAAACGCATCGGATCGACCCAGAGCCGCCCGGTGCGAGCGAAGTAGTTGCCGTTCTCGGTGTAGAATTCTTGCAGCTGTTCGGCGGTTGGTTCCTCGGGCTGGGCATCGGCCACGATGGAGTCGATCATTTGCCGGACCAGCAAGGCGCGCACGCGGCGATCATGCTGATCCACGCCCAATTCGCGCGCGCGTTGGACCAGAAGTTCCTCTTCGATCAGGCGGTTCAGGACGTGTGTGCGTTCCGCCGGGCCGATGGCATTACGCGCATCGGCAGCCAGGAGTCCGACAGCCTGCTCGAAGGCTTCGGCTTCGATCGGTACGCCGTTGACGGTGGCCGCAATCCCGGTTTGGAGATTATTGTCGAACTCCGTCCTCTCGCGAAGGACCCCGAGGCCGCCCAGAATCAGCCCGAGGGCTGCGCCCAGAACGAGAAGGAGGGAGGGTCGATTTGCTTTGGTCTCCTGCATGCAGGGCACGCTATCTGATCTGGGGACAAGCTCAATTGGGGGAATTCGACCTTCGGAGTCGGCCCCGGCAGAACGGGTCTGGCGCCAGCGATCGAGATGCTTTAGACGAAAGGGAGGGGGACCAGTCTATGGCCGAGGAAGCGCGATCAAAATTTCATCGTATGGACGAAGGCACAGTCGAGGATTGGATGATCATCGGCCACAGCCATATGGAATTTACCGGAGGGACCGCAAAGCGAGTTCTTCGCCATCTCGAACTGCTCGACGGCGATTACGGCGGTTTTGCGGTCGATCGTCTGAAGCACAGCCTGCAGACAGCTACGTTAGCCATGCGCGATGGTCGCGACGAAGAGTATGTCGTCTGCGCCCTTCTCCACGATATCGGGGATACTCTGGCCCCGACGAATCACCCGTCGATCGCTGCGGGACTTTTGAAGCCCTGGGTCTCGGAGCAGAACCATTGGATTGTCGAACATCATGGCATCTTTCAGGGGTATTATTTCTGGCACTTTCTCGGAGGGGACCGGAACGATCGCGACCGCTTTATCGAGCATCCATTTTACGATTCCTGCGCCGAGTTCTGCGAGCTTTATGATCAACGGGCTTTCGATCCCAAAGGAGAGACCTTGCCTCTGCAGGAGTTCGCGCCGATGGTGGAACGCGTCTTTGCCGAGGGGCAACCGGCGATCGCCGCTGCAAGCTGAAGGTTTCGGGCGAACGACGGTTTCGAGCCGGCGGATTTGCCGCAGAGCGGGCCTGTCCCGCCCGGATGCGATCCGGCTTTTCCTGCGTTAGGAATTTTGGGGAGCGCCCGTTCGGGCGACGGCCCGGGTAAACCCGGTTGGCGAATTTCCGAAGGAGAATCGAATGCAGGAAGTAGTGATTGTCGAAGCGGCGCGCAGCGCCATTGGTCGCCGCAAAGGCGCATTTGCCGGGCTGCAGGCCGCCGATCTCCTGGGCGCGGTCCAGAAGGCGTGTGTCGAAAGGGCGGGGATTGACCCCAAGGAAGTCGGGCAAGTTGTCGGTGGCTGTGTCTCGCAGGTCGGTGAGCAGAGCTTCAATATCGCGCGCGTTGCCTGGTTGAGCGCCGGCCTCCCGCTGGAGGTCGCCTCGACAACAGTGGATAGCCAATGTGGTTCGTCGCAGCAGGCCGTTTCTGTTGCGGCCGGTCTCGTCGGAGCCGGGATCGAAGATGTGGTGTTGGCCTGTGGCGTGGAGACCATGACGCGAATCCCTCTGGGCCAGAATATGAAGGGTGGTTTTCCGATGACCGCTCAATACGTTTCTCGCTATGCGCCGACCTCTCAATTTCAGGGCGCCGAGATGATTGCCAAGAACTATGGTCTGACGCGCGAAGATGCCGATCGCTTCGGGCTGCGTAGTCAGGAGCGCGCCATCGCCGCATGGAAAGCCGGACACTTCGACAAGGAAGTGGTTGCTCTGGAGTCACCGGTTCTGGACGAGGCGGGCGAGCCGACGGGGGCATTGGAGGAAGTGACCCGCGACGGTGGTTTGCGCGAGACTTCTCTGGACAAGTTGGCAGGGCTGAATCCGGTGCAGGAAGGCGGGATTCATACGGCTGGATCGGCGTCCCAGGTTTCCGATGGCGCGGCCGCCGTGCTCTTGATGTCGCCCGAGAAAGCCAAGGCTCTGGGGCTGAAGCCGCGAGCCCGTATCAAGGCCACCACGCTCGTGGGCTGTGATCCCGAGGTCATGCTGGAGGGGCCCATCCCGGCGACTCGCAAGGTCCTGGCGCAGACCGGATTGTCGATCGAGGACATCGATACTTTCGAGATCAACGAGGCCTTTGCCGCGGTGGTCATGGCCTGGGAAAAGGAATTCCATCCCGATACCGATCGAGTGAACCCCAAAGGTGGCGCCATTGCGATTGGCCATCCGACAGGTTGTACGGGATCTCGTCTGGTCACCACAGCATTGCATGAGCTCGAACGGACCGACGGTCGTTACGGGTTGATTTCCATGTGTTGTGGTGGCGGACTCGGAACCGGGACGATCATCGAGAGATTGGACGGCTGACAACGGCTTCGGTTGCAGGCCTCCGGGTCCTGCAACCGAACCGCGTCCGTTGAGCAGGTCGAGAGAGCCGAGGGGAAACCGATGCAGCAACGGGAACAAATTCGAGTGCTCAAGGAGCTCCTCGGTCATATTGATGCCGGGACGAACGTGGATGCCGGTGGGCAGCTCCACAATCCCGCCAGTGCCTATACCAGCGTGCAGCTGGCCGAGGAGGAGTGGCAGAACTTCTTCCGCACGCACCCGCAAGTGATCGGAATGTCCCCCGATCTGCCGAGCCCGGGCAGCTTTCTCACGATGGAGGATTTCGGTGTCCCCGTGTTGGCGACCCGAGATGGAAGCGGCAACTTCCGTGCCTTTGTGAACGTTTGTCGACACCGCGGAACTTTGGTGGAATCCGAGGCCCGTGGGACCAGGAAAAACTTCGTCTGCCCCTTTCATGGTTGGAGCTACAATACGCAGGGAGAATTGGTTGGATTGCCCAAGCCGAAACAATTCGGAAAGGTCGACCGCAGTTGTCTGGGATTGGTCGAGCTCCCGGCGGTCGAGAAATACGGCTTTCTCTGGGTCCACCCTGACCCGGAAGGGAGCCTGGACGTAGACGATCTTCTGGGAGGTCTGGCCGACGAGTTTTCCAGTTGGAACTTTACCGGGCTCGAGCGTCTTCAGGAGGATCTCTATCCGACGCCGATGAACTGGAAGCTGGCGATCGATACGTTCGGCGAGACGTATCATTTCAAGGTTCTGCACCGGAACTCGCTCGCGGAATTCTTTGAGGGCGACGTGCAAGCCTACGATACCTTCGGGCGCAACCACCGAATGACCTTATGCGTGAAATCGATCCACGAGATGCGCCATACCCCGGAGAGCCAATGGCATATCAGTCAGGGAGGCTTTCCGGTCTATTACCTCTTTCCGAATATTCAGGTGAATGTCGGGCGGGCGGGGGTGACTCTGGTGCGGGTGTACCCGGTGGCGGGCAAGCCGGCTGAGTCTTTCTCGCAGATCACGTTCTACCAATGGCCGGAGATCGCGGCGCTGGAACCGGATTTCTCGCGCGAGTTCCCTCGGATTTTTGGTCAGGTGATTCGCGACGAAGACTATGCCGCGGCCGCTCTCTCTCAACGTGGTGCCAATGCGGGCACACAGGAATATTTTATCTTCGGACGCAATGAGCCGGCACTGCATCATTACCACAACACCTATCGCGAGGCTCTCGGCATGGCGGCGCTCCCGCTCAAGCCGGCCTGAGCGCAGACGGTGCCGGGATCGGGAAATCGCTGGCAGTCGACCTTGCTCTCGTGATTGGATCCCTGCATGGAACTCGTATGGGATGAACGACCGATTGGAATGAGCTTCTGGCCGCTGGATGCAGATGCACCGGCGTCGACACCGCGCCGGGAGGATATCCGGATCCGCACGCAAGATGGTGCATTGGTCCGCGGCGTCCTCTGGACGCCGCCCACGGGTGAGCCCTGGAAGACAGCGGTGATTCTCTCTCATCCGCGAGGGGATTTTTCCCATCATTATGCGTGTCCGCTGCTGGCGGCTGCGGGCTACGCGGTCCTGGGCTTTGCCACACGCTACCTGAACAACGATGCGGACTGTCTGCACGAGAGTTGTGTTCTCGATGTGGTGGCCGCCGCGGCCGAGATGCGTTCTCGCGGCGCCCAGAATGTGATTCTCTTCGGGAACTCCGGTGGCGGATCCTTGATGGCTTTGGCGCAGGCGGAGACGCAATGCGGAGATGCATGGATCGGGTGTGCGGCCCACCCCGGGGAGGGGGTTTTCATGGAGCAGGTCATCGACCCCTCGGTGCTCGACGAGACCGATGCTCTGGGGGTCAATCCAGATCTGGATATGTATGATCCGGCCAATGGCTGGCGGCCATGGCCGGAGCCTTGCCAGTACGATCCGGCCTGGGTGGCACGATACCGACAAGCCCAGAGAGCGCGGATCGAGACGATCGATGCGCGCGCCCGGGAGGCGCTGGCCATCGGCAAGCAGGGGCGGGCGGATGCACGTGATGCGGTCGCGGGAAGTGACGCGTGGCGAGATGGGCGTCGTCGTGGGCTTTATACGCCGTATATGGTCACGTACCGGACTCTCGCAAATCCGGCCTATCTCGATCTCTCCATCGAGCCCGACGACCGTCCGATGGGATCACTCTTTGCCTTCCCTGATCCATTTGAATCAAACTATTCAAGCTTTGGTCTGGGACGCGTGATGACGCCGCGGGGCTGGCTTTCGACGTGGTCGAGTATCTCGTCTCCGGCACGCCTGGCCGATACGATGCCGCGGGTGAATTGCCCGACGATGATTCTGCATCCAACCGCCGATACCGAAATCCGGCTGTCCCAGGCTCGCGCCATCCGCGATGCTTCCGGAGCGAAAGATCGCACCTACGTCGAACTCGAAGATGCACCGCACTATCTGGAGGGCCATCGCGTTTCTGCCATGGAGCAGGTCGACGCCTGGATCCGCGCGCGGTTCTAATCGGCCGGGGGGTCGGTGTGAGCGCGGGCGAAATCCAGAAGTTCTCGGTGCGCCTGCGTGATTTTCTCGAAGTCGAGCTTCTCGACTGCACGGTCATAGGTCAGGAGCCCGTTGACCTCGATTTCCACATCGGTGATCTGGGTGTAGACGGCCTGGCTGAGTCCTTTTTCGATCAGGGGTCGCAGTTTATCGAGCAAGCGCAGGTACTCCGCGGTGAGCGCCTCGGATGAATCCATCATTCTGTAGACAAACTTCTGCTTTTCTTCCCAGATATGTCCGGGCTCGATCAAGCCGAGGCCGCCGTATTCCGAGCATCCTTGTGCGCGGGACCCGCTGTCGCGGGGTGCGACAGGAGAGGGATAGTGGTGGGAGGTCAAGAGATCTCCCGCACCCTGATCAAACCAGCCCGAGGCAGCATCGATCGGCCGGCTGGTATCGATGGCGCGGATTTTCTCGACGGCAGCGGCCGAGTCGAATTGGCCCCAGGCTTCATTGAACGGTACCCATCCCGCGATGCAGGGTACGTCGCGGAGTTGATGGACCATCTCGTCGAGCTCGACATGGAAGGCGTTCCGGTCGGCCCGGCGGCCGCGCCCATGGCGCCAGCGCATCCGATCATCACTCAGGTGTTTGCCGGTGGCGAGAAACCAGGGAGTCCAGAAGAAAAAGGGAAGAGCCCCCCGTTTGCCGCAGGGCATGTCCTGCCATACGGCCAGACCCAACCGGTCGCAGTGATGGTACCAGCGCATGGGTTCGACCTTGATGTGCTTGCGCACCATATTGAAGCCCATCTGGTCAATCTGCTCGACGTCGAAACGCAGGGCCTCGTCGGTGGGGGCCGTATAAAGTCCGTCTGGCCAATAGCCCTGGTCGAGCGGTCCCAATTGAAAGACGGGTTCGCCATTCCATTGCAGACGAGCCTCGCCGTGGCGATCCTGGCGGATATCGAACCAGCGAAGACCGAAATACGAGTCGATGGTGTCGAGGATCTGATCGCCCCGACAGAGCTCGGCGCGAAGGCCATAGAGGTGGGGGTCGGTCCGAGACCAAAGTCGTGGCGCGTCGGGCCGCAAGGATAGAGCCTCGCCCGCAGCGGTCTCTCCCTGAGCCACCACCGGTGTGGGCGTGCCGTCTTCGGGAAAGGCCTGTTCGCGCGCCACCAGGCGAATGTGGAGTCCGGTCGGATCGCCAGCGATCTCCGGGGTGACCAGAATCTCCTCGCCGCCGATTTGTGGTTCCAGCCGCAGGTTTCGGATCGAGGCTTCGGGGACCGATTCCAGCCATACGGTCTGCCAGATCCCGGAGACCGCAGAATAGAAAACCAGCTTGGGCTTCAGCGATTGTTTTCCGACGGCCTGCCCCTGTTTTCCGGTGGGGTCGATGACGGCGACTTGCAGCACTTGTTCCCCGTCGCCGCGCAATGCATCGGTGATGTCGAAGGAAAACGCACCAAACCCGCCCCGGTGGCTGCCGACGGCTTTTCCGTTGACGATCACGTGCGCTTCCCAGTCCACGGCCCCGAAATGAAGGACGACGCGGCGATCCTGCCACGGACGCGGGACCTCGAAAGTCCGGTGCATCCAAAGGCATTGTCCTGGTTGCAGCGGTTCGCCGACGCCCGAAAGCGAGGACTCGATCGGGAAGGGGACCAGAATTTCGCGATCCCCTCGCGTTGCCTCGGCGCCGGCGCGCGTGAGGCCGAAACGCCAGAGCCCATTGAGCGAACGCCATCCCGGATCTCCGGCCGGTCCTTGCCGGACCATTTGGGGGCGGGGGTATTCGGGAAGCGGGTTCTCCGGGTTCAGGTCTGCGGCAAATCGACTATGCAGAGGGGTTGTTGCCGCTCTCCATCGGGTCTGGGAATTTTTATCCATCAGGTTCTTTCGGAAACAGTGCTGTGCATGAGCGATCGTTTCGCCGCGACAGGCGTTTCTCCCCTACTTATTGTTCGATCCGCTTGCGGAAGGCAATGAAAACCGGGCTCCGGGTGCCGTTGGTTTCCTCCGAGCCGGCTTCAAGGTACATGCGGGTCGTGGCCGATACGGAAAAGATACTGCTCGGGGATCGTTTTGCCGAGGCCTTTGCCTATGCTTCGCGACTTCACGCCACCCAGACGCGCAAGGCTAAAACCACGCCCTACATCTCGCATTTGATGGCCGTCTCTTCGATGGTGCTGGAATGCGGGGGAGGCGAGGAGGAGGCGATTGCCGCTCTTCTGCATGATGCGGCCGAAGACCAGGGCGGACAAGCGACGCTGGATGTCATCGCAGAGCGCTTCGGGGCCCGGGTGGCCGGGATTGTCGAGGAATGCAGCGACAGTCTGGTGGATACGCGACAAGAGAAACGTCCCTGGCGTCAGCGCAAGGAAGAGTTTCTCGAGCGCCTGGTCGGGGCTTCGCCGGGGTGCCGTCTGGTGACGGCTTGCGACAAACTTCATAATCTTTCCGATGTCCTGGCCGATTATGCGGTCGTGGGCGAGGCCTTGTGGGAGCGATTCAGTGGGGGGCGCGAGGGAAGTGCTTGGTATTACCGGGAAATCTCGCGAATTCTCGGGCCCGATGGCAACCGGGCTGCGCGCGAACTTGTCCTCGCTTCCGCACGACTCGACCGGGCTTTGGGGCTGGGCGAAGAAGGTGGATGAAAAAACTTCCCGCCTGACATATTTTCCGATGGCAGGAAGCATGTTTGGATAGAAAGCAGGATGAACCTGCTCCGATCAGATCGCCCTCTTCGCATATGGCTCTGGGCCTTATGCCTGCTTCCGGCTGTGGGGGTTGTCTTCCTTTCTTCCTACTCGTTGTCGAGACGGCTCGGGTTGGTAGCGTTCGGTCTGATTGCCTTTGGTGGGTTCGCTCATGCTCGGCTGCGCCTTGACCGGACATTGCAGGCAAATTCGATCTGGCCGCTGCCGGGCATGGCCTATCGCCTGATCGGTTTTCCGCTGGACTTGTTTATGATCCTGCAAATGCTCGTGGCCCGCGGATCGGCTGAGGGCAGCTGGATGAACGGCCCGGGTTTCATGTGGGTGGGGCCGGTTTGGTATAGTGCCCATGCCATCGTATTTTTTGTCTATTTGTTGGCGAGTTTGGTGGGCTGGATCCGACGCATTCTGCCGCGAACGCAGAAGGTGGCGTCGCCGCCCGCTTCGCCCGACCGGCGGAAATTTCTCGAAGGATCGATTGTGGCCGCCGCTGGTGTGCCTTTTGCGATCTCGCTGTCGGGCGTGGGGACTTCCTACGACTTCCAGGTCGAGGAACGAGAGGTCTATCTCCCGAATTGGCCTCGATCCCTCGACGGCCTCCGGGTGGCGCATTTGTCCGACATTCATGTCGGGGGCGCGATGGATGCCATTCGTTTGCAGCGCGTGGCGGAACTGACCAATCAGGCGCGTCCCGATATCGTGATGCATACCGGAGATTTTCTTACCCACCGGGATGGTGATTTTGATGCACCGCTCTATCCGGCGCTCGCGCAGATTCGGGCGCCTCTCGGACAATGGGCGTGCCGGGGCAATCACGATTTTGACGATCCTGTCGGGTTTCCCCGCAAGCTGGACCAGGCGGGCGTGAATCTGCTGCGCGATCAGCAGACAATCCTGAACGTCTCCGGCGAAGAAATTCGTGTTGGTGGTCTGGACTATGTGCGCCCCGATCAGGGTCGGGCGGAAGCCTACGCCGCGCATACCCGCGGGATGGGCCCACACGATGGAGAACCGCGGATTCTTCTCCTGCACGACCCGTCGCAATGGGTCCATATTCCCGAGAATGCAACGAACCTGGTGCTCTCGGGGCATACGCATGGCGGCCATATCGGGATTCCCTGGGGACAGGGGGCCTTGTGGACGGTGGTCGGCGCTGTGGGAATCCCGGACCAGGGGATTTTTACCCGTGCCGACGATGCTCGCCTTTACGTGACCCGGTGCGTCGGGTTCTACGGTTATCCGCTGCGTTTGGGGATCCCGCCCGAGATTGCCTTGTTGAACTTGCGGTCCGCCTGAAATCAGAACACCACGGGCAGGGTTTTTTGCCGGCCGTGGTTCAGGCGAAAGGTTCGGAGGAGTCGTCGCCGGAACCGGCGGTGTCGATGGGGGCATCCCGCCGACCATCTTCTCCGAGGAGGTCGGCCACAAGATCGTATTCCGAGGCCTTGGTCACGATCGCACGCCGGACGTCGCCCGGTTGGGCCTCGCCATTGGCGAGGATGATCTGCCCATCGACGTCGGGTGCCTGGCCCCACCATCGACCCTCGAGCAGCAGATCACTTTCTTCGCTCAATCCATCGACGAGGACTTCGAGTTCGGTGCCGACCTTTTGCTGGAGTCTTGCCGCGTTGAACTCGCGTTGACGCGTCAACAACTCTCGTTGGCGTTCTTCGACCACGTCATCGGGGATCAGATCTGTGCGTTCCCCCGCTCGAGTGCCTTCCTCATGCGAGTAGGCAAAGACGCCCAGATGGTCGGGTGCGGCATAGTCGAGGAAATCGCAGAGCTCGCGAAAATCGGCATCAGTTTCCCCCGGATGCCCCACCAGAAAAGTCGTTCGCAGGACGAGGTCGGGTAGTGCCCCGCGGAGCCGATCGACGGTATCTCGCAGGCGCTGGCCGCCGTGGCCTCGGCGCATCGAGCGCAGCATATCATTGCTGGCGTGCTGAAAGGGCATATCCACATACGGAAGCACTGTGGGGTGTTGGGCCATCAGCTCGAGCAGCGCCGGGTCGAGTTTTTCGGGGTAGAGGTAATGGAGGCGCAGCCAATGCAGACCGGAGATATCAGCCAGCGCGCCCGCCAGCTCTGCCAGATCCGGACGTTCCTCGCGGTCGCGCCCATAGGCGATGGTGTCTTGCGAGATCAGGCAGATCTCCCGGACGCCGACATCGACCAGCGCGGTGGCTTCGCGCACCAGATCAGCGACCGGGCGAGATCGTTGCTTTCCGCGAAAACCGGGAATCGCGCAGAAGCTGCAGCTGCGATTGCAGCCTTCCGCGATCTTCATGTAGGCGCTGTGTCCCATTTGTGTGAGGACACGGGGGTCTTCGGCACGCATCGTGTAATCAGCCGGGTTCCCCACCAACATGCGCTCGGCATCCTGATCGAGAATCGGCCCGAGTTTCAGCATGTCGCTGGAACCGAGGAGGTGGTCGATCTCGGGAATTTCGTTGCCGACTTCTTCGGCGTAGCGTTGCGTCAGGCAGCCCGCCACGACCAGCTTTTCGCAGGCTCCCTCGGCTTTGAAGCGTGCCATCTCAAGGATGGTATTGACGGATTCTTCCTTGGCGGGCCCGATAAAGCCGCAGGTATTGACGACGATCACTTCGGCCTCGAGAGGGTCGCTGGTGATCGCCAGACCTCGACGATCGGTCACGCCCAGCATGACTTCGGTGTCGACGCGATTTTTGGCGCAGCCCAGCGACACAAAATGAACCTTCCGCGGCATGCCGGGTATCCTAGCATCCATTCAGACGCTCCGCTTTCGGGGCCTTCGACCGGGGTTTGTCCTTGCGCGCCCGGATGCATAGGAGATGATCTATGCCGACAGGTATCCATGGAGGGCGAGCCATCAGTCACCAAGCGAGTCAAAGAGTGTTGCGTCGATTCTTGAGCCATAGTCTTTCCGGGGCATTGCTGGTGACGGGAGTCGTCGGTGTCATGGGCTGCTCGCCCGAGCCCGAACCGGCACCGCGGGTCGAGCAGGTGCGCGCTGCCCACCAGCAACGCCCCGAGCGCGAATGGCGCAGCTATCTCGGGGATCCCTCGCGAGATCATTTCTCGCCACTGCAACAGATTAACCGAGAGACGGTAGGTGATCTGGAGGTCGCCTGGATCTATGATGCCGGCGACGCGGATCCGGCCGGTGGGACGCAAATCCAGTTCAATCCGCTGGTGGTCGAGGGCGTTCTCTATGGTGCGTCCCCAACCCTGCGCTTCTTTGCCCTGAATGCGGCCACCGGAGAAGAGCTATGGAGTTTTGATCCGGGGACCGAGGTCGAAGTCTGGACCGCGACGCGCGGTGCGGTTTATTGGGCCGAGGGTGACGAGGAGCGACTCTTTTTCGGCGCCGGCCCCTACCTCTACGCACTTGATCCCGTGCGCGGCAGGCCGATCTCTTCCTTTGGCGAAAATGGTCGTCTCGATTTGCGTGAAGGCCTCGGCCGTGACGTTGGGGACGATATCATGGGCGTCGTTCTCACCACGCCGCCGGCCTTGTTCGAGGATCTCTTGATCGTGGGCGGCCGCGTGAATGAAATGGAGGGAGCCGCGCCCGGCCATGTGCGCGCCTTCGACGTTCGCACAGGTGCTTTGGAGTGGATTTTTCATACGATCCCGCTCGCTGGAGAGTTTGGCGCGGATACCTGGCAGGCCGGTGCGGCCGAGACTGCCGGCGGGGCCAACGCATGGGCCGGGATGGCCGTCGATGAAGCACGTGGACTGGTCTTTGTGCCCACCGGCTCGGCGGCCGGTGATTTCTACGGAGGCGAGAGACCGGGCGACAACCTTTTTGCCAATTCCCTGGTTGCATTGGATGCGCGCGACGGCACGAGGCGTTGGCATCAGCAGATCGTGCATCACGATCTATGGGATCGGGATCTACCGTCGCCGCCGAACCTGATTACGTTGCGACGTGATGGCGTTCCTGTGCCCGCGGTGGCGCAGGTGACCAAGACCGGTGACACCTATGTCTTTCAGCGTGAAACCGGCGAGCCGTTGTTTCCGGTCGACGAACGCCCAGTCCCGGCAAGTACGATCGAAGGCGAGATGGCGTCGACCACGCAGCCGCATCCTCGCTTGCCCGAGCCTTTTGTCCGTCAGGAATTCACGTTGGACGACGTGACGGATCGAAACGAAGAGGTTGCTCTCGCGGTCCGCGAGAGTTTGGCCGGGCTGCGTTACGGGCCGCTTTTCGAGCCTCCCAGTCTGGAGGGTACGATTCAATATCCCGGTCTTGATGGTGGGGCCGAGTGGGGTGGTGCCGCCTGGGATGAGGAGAGCCAACTCCTTTTCGTGAATGCCAACCAGGTCCCGTGGATCGTCAAGATGGTCGCGGTGGAGAAGGGCTTCGACCCGTTCTCGGATCCGGCCGGGGGCTACACCCTCGCTTGTGCGGGTTGCCACGGAATGGACATGAAGGGCGATGGCGCGGGTATTCCTTCGTTGCTCGATGTGACGGATCGACTCTCCTATCTGGAGATCTACCGGGTGATGCGCGACGGCCGAGGGCGGATGCCGGGATTCGGCGGGATGACGGAATGGTGGGAGTTGGCCGGGCTCGCTGGCTATATCTATTTTGCCGACGAAACCGACGCGCCTTCCAAATGGGCCGCTGCCGGAGGTGAGCTGGAATATATAAGTGCGGGGTATCAGCGCTTTCTGGACCCTGATTTTCTGCCGGCCTCACGCCCGCCCTGGGGAACGTTTTCTGCGATCGATCTGCAAACAGGCGCCTTGCGTTGGCAGGTGCCGCTGGGAGATTATCCCAAGGTTCTGGCCAGCGGAGATTCGGGTCTCGGTGCCGAAAACTACGGGGGGCCTGTGGCGACCGCAGGTGGCTTGTTGTTTCTTGCAGCGACCCCGGACAACAGAATGCGGGCCTTTGATCAGAGTAACGGCGAAATTCTCTGGGAGGCAGAATTGCCGGCTTCGGGATTTGCGACCCCATCGACCTATGAGGTTGAAGGACGTCAGTTTGTCGTGATCGCGGCGGGCGGCGGGAAATTGGAGCAACCTTCGGGCAGTTCGTATATCGCCTTTGCCCTGCCCTAGCCGAGGTCGTCGCCGGATTGTTCGCGCACCCGCCGAGCCAGTGCGAGATCCATTCGCTCGAAAGCCTCGAAGGTGTAGCGTTTCGATTCGCTATTTTTCATTCGATGCGCCAACCAGCCGCGAAATTCTTCGGTCTGGATCAACTCGATGACGCCATCGCCGACTTCCTCGAAGCGAAACCGATGATCGGTTTCCAGAAATCCCCGTGTAAGGACACTGCCGTGCCAATGTAGCTCCGCGGGCGCCGTGGCGGTAATGACCTCGGGGCGTACCACGATGGGCCGTTTCCAATTTTCCTGCACAATGGTGACGCGCAGGGTTTCCCCGGGGCGCAGTTCACCCTCCATTTTTTTGACGTAGGGATTCCATTGGTCGAAGAGATCGGCGCGCGTCAAAGCTGCCCATGCAGTTTCGCGGGTCCCCGGGAACTGAATACGATGTTCCACCACGAATACGGCGGCTTCGCCCAGATAGGACCGGAAAAAAAGGATGCCACCACCCGTGGCGCCGGCGATCAGCAGGGCAATCCAGAGCCAGTTCTGCATGGCGCACCTCCTTCCGATCGTAAATTGTGGAGACTTCGTTTCCGCTTCCGACCGCTTTGTCCTATTCCCATACCCACGGAGTTGACGGATTGATATGCTCCCGTCAACGATCGTTGGGGAAGGAAGTCTTTCATGTTGTGGTCTCGGGTTATCGGAAGTGTTTGTCTGCTCGGAGTTTCGCTCTTTCTGGCAGGGGGCTGCTCCGGCCTGCGCGTCTTTTTTCCGTCTAAAACCTATGAGACCACGGCTCCCGAGGTCCCCGAGACGTTGCAGAAGCCCGCGGTGCTGCTGTTTTCAAAGACCAATGGTTTTCGACATGAAGAGGCGATTCCGGCCGCCAACGCCTTGCTGACCCGACTCGCCGAGCAGCGCGGTTGGGGTGTCTTTGCCACCGAGAACGGCGCGATCTTCAATGCGGAGGATCTATCGCGGTTCAAGGTCGTTGTGTGGAACAACACCAGCGGGGATACGCTCAACGCCGAGCAGAAAAAAGATTGGCAAACCTGGCTGCAGGCAGGTGGTGGCGCGCTGGCCATTCATGGAGCCGGCGGAGACCCCTCGTATGATTGGGATTGGCACCCCGAAAGTTTTATTCGCGCCCAATTTACCATGCATACCATGGGCCCTCAGTTTCAGAATGCGACGGCCGTCGTCGAGAATCCGAATCATCCTGCAACCCGAAATTTGCCGGCCAGCTGGACGCATGAAGAAGAGTGGTATTCTTTCGAAGAGAGTCCGCGCGGGACGGATGTAGATGTCCTCGTGCGGGTCGATGAGGCAACTTATGATCCTACCTTCAGCCTCTTCTGGATGGATACCGATATCGCGATGGGCGACCATCCCGTCGTCTGGAGTCATTGCGAAGGCCGGGGTCGGGTTTTCTACTCCGCTCTGGGTCATCAGGCCGCGGCCTACGAAACGCCCGAGATGACCGCACTGCTTGGCGGCGCTCTGGACTGGGCGGCCGATCCGGATCTGGCGGATTGTCGCGAGAGGGCAGTCCGATGAGTTCCATGGATCTCCCGCAAGCGCCCGAGGAGATTACAGCCGCGTGGCTGACCGAAATTTTATCGGCGACTTATCCCGACGCGCGGGCCCGTGAAGTCGAACTTGTCGACGCCCATAGCGGCACGACGGGTCGAGCTCGCATCCGTGTGGCCTGGGAGGGAGACGCGCCGGCGGAAGCCTTGTTCGTGAAGCTTCCACCCACCAACGAAATTTCTCGGCAGATGGTGCTTTCGACGGGGATGGGTCGACGTGAGGCACGGTTCTATCAGCACGTCGCCGCCGAAGTGCCCGTGCGCGTGCCGCGGCCCCTATGGTCGGCTTCCAATGAAGAGGGATCGTCGTATTTCATGTTGCTCGAAGACCTCGAGGCCGCCGGCTGTATCTTTCCGTCCGCGGACGACCCCGGGTTGCTCTCGCTGACCGAATCGCTGATGGTCGCGCTGGGGCGGCTTCATGGGTCCTATGCAATCTCGCCGGACCAGCCCGCACGAATCGAGGGTATCGAACCGCCGATGAAAAACGATTGGGGCAAGATTCTGGTCGAATCGGCGCTGACGCAATTCGAAGCCGAGATGCCGCCGGAGTTCTCCCGACTGGGAAGGTTATATCTGGAGGAAAACGAAGGCTTTCAAGATCTTCTGGAAAGTGGCCCCTCGACCTTGATCCATGGCGACCCGCACATCGGGAATCTTTTTCTCGAAGGTTCAACGGTCGGCTTTCTGGATTGGGCCTGCACGGCGGTGGGCGTCGGCATGCGGGACGTAGCCTACTTCCTTTGTAATTCGACACCGCCGGACTTCAGGCGGGAACACCAAAGTCGCTTGTTGGGGATGTACCGGGAAAGCCTTGAGGCCGCGGGGACGACAGCCGATCCGGCAGAGATGGAAGAGGATTATCGACGTTTTTCTGCCTATGCGTGGATTGCGGCGGTGACGACTCTCGCCGCTGGTGATCGTATGCAGAGTCTGGAAATTGGACGCGCAGCAACCGAACGTGCGAATCAGGCGATTCGCGATCTGAGCACGTTCGAATATTTTCGCGAACGACTTTAGGCGGCGGGCTTGCCGGCCATGCGCGTGCAGGCAAGCAGGGTCAAAAGGGTCATCGCGAGCATGCAGATATTGATGTTGTAGAGGCTTGCGGCAAGCGGTTGAGCAGCGGCCTCTCCGAGGGCGAGGATGGCCCCGGCGACGCCGGTGCCGAGGGCGATGCCCAGATTCATCGCGATTTGCAGCGAGGCAGAAGCACTCCCCTCCTGCCCCTCGGGGGCCTCTTCGAGAATGCTCAGGCTGGCGGTGGAGTTGGCTACACCCATGCCCAGCGCCGCTACGGCCCATGCGGCGTAGACAAACCCGGAGGGCATTTCGGGCGAAAGGCTGAGGTAGGTGGCGCCGATGCCCACGCCGACCAGGCCGATGCCGGTGGCTGACATCGCGCGCCGGCTTCGCCGTGGCGCTTCTCTTGCCTGGACCCAGGCGCCGGCGGTCCAGAAAACCGACCCCACACTCAAGGGGAGTCCCGCCTGGGTCGGCGAGAGGCCCTGAAGCTTGGTCAAGCCAAGCGGTACGAAGGCCTCGGCTCCGAAAAAGATGAACCCGATGCCAGCCAGAACCAGAGTCGCAGCGGGTAGGCCGTGGCGGGCAACCAGCGTCCCGGCAGGGAGCAGGCGCCGGAGAGCGGCGACCATCAAGACCAGTCCAGCCACAATCGCGAGCCCCCGAGGCCACTGCGTGGGCTTGTCGAGTCCGACCAGCAGCATCGAGGTGCCTCCAACCAGCAACAGGGCCATGCGGAAGCGCTCGGTGCCTTCGGATTTCTCCTCGATCGGGCCTGCAGGTGGGCCGAGTTGGCGGAGTCCGGGAAGCGCAATCCAGGCCCCCGCGAGCGTTGCCGGGGCGAGTGCAAAGAATACCCAACGCCAGCCGAATACCTCGGTGATCCAACCGGCGACGGATGGCCCCAGCAGGCCGGGAATTACCCACGCCGAGGATAAAGCCGCCAGCATTTTGGGACGTACTTGCGCGCTATAGCCCCGACCGATCGCGGCAAAGGCGACCGCACCAAGCGCACCGGCACCGAGGCCTTGCACGCCGCGTGCCGCAACCAGCAGAGGCATCGAGGGGGCAAAACCGCCGGCGATCAAGCCTGCGGCAAAGACCAGCCCGCCGATGGCGAAGGGAAGCGACAACCCGTGGCGGTCGGCAATATGCCCACCGATGGTGATGCCGATGAGGTTGGCCAACATGAACCCGCTGAAAGTCCAACCGTAGATGGACAAGCCGCCGATTTCATCGACGACGGTCGGCAGGATGGTCGCGATTGCCAGCGCCTCGAAGGCGATGAAGATCACGGCCAGAAGCAGCCCCGCGGTCAGAGCCCGTTGGCCCTTGTGCCAGAGTCCCTTGTCCTCCGGTTCGGAATCGTTGGGGGCCGTCGCCATCAACACTTTGTGTCATAAAGTTCCGTGACAAACGATCCGGCATGCAGGGGCTTGCTCGGCCACAGTTCTCCCGGCGCACCGCTCACTTGCAGCAGGTACCCTTGAGGCGCCATACAGAGGTGATGCTAGAGACTCTGACCCGACTTTTTCCGGTGTGGGTACTGATTGCCGGATTTGCGGCGATTCTGGAACCCGAGATTTTCACCTGGTTCTCCGGACCCTTCATTGTGTGGGGTTTGGCTGTGATCATGTTGGGGATGGGCCTCACCTTGCGTTTTGAAGATTTTCGCGAGGTTCTGCAGATGCCGCGGCCGATCCTTTTGGGCGTTTTCTGCCAATTCCTGATTATGCCCGCGCTTGCCTGGGCCATTGGCGTGGCCATGGATCTGCCGACGCCCTTCGCCGTGGGCCTGATTCTGGTGGGCTGTGCTCCCGGAGGGACAGCCTCGAACGTGGTGACCTATATCGCTCAGGCGAGTCTGCCATTGTCGGTGCTGATGACCATGTGCTCCACGTTGGCGGCGGTGGTGCTGACGCCGGTCCTGACCAGCACCTACGTCGGCACGATGGTTCCGGTGGATGGGTTCGGGCTGTTTCTCAGTACGGTGCAGGTCGTCCTGCTTCCCGTGACTCTCGGAATTCTGCTGAACCAATTTGCTCCGAAATTGGTGGGGTGGGTGCAGCCAGTGGCTCCATTGGTTGCGGTATTGGCGATTGTGATGATCTGCGCGAGCATTATCGGCCAGCGGGCCGATGAAATCGTCGAGGCGGCCGGCAGTTTGTTGGTCGCTGTCGGCCTTTTGCATCTCGGAGGATTTTTTCTTGGATACTTCTTGCCCTGGCTGTTTGGGTACGCTGATCCGATTCGGCGGACGGTGTCCATTGAAGTGGGGATGCAGAATTCAGGTCTCGCGGTAGTTCTCGCCAACCAGCACTTTGCCAATCCCCTGACGGCAGTCCCCGGGGCGATCTCGGCGGTGACTCACTCGGTGATCGGAAGTATCTTTGCCGCCCTTTGGCGGCGTGCGTCGAGGGGAAACTAGGCACCGATCCTGCCTGTCGACTGCAAAAAAGCCTCGGTGTGATGCGCCGAGACTTTTACGTTTCCGAGAATTCGTCTTCCCGCGAGTCGGGAGTCCGTCCCGGGCCTGAGTGGAAACTCAGGAGGGGTCGGCGCGCGAGCCTTTCAGCAAGACGGCGTGAGTACTGTCGCAGTCGTTTCGGCACGAGAGCTTGTCGCCCGATGCCAACCGCAGCGCCGGCTGGAGGCGAATACATTCCCGAGAGGGACGCGCGAAGCTTGTTTCCTGTAATCTGGCGGTGGAGCAGCGCACGCAATCCTCGGCACAGAGTTTTTCGATCCACAGGGGGCCGTTGGCGGGTGCCGAGATCGCCGTAGCGGTTTTCTGCGCATCGATAATGACGGTTTCGTCAATCACGTTCTCGAAGCCGCTGCCGTGGATCCACGCGGGCAGGCCGATCGCGATGAAAGGAATGCAAATCAGGGATAAGTCGACGAGCCTCGATTTCCACATCTTCTTCCGATTCCTCTCATTGGAGCCCAGGGGGGGGAGAACGCGAGGGCGAGAGGCAAATGGGGGAGGGAGTTTGCTGCATCGATCCTGGGGGGGACCGCCCGGCATCAGCCGGGCCTGCGGAAAACTCCAAGATTTACTTTCTCGCCCTCGCGCCTTGGGAGGGCTTGAGAAAGTTGTCGGCCGATTTGCTCGTTCAGGTTAGGCCTTTGTGATTCTCCCAAGCGGACTCCATGCGCCTTGAGGGGAGAAACACCATAGAATTCGGTGCCTTTCAGACGATCTGGGTTTTCATCATCGCATTGCGCCGGGCGACGCAGACAATTTCGTCTCGTTGGTTTGTGCCGGTGTGCTCAAAGAGGACGATGCCCCGATCCGGGCGTGACCTCGAAACCCGGGCCTCCACCACCGTGGTGCTGGCGGTGATCGTATCCCCGATGAAAACCGGGTTGGGGAAATCAATTTTTTCGAAACCGAGGTTGCCAATCGTCGTGCCGAGAGTGGTTTCGGAAACCGAGAGGCCAACGATCAGCGACAGCGTAAACATGCTGTTGACCAGAATTTGGCCGAATTGCGTTGTCCCGGCGAATTCGGCATCGAGGTGAAGGGGTTGCACGTTCATGGTCAACGTGGTGATCAGCAGGTTGTCGGTCTCGGTGACGGTGCGACTTGGTTGATGGGTAAATGTCGTGCCCGGGGGCAGTTCCTCGAAGTATTTTCCCGCCATCGTTTTGGGGTATCATTGAGACCGGGGCTTTGCCCAGAGCCGGAAATCGATCTTTCACGTGTCGGAATCAGAACAAACTCTTGAAATCAGGATCCTCACCCATCTTTCACAGGATGTGTCCGAGGCTGATTGGAATTCCCTGGTGGGGGAGGAGTCTCCATTTCTTGAATGGGGCTGGCTCGCCTCGATGGAGGATGCCCGCTGCGTGGGTCCGGGGACGGGGTGGAGCCCCAAACATCTGACAGTCTGGCAAGGCGGGAAGCTTCTGGCTGCCTGTCCGCTGTACCTGAAAGGCAATAGCGAAGGCGAGTTTGTTTTCGATCATGCCTGGGCGAACGCAGCCTACGGGGCCCAGATCGAGTATTTTCCCAAGATGCTGGTGGGGGTGCCGTTTACCCCGGCTGAAGGGATCCGTTTCCTGGTCGCTCCCGGGCAATCACGTGAGGAAATGATCCGCTTGATGGGTTCGTCTCTGATCGATTTATGCAAGGAGAACGAGCTCTCCTCCATTCACGTCAATTTCTGCTCGTCGGCCGAAGCCGAGGTTCTCGAAGAGATCGGCTACAGCCGACGTCTGGGCTACCAGTTCAAATGGCGCAACCACGGATACGAATCGTTTACCGACTACCTCGCGGCGCTCAAGCAGAAGCGGCGCAAGGAGGTCAAGCGCGAGCGTCGGGTACTGGGCGAGCAAGGTGTGACGATTCGCTCCTTGGTGGGCGACCAGATCCCGGACGATCTCTTCTCCCAAATGTATGAAATCTATCTGACCACGATCGATAAATACGCTTGGGGCCGCCGCTACCTGACCCCGGAGTTTTTTGATCTCCTCCGCGAGCGATTCCGACATAATTTATGTTTCTTCACCGCGACACGGGAAGAGCAGCTGTTGGCAGGGACCTTCAATGTGCAGAAGTCCGGCGCGCTCTATGGCCGGTATTGGGGAACCCATGAAGATGTCCGCTTCCTGCACTTCAACGTCTGCTATTACGCGACCATTGAGCATTGTATCGACGCCGGATTGCAGCGCTTCGAGCCCGGTGCGGGCGGCGAGTTCAAATGGCTTCGTGGCTTCGATGCCGAAGAGACCCGCAGCATGCATTGGTTCTCCGATGATCGGTTGGGGGATGCTGTCAGTCGATTCCTGGTGGCGGAACGCAGCGAAGTCGAGCGCGTGATCGCGGGGGCGGCCGAGAGAAGTCCCTTGCGCAAGTCCGGCGACGGATCGCTCGAGCCGCCTGACCCGGACTCATCCCAATGAGGAGAATCCGCCGTCAATCACCAGCGTCTGCCCGGTAATGAACCGCGCCTGATCCGAGGCGAGAAAGAGGACGCCGTCGGCAATTTCGTCCGGTTGCGCCCATCGCTTCATCGGGGTCCGAGCGAGAATCGGATCGTTCATTTCGGGGATCTCCTGCACGATCGAGGTCATCCGGGTATTGACCATTCCGGCGGCGACAGCGTTGGCGCGAATCTTCTTGTCCGCCCAGGTGACCGCCATGGCTCGGGTGAGTCCGGTTAGACCCGTTTTGGCGGCCCCGTAGCCCGGCACCATGGGGTGGCCAAAGATCGAGGTGAGAGAGGCGATCCCGACAATCGCTGCACCGCCGGGCAGGGAGCTTTTCTCGAGGAGCGGGAGGCAGGCCTGGGTGAGTCGGTAACCGGAGGTGAGATTGATCCGAACGGCCTGCTCGAAGACATCGGGCTCCCATTCGTTACCACCTCCGGGGAGGCTCGCCCCGGCATTGTTGACCAGGACGTCGAGGGCGTCGAGGGATTGCGCCACGCCACTCACGCTCTCATTATCCTCCAATTCCATTTGCCGGTAGGCAAAGAAAGAGAGGTCAGCGTCGTAGCTCGACGGGTCTTTGGCCGTCCCCGTGATGGTGACAGAGGCGCCCGCGGCATGAAAGGCGGATGCGGTGGCCAGACCGATCCCATTGCTGCCGCCGGTCACGAGGATCCGGGCATCTTTGAAGTCGAAACGGGCTTTGGATTCGGGCATCAGGGACCTCAATCGTTCTTGGTCTCGGGTTCTACCGGGAACCTCTCGAAATAATAGGCAAAGCGTTCGCGCAACTCGGCGGGGTCGACTCCGAAGTCGCGCTGCAGGTGGTAGCTCATGCGACCCTCCTTGCCTCGGGGGTGGTTTGCGAGGAACTGCTTTAACCCGAGTCGCGCCTCGGGCGTCATCGCCAGGCCGGCTTTCGCATAGATCTTCTCGACCATCGCGAGGTCGTCCTGCATGAAGATATGAAACGGAATGTCGATGGTGCGTTCGTCGGGGAGAGTGTCCCGATCGCGGACACAGGCGCGTAGAAGGTGATCGATCCGATCGCTCCAATAAGCCGCCAAAGCCTCGGGTTCGACTCTTTTTCGGTTCATGCGTTGTCCATAGGCCAACATGGTGATGCTGGATTGAATCACCGCTACCGGGTCTCGATGCGTGACAGCAAAGGTCGCATCGGGAAATACTTTCTGCAGCACGGGCAATTGCTCGAGGTGTTGCGGGCATTTGAGAACCCACCGCCGCTGGTCACCGCGTTCACGTTGGAGAATTTTCAGGACATCACGGCAATACTCATAATGCGGTGTCTGGTCGTGTCCGTAATAATGGTCGCGCCATCGCGGTGACATGGAGAGCCACTCAAAGTTGTAGGACGCAAAATCCGGGCCCATGAGTTCCAGCTCTTCGTGGATATGATCCGGGTTCATGGGGTGCATGGCGGCCAGAAGAGGCGTGGCCTGCTGCATGGCTTCCCACTGCGCGGCACAACGCGTATAGCGTGGATCGATACCATCGGCCGCAATCGAATCCGACGGCATGGGCAGCGGTTCATAGGATTCCCATAGGGGCAGGTCCTGCAGGCCTGGATCGGCCGCCATCAGATTCAGAAGATGAGTCGTGCCGGAACGAGGCAGCCCCACCACGATGATCGGCGCGGTGATGGTTTCCTCAAGGACATCGGGATTCTTTTCCCGATAGTCGTGGATCAAGAGCCGGTTACGGGCGAAAAGGGCGAGCTTGTTGCGCAGGGACAGGCGTCCGATGCCGGTGAGCCCGTTGTCCTCGTCCCATTCGCTGGCCAAAATGCCCAACCGTTCTCGAAAGTCTTCGGGGCCAAAGTCTGACAGGCCTGTGGCGTCACGGGCTTCCTGCAAAATACCCTCAACCGAGAAATCAATTGTGAGAGTTTCTCCATACGCCAGCGCTCCCGTCTGGAAATCGTCGAGCACGGGTTCGCGCAGGTCGTCGATGTCGATGACCCGAGTCAAATTTTCAGCTCCGAAAGCTCGCCCTCAATCCTGGATGCCTGATGCTGCAGCCACTTTGTTTCCCAGAAGTTGGTACTTTCCTTCTCCAGAGCTCGATGGGCGTCACGGCAGATTGCGAGGAGATCGGGGTCGCGCGGCGTCACGCTCAACGCGATGTCGGTGAGGTGGAGCGCCTTTACGGGCTCTCCGGCGTCCAGGCAGGCACGAGCGCGTTTGCCGATCGCATCGCTACCGCCCGAAAGCTCCACGAGATCTTCGTGAATGCTGGCCGCGGAGGTCTCGAAGAGCTCGGTTGTGGAGCGTTGGTGGAACCAACCGGAATAGTTCTCCCAGATGGCGCGGATATCCCAGGATACTTTTCCGTACCCCTCGCCCACCGCGAGGTGCTCGGGCAATTGAATCTCCTGCATCAGCTGGTCAACCGGTTTGTCGTCGTTCATGCCACGAACCGTTTCATCGTGAAGGTAGAGTGTCGCGTCGCGGACGCGTTCGATCTCGCGTCGAATGAGGTCTCGGCCTTCGAGCGGTGGGCCATGGCCAACAAGAAGGAGTTCACAATCCAGCGCCAATACGCGTTCGGCTGACTCTGCGAATTCCAGGGCGTCGCGGTAGCGATCGCCGCGCATGGTGCAGAGGTTCGGAATGTGCCCGAATAGACAACTGAACAGATTGCCGGAAAAAACAGCCTTGTGCTCCGGGAGGTGAATAATCAGCGAGTCTCTGGTTTCGCCGCCGGGAGTCGCGATGAATTCGAAATGCTGACCACCGAAGTCGAGTGATAAATTTTCGCTGAAGGTCGTGGTGGGCACCGGGCGGCTTTGTTTTGCGGGAGGGCCGTCGGGTAGTTTCGCATTTGCCTGCAGGATCGCCTCCATGAAGGCGAAAAAGCTGCGACGGGCGCGGAAGGTCGCCAGTCGACCGTCGTAGCTCTGATGCTCCTGATTGTTGGCATGGGCAAGGATTTCGGTTCCTGGCTCGAGGAAAACATCGGTTCCGCCGACATGGTCGACGTGTCCCTGGGTGAAAACGACATAGCGAATCGGAGAGTCGTCGACCGCATCGTAGAGTCGCTTATGAGTGGGCCCCTCGAAGCCCATCCCGGTGTTGATCACCATCCGCCCCTCGGGCGTCGTGATCAGAAAGCTGTTGGAAAGACCTTCTGAGAGGTAGACAAAGTCGAGAATCTTTCGGGCTTCACTTTGTTGTGCGGGCGCGACCTCGAAGGCCGACGGGCGGGTGTTCCAGATTGGTTTGCTCATGGACATGAATCCTCCGTCCTTGATGTAGAACGAAGTGGGGGTTCTTGTCACATGGGTCTCGGATCGGTGAGGAAAAGGCGGGCCGCGGCAGCCAGCGTGCGCCAGAGTCGGCGCGGAGGGAAGGTCGGTGCTGCCTCAGGCGTTCGGCTCCTGAGCAGCTGCGGCACGGGCCACAATTCGACGTGCCCGGTTGATATGCGGGGCATCCACCATCGCACCTTTGTACACGAACGCCGCCTGTCCGGCCGCAAACGCCTCGCGGGCGGCTGCCAGGAGTGCGTTTGCCTCGGCGACTTCCTCCGAGCCGGGAACAAAGACGCGATTGATAATCGGGATCTGATTGGGATGAATTGCACCCTTGCCGGTGAACCCGAGATCTGCCGCTTCCCGCGCTTCGCGCTCGAGGCCGGCGTCGTCATGGAAGTCGAAGTACGGCATATCCAGAGGGTCCATGCCCTCGGAGGCCGCGGCCAGAAGGCATGCCGAGCGGGCAAAGGAAAATACGTCGGGTAACGATCCATCAGAGTTGCGGCTTTTTCGCGACCCCAAAGCATTCGAGAGGTCTTCGCTGGCCCACATCATGGCGCAGGAGCGCAAGCTGGCTTGTGCGATTCGGCGAATGTTCAGGATGGCCTCGGGCGTTTCCGTGGCCAGAAGAAGAAGGCGAACGCTTCCGGGTTCACGACCGGAGATAGCCTCGAGATTGCTGAGGGCCCGGTCAATGAAGCGTACGTCGTCCTCGCTGCGAAGTTTCGGCACCATATAACCGTCGGGCTGTCCCGCCATCGTCACGGTCAGATCATCGAGTGCGAGCCCGGTTTCCAACGGATTGATGCGAACAAGTTTCTCCGCGCCCCGAAAGTCGAGTTCACGGAGAGTATCCCGGACGGTCGTGCGGGCGGCGACCTTATGGTCGGGGACCACCGCGTCTTCCAGATCGAGAATCACCGAATCCGCCTCTGTCCGCGATGCCTTTTCCATCTTATGAGGATCGTCGCCGGGGGCCCAGAGGAGAGACCTTCGCAGTCTCGGTTTGGTAGAATCACTCATGTTGCAAGATTATCGCTGTGCCTCTGGGGGGACAAGCCTCGGAAAATCTACGAGGCGCTCGCGGAGAGAGCGTTTTGCCCTTGGCCTCGGGCTGCTCCCTTGGTTAAGAAAGAGACCATGAAAGCAGTCCTTTGCAAGGAATACGGTCCCCCCGAGAGTTTGGTCGTGGAAGAAGTCCCCTCCCCCGAGGCGGGTCCCGGCCAGGTCGTCGTTCGCGTTCGAAGCGCCGGCGTCAACTTCCCGGACGTTCTGATTATCGAGAACAAATATCAATTCAAGCCACCGCTGCCCTTTACCCCGGGCGGTGAAGTCGCCGGCGAAATTCTTGCAATCGGCGAAGGCGTCGAAGATCTCGCGGTGGGCGATCGGGTTCTGGCGAATTGCGGCTGGCAGGGGTTTGCCGAAGAAATCGCATTGCATGCGGGCGGAGTTTTCAAGATTCCCGACTCCATGGATTTCGAAACAGCTTCAGCTTTCTTGCTGACCTACGGAACGTCTCATTACGCGCTCAAACAGCGCGCCAAGCTGCGCGCGGGAGAAGATCTTGTGGTTCTGGGCGCCGCCGGTGGTGTCGGGATTGCGGCGCTCGAGATTGGCAAGGTCATGGGGGCCCGCGTGATTGCAGCTGCGTCGACGCCCGAGAAGTTGGCGGTCTGCAAGGAGCATGGCGCGGACGAAGTCATCGACTATTCGAAGGAAGATTTGAAGACCCGCATCCGGGAGCTGACCGGAGGCAAGGGCGCCGACGTTGTCTATGATCCTGTTGGGGGTGACTATTCAGAGCCCTGCTTGCGGGCGATGGCCTGGGAAGGACGTTTCCTCGTGATCGGTTTTGCCGCCGGAGAGATCCCGCGGCCGCCGTTGAATCTGACCTTGCTCAAGAGTTGCGATATCGTGGGGGTCTTCTGGGGAGCTTTTGTCGGTCGTGAGCCCCGCACGCACGCCGAAAATGTGGATGAGTTGCTGAGTTGGTTTGACGAGGGGCGCATCAAGCCTCGAATCTCGGCGGCCTACCCGATGGAAGAGGTGGCCAAGGCCCTGCGCGATCTTTCCGAGCGTCGGGTCAAGGGCAAGGTTGTAATCGTTCCCTGAGTTCAGGGAATGCTGGGAATCCAAGGAGTTCAAGATGAGTGCATTACAGGATTTTTCGATGAAGAATATTGACGGGACCGAGCAATCGCTTGCCGACTTTTCTGGCAAGGTTGTTCTGGTCGTCAACGTGGCATCTGCGTGCGGCTTGACCCCGCAGTACAAGGGTCTGGAAGCCTTGCAGCAGAAATATGCCGAGCATGGTTTCGCGGTTCTCGGATTTCCCTGCAATCAATTTGCCGGTCAGGAGCCGGGTTCCGACGCCGAGGTCAAGCAGTTTTGCGAGACCAGCTTTGGCGTCACCTTCCCGATGTTTTCCAAAATTGACGTGAATGGCGATGATCAGGCGCCCCTCTATCAATGGTTGACCACAACCCCGACGACGCCCGAGGCCGAGGGCGACATCAAATGGAATTTCGGCAAATTCCTGATCGGCAAGAAGGGCGAGGTTCTGGCGCGCTTCGAGCCGCCGACAGATCCCGAGGCCAAAGAGGTTCTGGCCGCAATCGAAGCCGCCCTGGCGGCCTGAGGGCAATCCCCGGGCTCTCGGGAGATTCCTCTAACGGAGGAATGTCCCGGAGTCCGGTACGGCCTTGGCCCCGAAACGGCTGGGTCGCCACCACAGCGAGATTGGTTTTTCTCCATGGTCGGTGTCCTGCAATCCGAGATTGATGCGGACCTCTGACCAATCCGCACCCTGTTGGGCTTCGATATAGGACAGGGGGAGCGAGAATTCGATCGTATAGCCGCCGGTCTGGCGGCGGATGGCGTAGGTCCAGGGACTCGCGGCGCCGCCCGTGAAGCGTTTCATGACGTGATCCTCGGCAGGGGGCACCAGGGTAGCCGTCACCAGAGCCATCTGGCGGAATTCACCGCTCCGGACCGAGGCCCATAATCCCTGATTGGCCCCGCGTGCCGGGTTGGGCCTGGCATCGAGTTGGAGAGAAAGACCGTCCTGCTCGCGTGCAATCTTCTCACGGCTCGCCACGATAATGTCGTCGGTAACCTCCACGGCGATGTAGAGGTTGCTCTCGTCCTGTTCGACGGCAAAGCGCAAGGAAGCATCGGCTGGTCCCTGATGGTGCTCGGCATGATCGATTTCGGTAAAGCCGGCGCTCTCGATCGGCAGGAGGGGCCATTCGCCAAGATCGCCATCGACCTCCACCGGATCTTTTCGCATGGGGATGGGAAGCTTTTTTTCCGGGAGAAGAATATGTTCGATATCCAACAGGACCGGCGCGCCGTCGGGTCCGGAGGTTTTGAGGCGAAAGTGAATCTCGCCACTTGCCAACGCCTCATAGGGAGCCTCGTCCTGGGCGCTCAGTTGGATCCGGAAGGTTTGACTCTCGCCCGCGCCGATTTCCTGATGAAGCGAAATCGGAGTCGCCTGCATCATGCGGCCGGCTTCCGGAGTGACTTCCACCAGCACGCTCTCTGTTGTGGGGTTTTGGAAGGAAAACACTGCCTCCCCCCGAGCAAAGGTTTTACCGTTGTGCGCAACAGCTACAGGCTGGATGGATTTCTCCAACGATTGCACAAGTTCCCGGTCTTGCGGGGTGACGATATCCGCAGCATAGATGCCGGCCAGATCGAGGTTGGCAATGACCGGACCGTCGCCCGTCATGGTGACCAGAGCGACCTGATCGAATTCTCCGTAAGTCGGTCCGCGCAGATCCGAACCGCCGCCTGTGGTGGCAAGTGTAATATAGCTCTGATCCTGGCGCCGGTGCTCGATATAGCGATGCATATGACCGGCAAAGACCGTATGCGGACGCCCGGCCAGCATCTTTTCTGCACGCAGCCAGTCGGGATGGATGCGCGGCGAATCCCATAGCGGTTGGTGGATCAAGACAATGGTCCAGCGGGGTGACGGGTTTTCCTGCAGTGTTTTTTCCAGCCACGCCATCTGTTCCGCGGGATCAAATGGACCCGGGACCGGTTGGCTTCGATCATGGACCATACCGAAGAGTTCCGAGTTCAGCGTGATGAAGAGAACATCCTTGTAGGAGAATGCGTAGTAGGAGGGGCCGAAGCGGGTCTGCCATTCTTCGGCCATCACGGCGTTGGACATATCGTGATTTCCTGCGGCGTAGAAAAATGGCTGCCCCAGAGTACCCACATAGCCCTCGATCTCGCTCCACTCCTCGCGCAGTGTGTCCGGGTCTTCGGTGTAGCCTTCGATCAGATCCCCCACGCTCACGACAAATGCTGGTTCCAGAAGGTTGATCTGCGCCATGGCATCGCGAAAGACGCCCGCGCGGTGTTCTCCGGTTCGATCGCTGACGACCACAAAATGAAAATCATCGGGATCGTCATTCGCCGACAAGCTCGTCCACGGCGCGGCCTCTGTCGGGGTGGGCTCCAGCGGTTGCAGGCGTGTGTCCGGATCGGGTTGGACGGCCGCCGTGCAGCCGATGAGGCCTGCTGCCAGAGTCAGATAGCTGATTTTATGGATCCATTGCGTCATGGGAGCTCTCCTTGCTTTGGTTCAAGCAGATTCTTCTCGTCGCGGTCCAACGGAATTTCCGGAGGTCGTTTTCCCGCCGCTCGATATTCCAGGGCGGGTACGAGCCGAAGGAGCCGGCGAGCGGATCGGATCGGAAAATTCTCATGGCGCAACTTCTGAATATTTTTGCGGGCGGGCGGGCACGTCGCCATCTGGCATCCTGCGGCTATCGTCGCGATGACTTCACCACCTTGCTTGGGGCCTCTGGCGGGCCCAAATGGTTGGTTCTGGCCGCGATCGACCGCGTTTTATGCGAACGCCTCGTGCAAGATCGGACTCGTGAGCTGCATTTGCTGGGTTCCTCGATCGGCGCTTGGCGGCACATTTGTTTTGCGCAGCGTGATCCTCTGGGCGCCTGCGCCAGGTTCCAGCAGGCCTATACGTCCCAGGTCTACGAGGAGAAGCCGACAGGGATCGAGGTTTTGCGTGAAATGGAAGATATCCTGGCGGTCACGCTCGGAGATGGGGGAGAGGAGGAAATTCTCCAGAATCAACAGGTGCGCAGCCACGTGCTCGCCGTGCGGAGCCGAGCAGCCGTTTCGGCAAATCGTCGTCTGCCCCTGTTGGTTGGCTTGGGGGCTGCCGCCGCGGCCAATACGGTGTCTCGCCGGGCTCTGGCCGCTTTTTTCGAACGCTGGGTCTTTCATACCGGGGAGCCGGTCTTTGGCTTTGAGGGATTCGGCACGCGCCAAGTCGCCTTGCGTCCGGGCAGCTTGCGCGACACCGTTCTGGCGACTGGGGCTGTGCCTCTTTTGATCCCGGGGATTCGCGATCTGCCCGGTGCGGCACCCGGCGTCTATCGCGATGGTGGCATTGTCGACTATCATTTTGATTTTGCTTTTCGGCGACCGCGAGGCCTGGTGCTCTTCCCCCATTTTTTCTCCCGTATCTCGCCGGGGTGGTTCGACAAATTCCTCCCTTGGCGGTCTCCGGCGCCTGTTGATCTGGAGGATGTTGTTCAGGTGGCTCCCTCCGAGGCCTTCATTGCAGGCCTGCCCGGCGGGCGTGTCCCGGACCGTTCCGATTTCGAAAATTTCTCGACTGCGGATCGGCAATCCGCCTGGGCGGAAGTCTTGCGGCATGCCGAGGATTTGGGCGAGGAACTCGAGGAGCTTTTATCCGGCGATGGACTGTCGGCGCGGCTGAAGCCGTTTCCCGGAACATGAGGGCAGGAAGTGCCGCTGCCGTCCGTTTTGTTAAAGGGTGAAGGCGATGCGCGCGCCCGGCCCGGATCCGTCGGTGGCTGGCGCTTTTTAAACTTAGTAAAAACAAGATCTTAGCTCGGAGAATCATGGAGAACGCTGCACCAACAGAGGCGGGAACGCCCTCATATACCCTCGAAAATCCCTTCGCGGCCCTGCCAGGTACGGAAGCGTCGCCCGGCCCCTCCACGATCTACGAGGATTCGCTGGCTTTGGGCGAGGAATTGATTGCCAAACCCGAGCGCGGGGGTGGTCTGGACCGTGTGCGAGTCCAGCATGCCAAGGGTCGGATGACGGTCTTTGAGCGTATCAAGGTGCTGACCGCTCAAGAGCCAAATCTCTTCTGGCAGAATTGGGGCCCCAACCTCGACGGTGCTTCGCTGGTTTGTGGCGTGCTGAATGTCGATGGCCGCGACGTTGCGGTCTACGGCCATGACTTCACGCTGCGCGCGGGCTCGATGGATGCCACCAATGGCGCCAAGCTGGCGCGCCTGATCTATATGGCCGGCGAGCGCGGCATTCCGCTGATCGGGATGAATGATTCTGCTGGTGCCTTTGTGCCGGCCGGCGTGGGTGGTCTCGACGGTTATTCGGAAGCCTTTACCGCGCTGCGCCGCATCAGCGGCGTGGTCCCCAGCATCAGCCTGATGTTCGGCTACAATGCCGGCGGCGGCTCCTACCTCCCGCGTCAGGGATCTTTCATGATCCAATCCGAGGACACCTTTATCGGTCTGACCGGCCCGGGCGTTGTGAAAAGTGTGCTCGGGGAAGAAGTGTCGGCGGACGATCTGGGTGGCCCCGGCGTTCATGGCCAGAGCGGTGTTTGTGATTTGACCACACCGGATGAACTCGGTTCTCTGCGTACCGCTTTGCGTCTGCTCAACTACCTGCCGGATAATAATCACAGCACGGCGCCTTTCCGGTCGACTTCAGATTCGGTCGATCGATTCACCATGGAAGAAGACATTCTCTTCCGGCGGACGTTCAATTCGCCAGCCGGCATGAATGCCCCGCTCGACATCACGCTCTACATGCAGCAGATCTGTGACCACGGCGAGTACTTCGAAATCCAACCCACTCGAGCGCGGAATCTCGTGACGGCTTTCGGTCGGATCGGCGGCCACGTGGTCGGCTTTGTGGCCAACAACTCCTTTGTTTCCTCCGGTCAGATCGATATTCACGCGGCCCGGAAGGGGACGCGCTTTATTCGATTCTGCAACGTCTACAATATTCCGATGATCTTTCTCGAGGATACGACCGGATTCCTGCCGGGACGTGAGCAGGAGTCGGGGGGTATTGTCCTCGAGGGACGCCGCTTCCTCGATTCGATCATCGATCTGCGCACACCTTCAATGACGCTGATTATTCGGAATGCCTTCGGGGGAGCCTATGCGAGTTATAATTCGCATTTCGTCGGCGCCGATATGGTCTTCACCATGCCGCATGCACGCGTTGCGGTCATGGGGCCTGCCGGCAAGGATTTCGTCTACAAAAGCGAATTGAAAGAGGCTCAGGCCTTGTACCGAAAGCTTCTGGCCGATGGCGCGAGCGAGGAGGAAGCCGCCGCTCAGCGCGATCAGGCGTTGCAGGTGCTCACCGATCGTTACGAGAGAGAATTGATGAATCCGAAAGAGGCCCTGTCGTTGGGCAGTATTTCGCGTGTCGTGATGCCGGGAACAAGTCGCCGTGTTCTGGCGCAGAATCTGGATTTTTTGATGCGCACCTACGAGCCTTCGCCGATGAGCGGGCCGCAGCGTGAGTTCGAGTAAGGGGTAGAGCCGTGTTGAATCAGAATTTGGAAGCCGCCCGGTTCGTTGATGCTGCCTCGCAATGGCAGCAGTCCTTTGATCTCTCCGGGATGAAGATCCTGGTCGTATGTCGAGGCCCGGTGCGCGAAGAGGCCTTCGAGGTCTTTGCCCGCGCCGGCGTGGGTGAGTGGGGCATGTTGCTCTCCGAGAAGGACTCGGTGACCTACCCCCGTTGTCTCGCGCCCGAACTCCGCAGCCTCGCCTTTCCGGGCAATGTGCACCGCGTCGCTGACTATATGGGCGTGGGGCAGGAAGAGAAGCTCGAGCGCATCCGGGAGATCGTCGCGATCGCCAAAGATCACAGCTACACGCATCTTTTTGCCGGTTACGGCTTTATGGCCGAGGACGCGGAGTTTGTCGCGGCGATCGAAGATGCGGGACTCGCATTTGTCGGGCCGTCGTCGGCTGTCATTCGCCAGGCCGGAGCCAAGGACGAGGCAAAGAAGCTGGCCAGAAGTCTTGGCAATGCCGTGATCCCCGGAGTCGATGATATTTCATCGCGGGTTCTGGCGGGCCGTGTGGGCGACCAGGCGGGTCTCGAGGCCTTGGCGAAAGAAAAAAAGCTCTCGTGGGCATGGAACACGGACAAGAGTCTTTCCGAAAACGCAGAAGCCGTCTTGCAGGCGGGCTATGCGCAAACCTGCGAACTCGTCACGATCGAGGAGCTGCAGGCTCAGGCTCTGTCGGAGTGTGAAACGATCTGGGTGGATTATCCGGGTCGTCGCATTCGCTTCAAGCACATCGGTGGCGGTGGCGGTAAGGGCCAGCGCGTTGTGCAGGCTCCCGAGGATGTGGCCACCGCGGTCATGGATATCCTCGCCGAGTCCAAAGTTGTGGAGCCGGGTTCGAACCGCAACTTCTTGATCGAGCTCAACATCGAGCTTACTCGCCACAATGAAATTCAGCTGATCGGCAATGGCACGTGGTGTTTGTCGTTGGGTGGTCGTGATTGTTCGGTGCAGATGCACGAGCAAAAACTTCTCGAAGTTTCGCTCACGCAGGAATTGCTGGATGCAGAAATTGAGCATGTCGGCGAAGCTGCTGCCGAAGTTCTGCGCGGGGACAAGGGCGCGCTGGCTCGCATGGAAGAGGAGGGCGAGCGCTTCGGTGAAGCCACCTGCTTGAACTCTGTCTCCACCTTCGAGTGCATCGTTGACGGGTTCGATCATTTCTTCATGGAGATGAATACCCGGATTCAGGTCGAGCATATTGTCACCGAGCTCGCCTATCGCCTCAAGATCGTCAACCCCGAGGACAGTCAGGATTATTTCTTTATCGATGATCTCATCGAGGCGATGTGCCTGATCGCCGTCCATGGTTCTCGCATCCCTCGCCCGGAGCGCGTCGTGCGCAATGTTTCGGGACTCGAGGTGCGCATCAACGCCACCAACCAGGCTTTGCAGCCGCATGCCGGCGGGATGATCAAGGGCTGGTCGGCGCCGTTGGATGGCGAGATTCGCTATGATCAGGGGATCGGGCAGCGCAATCCAGATACGGGATCCTTTGTTTATTACAATCTGGCCGGGGCCTATGATTCGAACGTTGCATTGGTTCTGACTTCGGGTGAGACCCGACGTGAGAACTACGAGGCGATGGCGGAAGTCCTGCGGCGGATGGAGATCCGCGGGGAAGACCTCCAGACAAATCTGCCGGTTCATTACGGATTAGTGCAATGGTTTCTCGGCAAAGGCGTGATGGCCGAGCCGACGACTCGTTTCATGGGGCCCTTCCTGAACGCGGTGGGTGCGCTGCAATTGGTGATCAACGACGTGGATCTGGATGAGGCCGTCCGGCAGTTGTTGGCGGTTCAGAAGGACCCGTCCGGGCGAGCCATCCTCGCTGCCAAAGAGACACTGCTGCGCCGGCCGATCGAACGTCTGCTGGAGAGCGCGCACATTCTGGGCGGATTTCTGGGCCGCTATGATGGCGAACTTTGGCAGCGCGACGGAGACGACGTGGCCTTTGTGGCCAACCCGGTCCATTTCCTCGCGGCGCTCTATCGGTTCCTGAATCTGGAGGATTCTGCCGAGAAGCCTCCTTCGGACAAGATCTGGGGGCATGATCTCGAGATTCTGGCGAGTGCGCAGGCTTTCTATGCCGAGATCGAGTCTCGGACCGGTGCTGGTTCCCACGCCGAGTTGACCAAGTTGTTTGCAGCCGCCAGCGCGCCCCGGGAGCTTGCCGATCGCGGCGAAGAGTTCTGGGCCAGTTGCCAGGCAGCGCACCGCGGTTTTCAGGAAGGCCTTGACTGGCTTTTGCTGATCCCGCGGATCGGGTTGAAGTCGGGCTTCCTTGATATTGAAGTCAACGAGAAGCTGCAGACGATATTCCCCGAGAAATTCAATGACGAGGAATTCTCCAAGGATTGCCTGCGAGCTCTGGCTCCCCCGCCGCGGGCGAGTTCCGACGAGATCGTGACACCGATGGGCGGAAGCTTCTTTGCCCGCGAGGCACCACATTTGCCGATTCTGGCGGATGTGGGAACGCATTTCGAAGGTGGAGACCCCTTGTTCATCATCGAAGTGATGAAGATGTTCAACAAGGTCAGCGTGCCGTTTGCAGGTACGATCACCGAGAATCTGGCCGCTGATTTTGACGGCAAGATCGTCTCCAAGGGCCAGGCAATCTTCAAGATCGAACCCGACGAGAAGATTGAAGAAGAGAGCGAGGAAGCGATCGCAGCCCGACGCAAGGAAGTGACGATCGCCTTGATGGAAAGAACGAACTAAGTTGCTGCATGTTGGGCCACCGCTGAGGATACTTTTTCTCGTCGGGTTGGCGACTCTGGCCTCGGGGTGCTCGGAATCGCCGGAACCGCCGGGGGTGGTCGTTGTCGCCCAACGTTTGCGGGGAGAAGACTTCGGGGCCGCGCAGCACTTTCACGCCCCGATGCTCGCGATCGGGAATACCGCCCGCGAGGTGATTACCCAGCAGGCTTCGCTCCCGATTACGGATCTTCAAACGGCCTTGTTTGCCGACGGGATGATCGAGATGGATCTGGATGTCGCGGCTGTATCGGGTCAGGCCGCGATCGATCTGGAAGTGATCTCCCTGAGCGTGCCGTTCCTGCTTGCGCCGGAAGCGGCATCGGCGATTGCATCCGGGGGACGATTTATTCGTCTGGAGCGGGGTTGGGAGCTGGTCGCGTCGTCCGGCGGCCGCATGCGCTTGTCCGTGCAGGCCCAGGCGGTGGCGGATGCGGTTACCGACGAGCAGGATACCTCCCAGTTATTGTTCCGACTCGTGGCGCGCGAACCCGTACCGGCAGAACTTCGAAGCCGGCTCTTTGTCCTGCCGCCCGACGCATCGATCGAAATTCCCTGGGGTCTTCTTGTGGTCTCGGATGATAGCGCCGATCGTGAGCTCAAAGTGCGTGCGACACTGGTTTGTGGCGACAAGCGGATCACAATTTTGGAAGAAACCGTTCGAAGCCGTAACGCAGAACCGGGCTGGAGGCTGCGCACGGTATCGCTTCCCGCTGGCTTGGGCTCGTGCCGGCTCGAACTGACGCAAATGTATGCCGACGGAACACCGTCGTCTTTCTTCGTTTGGGGAACGCCGCAAATTACGGCACGTCGAAACACGGAAGATCTGCGGGTGGTGCTGATCTCTCTGGATACGCTGCGCGCCGATCATATGTCCGGTTACGGGTATTCCCGTCCGACGACACCTGAGATCGATCGAAGATTGATCGACCGCGGCGTTCGTTTTCGTGATGCCATGACGACAATCGCGAGCACCGGAACAGCCCATCTCAGTCTGTTCACCGGTGAATTTCCCCGCGAGCAATTGCCCAATGGGCGATTGAATCAAAACACCCGGATCCGAACGTTGGCGGAACTTCTGCAGGCGGGATCTTTTGCGACAGCGGCTTTCACTGAAGATGGACTGATCAGTGGCCCTTTTGGCTTCTGGTACGGGTTTGATTTTTTCCGCGAGTATCATGTGCTCTCGGAGGGGCGCGGAGAGAGCATCTTCGAGGATGGGATCGATTATATTCGCAAGAATCGGGACCGGCGATTTTTCCTTTTTCTGCATACCTACAAGGTCCATGACCCCTGGGATCCAACCCCGGCTACGCAGCATCTTTTTCGCGATGGAGACGATTGGCGCGATGGTCGTCTGGATTCTCGCATTCCCGAGTCACAGCGGGATACGGTGGATGATTATGACCGCACCATCGTCGAGGCTGATCGTATGGTGGCCGATTTTCTCGACGAGCTCGAACGCCTGGGCTTGAGTGAGAACACACTCGTGGTGCTTCTGTCGGACCACGGCGAAGCTTTTGGCGAACATGGTGTTCTCGGCCACGGTCTGGCCGGACACCAGGAGCAGTTGCAGATCCCGCTCGTGTTTCGGGGTCCCGGGATTGCGCAAGGAATCCTGCGCGAGGAGCCTGCGGGGATTACGGATGTTCCCAGCACGATCCTCGACCTGGCGGGGCTTCCCCATGAGGGTATTGGTTCCAGTCGAAGTCTGGCGGGTCTGTTGCGACCCGAGGCGAATTCCGGCCCCGCGCAGAGCGTTCGCTCCGTGCAGCCCTTGTTCTTTTCACGATTGCTCGGAGACTCGAAAAAAAATCCTTTCGACGGTGTGCGAGTGGGCGATCAGAAGTTCGTCCGCGATGGCAGCAATTGCTCATTATATGACATGGACACCGACCCGAAGGAGGATCGTCCGACGGAGGTGGTCTGTGCGGAAAGCCCGCTATCCTCGGAGATCGATCGGTATCGAGCCCTCAGCGAAATCAAGCGCTCCGAGAAAGAGTCTTCCGGGAATGATACCCCCGCGATTTCCCGGGATACGGCAGAGTCTCTCCGTGTCCTTGGCTACGTGGATTAAACCACCGCGGCGCGAGTCACGCCGGTGTGGAGGATTGTCGTTTCCGCGCCTCCGGATGCTTACCATCGATCGTCGGCCGGATCAGGTGTTCCTGCACACTGGAGGCGACCAACTCGCCGGCTTCTGAAAAAATCAGGGCTCTGCCGATGCCGCGCCCACCCGCGGTAATCGGGCTGTCCAGATCAACACGATGCCATTGATCGAACTTCAGCGGTCGATGAAACCAGAGAGCATGGTCCAGGCTGGCCGATTGGACTTCCATTGCCGAGATGGGGTGAGCATGGAACGAACCGGCCTGAATAATGTAGTCACTCGCGTATGCGAGTGCGCATTGATGCAGGAGCGGGTCGGGGGGGAGTGAACTTCGAGTGCGCATCCACGCGGTGACATGCGGCTGCTTCACATTGCGACTGAACATCGCGAATCCATCAGGGGCCAGGATCTCGATCGGCAGCTCTCCCATTACGCTGCTGTCGGGGTTCTCGCTTTTGGGCATGTTCAGGGCCTCGCGCAGGGAGCCCTCCCAGCTCTGGCCACCGGGACTGTCGCCGGGGGGCATGGGCAGCTGATGCTCCGGGCCTTTTTCCTCGTGGTGAAACGATGCGGTGACGGTCGCGATCGCGACCCCGTCTTGCATGGCTGTGGATTCGCGGGTGGCAAAAGCTCGCGAGTCCCGCAGACGTCGGACCCGATAATCAATGGGTTTCTTCGGGTTGCCGCGATGCAGGAACTGCGCGTGAATCGAATGTGGATCTCGGTCGGAAACCGTTCGTGCGGCCGCCGCGAGTCCCTGCGCGAGCACGATGCCTCCGAATAAATGATCTCCGGAATCAAGCTGGCCGTTGGCTTGAAAGATATCGTCGCCAATTTCCTCGAGCTTCAGGCGCTCCAGAAGCATGGTGGTTGAGGGGTGCACGCCATTTCTCTAGCAGACAGTTATTCGGGAGCACCCGTTTCGCGACTCTCCGAATCGTCGCGGACTTGATCTTCCTCGGGTTCCTCGATGCATTCGCCAAACCAGCTCACGCAACGATTCTCGTTCTGGCACGCCAGAGACTCGAGACAGTGAAGATTGCGAGCCGGGCGACATTCGAATGCGTTGCCGCTTCCCGCCATTGCCACGGCGCCACAATTGCCCAAGGTTTGGCATTCACGTGAGAGTAAACATCCCTCTTCGAATTTAAGCCGATCGGTCTCGATTTTCTCCTGCAAGGAGGCATTCCATACGGTCTCGGCCGCTTGAGCGGCGACCGCGGCTCGGGCCTTCAGGTCGGCGGGACGTACGCACGCCGCCTGAGGAAGAAAACCACGCAACGCGGGATATCCCTGCCCGGCGATGGCTTCAATCCGTTCGGAGTTGCCCTCATGGAAGCAGACACGCGGTGCGGTGCAGGGGGTTCCCCGTTTGCAGGTCAAAGTGCCGTAAATATGTGGCAGGGCGGCGGCTCTGCGGAGGTCATGGCCTTGGCCCGTGACATGAACGCCGTCGCTGTCGAGGGCCTCGGGGGGGAGATCTCCAAAGAACTCGATCACGGCATCCTGGCCAAAAGCATCTCGCAGGAGCTGGTTGAATTCCTGTACGAGCCCCGGGGTGTCAGGAAGCGGGCCACGGTAGGGCGCCAGCGTCGTCGGGAGGAAATGCTTTCCGGCTTGTTGGGTTTGGGCGGCCATCGACTGATATTTCCCGAGGAGTTCCTGCGGCGTTGCCCCCTGTCGGAGGTCGTTGATGCCAAACGACGCGATGACGAGGTCCACCGACGGTTCGCGCAAGGCATTAGCGAGTTGGAGGTCGCCATCCCGCGGCAGATTCCCGAGAGCTTGTCCTCCGATACTGGCGTAATTGAGCGAGAGCAGGCGCGGATCGGCAACGTGACGGGGTAGCTGCTCGCACCACCCGCGGTTGTTGATACTGAACGTGTTCGAGTCGCCGATGCAGGCGATACCGAATGCATTATCTGCGCCAACATCCGGGAAGTGGAAACCCTCATCCTCGTGCAGGAAGTTGGTGAAGACTCGCAGCTGACGGGGTCGGCGGTTATCGAATACGATCGCGGATGCCGGGCGGGTTTCGAGACGGGCGATGGTGATTGCGCTCGCAATGGGCGCTCGCGGGTTCGGATTGTCCTTCGGAATGGTTTCGAGCTGACGATCGAGGATGTCGCCGGGCAGTTTCGAGCCTTCCTCGTCCGTGTCTACTGCCCCTGAAAGCAGGACAGTGTTTTCGGTCTTGCCGGTTTTCAGGGAAAGTTCCAACAGGTGGGGTGCTGCCTCTAGCGTGACGATCCAGACGGAATCTTTCTGGATCCGAACGGATCGGATCCCTGCGGGAATTCTTCGCGTCCAAATCAGTCGTAAATGAGGTTTGGGATTGGATTGAAAGAGCAACAATTCGGAGTCCGCTCCGGCGACAACGAGGAGTTGGCGGCCCTGTGCGGTCAGATTATTGACGACCGTGCCCGGCGGGAGGTCGACCCGTCCAGCGGGCGTCCCGGAAAGCACAATCTCGAGAAGGGGGTCTTCCGTGGAGGAAATTTCCCCCTTGCCTGCTTGCGGGGTGGTCGCAATGGCTGGCGATTGCGAAGCTGCGATGAACAGGAGAGCCATCGCAATGCGCCGGATAACGATTCCCGGCCGGCTTTCCAAAAGGGAGAGACTCATCATTTACGGGAGTAGTTGAACCGATTCTCGCGACTACGACAAGGGCCAGTTTTTCTGCTCGCCGGTTTTCAGGTCCTTGACCGCCGCACGTCCCTCGGCAAGGTCGTCCGGGCCGATCAGGAACACGCGCGAGGCTCCTTTGGCATCGGCGTCGGCAAAAACCCGCTTGGGTTTCATCTTGCCGAGGATGAGTTCGACGCGCCGTCCCTCACCGCGCAGTTCCGTAGCCAGGCGAGCAGCAGCTTTTTGTTCGGCGGGCGAGAAGGCAAATACAATATCATCCAGTCCCCGATCCGGTGTTGGCAGCAGGTCCTGATCCTTCAGCAACTCCATAATGACGACGTCTCCAAAGCCGAACCCGACAGCGGGGATTGGCTTGCCACCGAGAGTCTCGAGAAGTCGGTCATATCTTCCGCCGCCGCAGATCGCGCGGAGTTCTCCCCGGGCATCGAAAGCTTCGAAGACAATGCCCGTATAGTAGGCCAGTCCACGGACCACCGAAGCATCAAAGACGACGTTCTCGGCAACGCCATAACCGTCGAGTAATTCGAAAAGTCGATGCAGGTCGTCGAGCGCCGCAGAACCCGTGCCGCCCGCGGTCGCCGCCTCCTCGAGGGTCCGGGCCTGCAGCATCTTGAGCACGCTGTCGGCCTCGGCAGGCTGGAGAGCAATCTCGCCATCGGGTGCGCAGAGCAGGTCGCGAACGGCTTGTTCCCCGATCTTGTCCAATTTGTCGATGATGACACAAAGCGGCGCAAATGCTTCGGGCTTTTCGGCGAGCACGCCCTGGCGCAGGGATTCCTCCAACAGGGCACGGCTGTTCACGCGCACTTTTACGGCGCCGGAAGGGAGGCCGATCTCGCGCACCAGAGTGAGCAGGGCCGCGATCAATTCGGCTTCTGCGGTTACTCCCGGCTCACCCCAGATGTCCATATTCCATTGATAATGTTCGCGCAGGCGTCCGCGAGTCATACGCTCATAGCGCCAGTTCTGGGTGACCGTAAACCAGCGCAGCGGGAGCTTGAGGGCGCCGGCCCGTCCCATGACCAGGCGAGCGATCGATGGCGTCATCTCGGGGCGCAATGCGAGGTGCCTGTCGTGTAGCTCGAAATGATAGAGTTGGTCGACGATCTCTTCCCCGGCTTTGCGGGTGAAAAGCTCGGCATGTTCGAGAATCGGCGCATCGACCTCCTCGAAGCCAAACTTGCTGGCAACGCCGCGAAAATTCTCAAAGAGCCAAGTCCGTTGACGCATCTCTTCCGGGTAGAAGTCTCGGGTTCCACGCGGTGCCTGTATTGAACTCTTCGCCACGATCTTATCGATACATCACTGCGGCCGGCTCTGCGAGGGCAGCCACGGGGAAGGCAAACTCGATCAAATTCACGGTCAGGTTGCGCGAGCGGTTCTCTCGGCAGATCTCGGTTCCTGCCGCGCTACCGGTATGGGTCGAGAGAGGACCTGCCGTGGGCCGTCTACAGAGCGGCCCCGCAATATTTACAATAAGTCGCGTCGCTGTCGTGCCCCTCGCGGGAACACTCGCGGCAATGCTGCGAGGTGGGGACATGATCTTTGGCGCGTGCCAATTCCGCTGACAGAATCCCGGTGGGCACAATGATCAGGCTGTAGCCGAGGATCATCATGGCCACCGACAAGAGTTGACCGACGGGAGTCTGGGGCGTCACATCCCCGTATCCGACTGTGGTCAGGGTGACGACGGCCCAGTACATCCCGACGGGAATTGAGGAGAATCCGTTCTCGGGGCCTTCGATGAGAAACATCATCGCGCCCATCAGGACGATCGCGATCAAGGCAGTTACCAGAAATACCGCGATCCGGGCCCGCGCCGCATAAAGGCTGGCCCGAAGAGCTCGCTCCTCGGACAGAAAGCGCGCCAATTTGAAGATCCGGAAAATCCGCAGGAGCCGCAGCGCGCGCAGCAGAAGCAAGGACTCCGCGCCGGGCAGGAGAAGGCTGGCGTAGGTTGGCAGAACCGAGAAGAGGTCAATAATCCCGAAGAAGCTGGTTGCGTAGCGGAGGCGATTCTGGACGCAGACCAGTCGCAGGATATATTCGATCGAGAAGAGAATCGTAAAGAACCATTCCGCCGCGGTGAGCAGCGTGTGGTGCTCCTCTGCGATGCTCTCGACCGTGTCGAGACTTACAACTGTGATACTCGCTACGATGGCGATGATGAGGGCGACGTCAAAGACGCGTCCCGCGCGCGTATCGGCCTCGAAGATGATCTCATGAAGGTGCGCGCGCCATCCGTCCGGGCGCGCGGCAGCAATCTCGTCTCGCATGGCAGAGACGTTCTCGACGTTTGCCGATGATGTCAATCAATCCGCGTTGCCCGGATGTTGACATTTGTCGGGGTGGCAACCTCAGGTGAGTGTGATCCCGTAAAGTTCGGCGGTGTTCTCGCAGGTCATCCGCTGTGCCTCTTCCCGGGGCACATCGGCGAAATGCTTCTCGATATATTCCCGCGAGGTCGGCCACGAGCTGTTCACATGTGGATAGTCACTGGACCAGAGAATGTTGTTGACCCCGATGATATCGCGATTCCGGATCCCGACCACATCGTCGATGAAGGTCGCAAAGACCTGGCGGTGGAAATAGAAGCTAGGCTTTTCGATCAGTTCGGACTTCGTATGATGGCGGTGCTTTTCCCAGACCAGATCCATCCAGGGAATTAGAAAAGCCATCCAACCGATGCCGCTCTCCACCGAAACCAGCTTGAGATTCGGATGGCGTTGCAGCGCCCCCGAGAGGATGAAACTTGCCAGCGGCTCCGACATCGCCGATTTGTTCACACTGATATTCACCATCACGTCGCGATCCAGCCCGCGAGTAACCGGGCGGGTGCCGAGATGGAAATGAATGGGCATGGAACGCTCCGCCAGAGCCTCCCATAATGGTTCGTAGACATCCGAGGTATAGGGCTGATCCTCCGCGGGGGATTCGCGGTAGGCCGGGACCGCCGGAAGCAGAACGCCGCGCAAACCCATCTGTGCGCAGCGATCGGTTTCGGCCACGGCAAGCTCGATATCCCAGGAGGGGATTTCGCCAATGCCGATCAGCCGGCTCGGGTAGTGCAGGCAGAACTCGGCGATCCAGTCGTTGTAGGTCTGCATCATCGCAAACCGCAGGGCACGGTCCTCGCATTGAATCGCGACACCACCGCCCGAGCCGCTGCCAAAAAGGACTTGCGCATGGACGCCATCGAAATCCATATCCTCGATCCGTGCATCCGGATCCCAGCCCCCTTTGCGCCCCTCCTGTTTGGTGCGGGCCAGCAATCGGATGTCTTTTGCGTCGACACCGGCCGCGGCATCCAGGGCAGTGAAAGGTCGTGAGGTTCCCTCGAAGACCAGCCTTTCGCGGCCATCTTTTTCTTCGACGCGCGGGGCGCGGGCACGCCACTTGCTCGGCAGGCGTTCGCCATACATCAAGGGGGGCGGGTTCACGTGGTCGTCAGCGGAGATGATGGGGAAAGTCAGGTCCATGGGATTTCCTCCGGTTATCTATACGAAGAAAGCAGGCTGCATGCGAGGCGACACAGGTTTGGCCTGCCACGGGGGGCCTTTGGCCCGATGACAGAGAGGGGTCGCTTGAAGTCGCTTGTCGTCCGGGACGATTTGCGCAAGACAGAGAGGATGAACGCCTCTAGATTTGTCGCGATCACCTTGTCGATTCTTCTGGCCGCCTGCAGTGGCAGCAGCTCTTCAAATCTGCCGGTGACCAATGATCCGGGCCAGCAGCCCTGGGAGCTGGTCGCGACCGATAGAGTGGCCGAAGAATGCCTTCTGGACCCCGACCTTCTCGCGCAAGCCGATGCCATTCTGGATAGTCCATGGGCGGTGATCCGCTACGGGAAGCTCTGCCATGAATATTATCCCGATGGCGGGGACGCACCGAGCGAAGTCTATTCCACCACCAAGACTCTCAGTGCTGTTGTCATGGGTATGGTTGAATACCAATCAAGGAATTTCGTGCGCAATGGTCGCAAGACCGGGCCGTTGCAGGACTCCGATCGAGTCGACCATTGGTTGGATGATTTCAGTTTCAATCCGGATGCAAAGATCGGCCATGTTCTGTCGATGGTTGCCTATAATGAGGATCTGAGTCCCGGCAACCGACCTCACGATTACGATGCAAATGGTAACCGCGAGATTAATCGGCTCAGTGATGTGATGAATACCGTGATCGCACAGGATCCGGAACGATTGGGAAATAACCTCGAGGAATTTGCTCAGAGGTTTTTGTTCGGACCTCTGGGGATGAACGATTCCGTCTGGTCGGATGGCCGCCCGGATAAAATTCTCGCCTATTCCTGGGACTCGACCGTACGCGATATGAGCCGGCTGGGTCTCCTGATTCTCAATGACGGGGTTTGGAAGGGCGAGCGTTTGTTGAGTTCGGAGTGGATCGACAAGATCACGCACCCGGGCCTCGAGGATTCCAACACGGCCTACGGCTACCTGACGTGGCTGAGTGCGAATTCCCGCTACAACTTTGGCGGCATTCTTGGCGGCGTGTATTTCAACAATCCTCTGGATGCGTGCTCGCCGGCTGCGATCTGGCCTGCTGAGGAATACCCGCACGGAATCTCCGAGTCCATCGATTGCGGCTACACCTCCGAGTGGAGTTGCGAGCAGGAGTATGATGTCGGCAGCTGGTCGGCTCTCGGTTATGGGGGGCAACTGATTGTTGGCCAGCCTGGCCTGGATCTGGTGCTGGTGGTCAAGGATCTGGGCGATACGAGCTTTGCCGGCAGCATCTGGGGCCCGATGCGGCCAGCGCTCATCGAACTCGATCCGGTCTATCAGGGCGACCAGGACGCCTTTTGTGAGGCCTACGCCGCCGGATCCTACGCACCGGATCTAAAACAATAGCGTCACTCTCGAGTGTTCGCGTTCTGCGTTCCCGAGGGGAGTTCGGAGCCCTCGCTCCTGAAGCATCCCTCGACATGTCCGGGCTTGGCGGTCGTTAAGGAAACTGCGCCGCGGATGCGCTAGACTATCGCTCGTGCCGATGCGTGCAGGGATTGATTCGGGAGGAACCTTCACTGATGCGGTGGGAATCACCGATCAGGGCGAGGTGCGCTGCGCCAAGGTGCCTTCGACGCCCGAGAATCCGGCCGCCGGTACGCGGGCGGCATGGGAGGCGCTGACCGCCGACGGGAGTCCCGATGTCGGCAGTTCTGGTCATGGCGAACTCCGCCACGGGACCACGGTGCCGACCAATGCCTTGCTCGAGCGCCGCGGGGCGCGTACCGCCTTGATCACCAATCGTGGTTTTCGCGATGTGATCGAAATCGGCAGGCAACGCCGCCCGGACCTCTATGACCTCAGCGTTGACCGGGCAGAGCCTCTGGTGCCCGAGGCGCTGCGGCTGGAGGTCGGTGGTCGTATCGCCGCCAACGGCGACGAGATCGAGCCTTTGGACCTGAGCGGCCTTGCCGAGTCGCTGCGGGCACAGAAGCCCGAGGCGGTCGCGATCGCTCTGCTGCACGCCTATGCCTCACCGGTGCATGAGGAAGCCGTCGCCGCAGCACTGGCCGAGGACTATCTGGTCGTACCCTCGCATCGGGTGGCCAATGAGTTTCGCGAATATGAGCGGACCTCCACCGCCGTCATGCACGCCTACCTGAGTCCCGGCACCACAAACTATCTGGAAGAACTGACCCGGGATACGCGCTTGCCCGAAAACCTTCTGATCATGCGATCGTCGGGAGGTCTGGCGGCGATTCGAGATCTGGCAAATCGTCCGGCCGACGCCTTGCTCTCGGGTCCGGCCGCTGGCGCCTTGGCGGCAGCGGAGGTGGCTCGGAGCGCGGGATTCGAGACCGCCGTCGGCTTTGATATGGGCGGGACGTCTACCGATGTGGTTCTGATTCGTGAGGGTCTGCCCGAGCTGCGATCGTTGACCGAAGTCGGCGGCCTGCCGTGTCTGGCGCCTGCGCTCGCAATTCATACCGTCGGCGCGGGAGGCGGTAGTATCGCGCGTCTCGATGCCGGGGGTGCCCTGCATGTCGGGCCGGCTTCTGCCGGGGCGCGACCCGGCCCGGCGGCCTATGGCCACGGTGGTGAGCACCCCACGGTGACCGACGCCAATCTGGCACTTGGGCGTCTGGAGTCCCTGGTGGGTGGCGGCATGGCAATGGATTCGGATGCGGCCCGGCGGGTGCTTGCGCCGTTGGGTCACGATGGTGCGCGGTCGGTAACCCGAATCGTCGAGGCCAATATGGAAAGGGCCTTACGCGAGGTCACCGTGCAGCAGGGCGTGGACCCCGCGCAGGCAGCGATCATCGCTTTTGGTGGTGCCGGCGGGCTGCATGCAGCCCAGTTGTGCGAGAATCTGGGGGCCGCCTGCGTGATCGTGCCACCGCTCTCGGGGCTGCTTTCTGCTGCAGGACTGCTGGCGGCACCTGTCCGGGCCGATCGCAGCCGCACCGCACCCGGATTGGCCGCCGACTTCTCGTTTGCCGACGTGGAGCCGGAATGTGCGGCCGTCGCAGCGGATCTGTCGGCAACGATTGCGGGCAAACCGACTGTCTCGGCCTATGTCGATTGTCGCTATGTGGGCCAGAGCCATGAGCTGCGGGTGCCGGTTGCTGCCGGCGACGACGCATCCGTGCTGATCGATCGTTTCCATGCCCAGCACGAACAGCGAAACGGCTACCGCCGTACCGAGGCACCGGTGGAAGTCGTCACCCTGCGAGCAGTGGCCGAGGTGGCCTCGGATCTGCGCGTTGCCGATATTCTGGAACAAGTACATCCCCGTTGCCGCGCCGGATTATGCGTCGGCGAGGTGCGGGAGGGACCGCTGCTGCTGACCGAAGACCAGGCCACGACATGGGTTCCGGAAGGGTTTCGCGTGCGCCTGGATGAACACGGCAATCTGATCCTCGAGTCGCGCGGGCGGGGTGCAGCATGAGCGAGTTTTCTTCTGCCGAGATCGGCGTCTGGCAGAGTCGCTTCTCGGGGATCTGCGATGAGATAGGCGCGGCTCTCAAACGTGCGGCCTACTCGCCGAACGTAAAGGAACGCGAGGATTTCTCGTGCGCGCTCTTTACCCCCGCGGGCGAATTGGTCGGGCAGGCCGAACATATCCCGGTCCATCTCGGATCGATGGCGGCGTCGGTTGCGGCCGCGATCGGTGCTTTCGCGGATTTGCACCCGGGCGATCAGGTCGTGGTCAACGACCCCTTCCATGGCGGAACGCATCTGAACGACATCACGTTTGTCGCACCTGTGCATGATGGCGAGGGCCGGCTGCTGGGTTATGTGGCCAACCGGGCCCACCATGCCGATGTCGGCGGCTCGGTGCCGGGCAGCCTCAGTGCCGAGGCGGTCGATTCGGTGGCCGAAGGTTTGGCCTTGCCGCCGGTGCGCGCGGTGCGTGGCGGCTGCTGGGAGCCCGATATCCGTCGCATCCTTCTGGCGAACACGCGCACGCCCGACGAGCGTGCCGGTGATCTGGACGCGCAATGGGGTGCGAACCGCATGGGTGCCGCCCGGATTGTCGCGCTGGTGGATCGCCATGGTCTGGATGCCGTGACCGAGGCCATGCAGAACGTTTGCGACCACGCCGAGCGCTGCATGGGTGCCGAGCTGGCCGCCGCTTTCGAGGGAATCGCGGTCCCTCTTGTGGCCGAAGATTTTCTCGAGGCAGCCAACGGTGATCCGGTGCGGATTCAGGTGGAGATCCGCTGGGAGCCGCGTGGTCTGGTAGCTGATTTTCGCGGCAGCGGGCCTGCGCGACCTGGTGTGCCGAGTGCGGTGCGCGCGGTGACGCGCGCGTGTCTGGAGTTTGCCGCGCGCACGATTACCTCGTCGGATGTGCCGCGCAATGGAGGTGCCTCCCGCCTGCTGCATCTGGAAACCGAACCGGGTGCTGTGGTCGATGCGCTGGCACCCATGCCGGTGGGCGTCGGGAATGTCGAGGCGTCGCAGCGGATTGCCGACGTCCTTCTGGCCGCATTGGGCCCGGGGTTTCCCGACCGTGTCGGTGCGGGCTCGCAGGGGACCATGAACAATCTGCTGATCGGTTCGGTGCCCGGCGCATCTCGGAACTTTGTCTACTACGAAACGATCGGCGGCGGGCAGGGAGGAAGGCCGGAGAAAGCCGGGCAAAACGGCATTCATACCGGCATGACCAATACCGCCAACACCCCGGTGGAAGCTCTGGAGCATGCCTTTCCGCTTCTGGTCGAGGCCTACCGATTGCGTTCCGGTAGCGGGGGCGCTGGAGCTTTTCCGGGAGGCGAGGGCATCGAGCGCATTCTGCGTCTGGAGGCCGAGAGTCAGGTCACCTTGCTGGCGGGCCGCCGGGCAACGGGGGCTCCGGGCATGGCGGGTGGTTCCCCGGGGGCCCCTGGTGCCGATGAGTTCTGTCTCCCGGGCGAGACGCCCGAGACCTTCCCTGCGCTGGCCACGCGCCTGCTGCCGGCCGGGACGCGGCTGATTGTGCGAACACCCGGTGGCGGCGGACGCGGTCGGTCCTGATCAGAGAATCCCGTCCAGACGTTTGTGCAGGCCCAGGTAGTCCTGCGGAAGCGGTCGGGTGCGTGCCTGTGCAGGTGCGGCGAGGATCTCCGCGGGACAGGAACCCGTAGTCATCAGCGCAAGTGCGGTTGCGAGACTGGCCTCATCCGGGCTGCCCAGAGGTGCCTCCCAGCCATCGCGGGCAGAGCAGTCCACCGGAATACCGGAAAAATAATCACCGTCTCCATCCGCATTGTCCAAAGAAAAGGCGACCGTCCGCAAGCGGCGTTCTCCATTGCAATAGTCCTGCGCAATTTGCCCAACAGGCTTTCCATAGGTTGGCGTGCCGACCGCGGCGGTACGGATCGCTTCGGGGTAGGGCTTCAGGCTATGGAGCAGAAGCTCGCTTGCCGAAGCCGTATTCTGGGTCGTCAAGAAGATGACGTCGGTGAACGATCCCTCGACCAGAGAGTCTCCCTGATAGCGCGCCCGAAACTCCCCGGTGGCGTTGTTTTGCTGATTCCGTTCGTTGAAGCGAATCGTGTACATGGTTTCGCCGCGCAGGCGGCTGCCGGCCACCATGCCGGCGATCGCCTCGGCTACCGCCAGCGAACCACCGCCATTATAGCGCAGGTCGATAACGATCTTTCCGATACCGGCCGCATTGAAGTTCTCGACGGCGTCGGCAAATGCCGGGACTGCCGGAGGCACAAAGGAACGCAGACGGACGTAACCAATCGCTTCGCCGTCGACCGACAGGATTTCGACTTCCGGTACCGGATTGACCAAAAAGTCCGCTACGGCGACCGAGAACGGGCCCCGGTCGTTGCCGTTCAAATCCTTGAAGCTGAGGTTGCGCGTGGTGCCTTCCCGAATATTCGGATAGCCCAGGGCTGTGCTGATCGAAGCCGGGTCACCAAACGTGCTGACTTCGGCTCCGTCGATGGCCACCAGCTCCCAACCTCGACGGACTCCCGCTTGATGCACCGGCCCCCCCTCGATCGTTTCCTGAACGATCAAGCGGGAACTCCCCGTCAGAATCAACGAGAACCCATAGCTCAATGCCTGCCCCGCGTTCTGGCGGCCCTCAGCCTCGGGGGAAGTGATATAGGAAAACCCGCGATCATATTGCTCGGGTTGCCATCGCAGGGCAGCGACGATGGCTTCATCGTCCGGATAGTCGTCCGTCTGGATTTCCAGATACTTTTCCTGCTGCAGCTCTTCGTCGTTCCAGAGATAGTCTTGTTCGAAGATCTCGAGCACACGATCCTTTCCGCGACCCTCGGCGCAGGTCGGGGGCGTGTCGGGCGGGGCGTCGGGCGGCGTTACCGGATTGTTCGGCGAATCAGATCCTCCACCGCAGCTCAACAGCATTATCGAAATCATGCCTGCAGCAAGCAGGCGGGCTGTGGTGAGGGACGACGGGAGTTGAGCGAACATGCCTGCAGATTATCTGCAGGAATTTTAGGTGTCGATCGAAAGTTTCCGAGGATTGCGCAAATGCTTTGCTGTCGCGCCGCAGAGTCGATATCCGAAGACCATGGCACAGGAATCGACCCCCGAATTCAAGGCGGAGGAACTGGCTCCGGAATGGCGACGCGCGGTGGCGTATGTCGAAGAGCACGTAGGCGGCCGCGTGGTGCACGCAGAGCGCCAGGCGCGCTGGCGCCCGGCCTGGTTTTTCGATGTCGAGACCCCGGAGGGCATCGTGCCGATCTATTTCCGCGGTGCTCGCGGCGAAGCAGGGCTGGGCGTCTATACCCTCGACCACGAAGGCGCGGTTCTCGAGGTCCTTGCCGAAAATGGAGTGCCTGTCCCGAAAGTATGGGGTGTTTGTAGTGACCCACCGGGTCTTGTCCTGGAACGTTCGCCGGGTCGCGCGAATCTGGCGACAGCCGAGAGTGAAGAGGAGCGGACGACAGTCTTCCGCGAGTACATGGAATGGCTGGCGAAGATGCATGAGATCGATCTCGCCGATTTCGAAGCCCGCGGACTGACACGACCGCCGGACGAGGCCACGCGTGCCCTAGGTGATCTCGCCTCCTGGGAGAAGGCCTATCGGGGCAACAAGGTGCGCCCAGAGCCGATGATTGAATTTGTACTCGCGTGGCTCAAGCGTCATATGCCGCAGGATCGTGACGAGACCACCTTCCTCTGCGGTGACGCCGGGCAGTTCATCTTTGAAGATGGGCATATGACCGCTGTTCTCGACCTCGAACTGGCGTATCTCGGGGATCCGGCCGCCGACCTGGGTGCCCTGTTCGGACGTACCTTGAGCGAGCCTCTGGGAGATTTGCTCGCCGGGATTCGCCACTACGAGTCCTGTCGGGGCATTGAGGTGGACCCGCGCGTGGTGCAATACCACGCTGTCCGCTTCGGGATCTGTACACCGTTGGCAGTCTCGCACCTCTGTGCCGAGCCGCCCCCGGGTCTGGTGTATGCCCAATATCTGGGTTGGTACGTGGTTTATGGCCGGGCCTCTCTGGAATGGATCGCTGGCCTGATGGGCATTGATCTGGAGGCTCCCGCCGATCCGGTGGCCGAGGCATCTGCGTATGCGCCGGCCTTTTCCTCGATGCGTGCGGCCCTGCAACCCAAGTCGGAGGACTCGACGTTCGCTGCTTTCGAGAAAGATTGCATCGATCGCAGTGCGATCTACCTGCAACGTGCCGATCAATATGGTGCCGCAGTCGAGCAGGCGAATCAGGAGGAAGCCATGGCGCTTCTGAATTCTGTCCAGCCGGTTTCCGACGAGCAGCTCGAGGCTCTGGTCGCACGGGAGGATCCGGCAAACGATGAGGCCTTGATTCGCTTCTTCCATCGTCGCTTGTTGCGCCAGGAGTTTCTACTCTCTCCGGCCATGCGTGAGTTAGAAAACATCGAGATCCCCCGGTTGATCGGATGATGAAATGGTGGCGCAATCGCCGGCGAGCGCGGGTGCAGGCCCGTGCGTTTCCGGCGCCATGGCGCACGATTGTCGAGCGGAACTTCGGTCTTTTTTCCTCTCTCACGCCAGCGGAGCAGGACGACCTGATCGACCGGATGAAGGTCTTCCTGGCCGAGAAGAAATTCGAAGGCTGCGGTGGCCTCGAGATGACCGACGAGATCCGGGTGACCGTGGCCGCTCAGGCCTGCCTGCTCTTGCTGCATCAAGAAGACCCGCACTACTACCCCCATTTGATGACGATCCTGATCTATCCCCATGCCTATGTGGCAAGTCAGAAGCGGGTGCTTGCGGGAGGGATCGTGGTGGAGGAGCCATCGGCCCGACTTGGTGAGTCCTGGGTGCGCGGTGTGGTGGTGCTGTCGTGGGACGATGTGCGCTCGGGGGCTTCATGCGCAAACGACGGGCATAATGTCGTGCTGCATGAGTTTGCCCATCAACTCGATCAGGAAGACGGCGTTTCCGACGGGGCGCCGATCCTGGAACAGCGGAGTCAATATGTTGCCTGGGCGCGCGTTCTGGGCGCCGAGTTCGAGGATCTTCGCTCGCGTCTGGATCGAGGGCGGAGCACCGATATCGATCCCTATGCTGCCACTGACCCGGCGGAGTTTTTTGCAGTCGTCACAGAGGCTTTTTTCGAGAAACCGAAATCACTTCGCCGCAAGCACCCGGAACTCTACGCGGAGTTGTCGTCCTATTATGCACAGGACCCGGCGGAGTGGGGGCGCTAGCTTATTTCATCGTGGTCCGGCGGACCTGACGTCGCATGAATCCCGGCGCCAGTGCTCGAACGATATAGCCCGCCTGAATAAACGCCGGATGAGTCAGCTCATGATCGCCACGCTTGAGTGAGCGGGCAATTTTTTCGATCAGACTCTCGACCGGCACCATGCTGTTTTTGGCGACCGGTGGCATTCGTTCGAGAGCTTCCTTGTCGAAGAAGGGTGTACGAATGGCGCCTGGACAAACGGTCAACGTGTGGATGCCATGTTCCTCAAGCTCCAGCGAGATGGATTCGGCCAGTCCCACCATGGCGAATTTGCTGGCAGCATAGGCTGATTCATCCGGGGGTGCGATCTTGCCTGCGACCGAAGCGATGAAGACCAACCATCCCTCGCCGCGTTCGACCATTTGAGGCAGCAATGCCTTGGTTGCGTAGAGTGATCCAAGATAATTCACGCGCATCATGCGCTCCATATCCTCGACATCCCAATCCAGAAATCGGCGATGGTGTCCGTAGCCCGCATTGTTTACGAGGATATCGATCCCGCCGAAGGCTTCGGTAAGTTTCCGACAGGCATCTTCGACTTCGGCCCTTTCCGCGATGTCAGCGACCGCGAAGACTGCGTCGGTCCCCAGTGCACGAATTTCTTCAGCCAAGGCCTCAAGCTCCGCTTTCCGCCGGGCGACGAGCGCGATCCGGGCACCCTCGGCGGCAAGACGCAAGGCAAGCGAGCGGCCGATACCGCTTGAAGCTCCGGTAATCAGAACGCGGCGATCGCGAAAAGAGCTCAGCTTGCTCATGACATAGTCCCGCCGGTGGCCCTGATCATCAGGAGCCGCCTCCGACCAACGTCAGGGGTCGGCGGGGCAACTGGACCCGAAAGAAGGAACCCTCGCCGAGAGTGCTTTCGACGGCGACCGTGCCGCCGAGAAGTTCGGCATAGCGTTCCACCAGATGGAGGCCGAGGCCCGCGCCCCCTACTTTTCGTCTCAGGGGGTCCGCGCCCTGACGAAAGGGTTCGAAAGCAAATTGGAGTGTGTCCTGAGACATCCCCTCGCCGGTATCCTGAACGGAAAAGCAGATGCCGTCAGGCGTGGCCTCTGCTGCCAGCCGAACAAATCCTTTGGTGGTGAATTTGAAGGCATTGGAGAGAAGGTTCCGGACGATGACTTCGAGCTTGCCGCGATCAGAAAAGATCGTCGGCAGATCAGTCGGAATTTCCGTTCGATAGGCGACAGTAGTGCCTTCCAGGGGCACCGCGCCTTCGCTCGCGATTCGTTTGAAGAGTTCCTGCAAGTCGACCTCTTCGAGGGAGATCGGCATTCCGCCTGCGTCGAGTTGGCTGAGGTTGAGTGTTTCGTTGATCAACTCCAACAGGGCCGTCCCGCTGCGCTCGATTCTTTGCAGACTGTCTTTTTGCTCCTCGTTCAAGGTGCCGAAAGCCTCGTCGCGCAGGAGGTCCGCGTAGCCGAGCACGACATGCAGTGGGGTTCGCAGTTCATGGGACATGGTCGCGACGAATTCACTTTTCAACCGGCTGGCATCGGCCAGCGCCCTTACGAGATTCGCGTTTTCCAGCCCGTAAGCCAGTCTCCGGCCCACGGCTCGGCAGAGTCGTAATTGATCGTCCTGCAAGGGGGGCGTGGGCTCGCGCCGGGCGACGATCAGGACCCCCATGATTTCGGTATCTGTCTGCAGGGGGGACGACATGAATTGCTTGATCGCAAGAGCCTCGTAGATCTCGGGTGGAAGAAACTCCTGCTGATCAAGATCGAGGGCGAGCATCCCTTTTTCTTTTTTCATCAAATCGCCAAAGGGATGTCCGTGATGGAGAGGATTTTGCTCGAGAAGGCGCCGTTCTTCGTCGGACCCGCCGACAATATGACGCGCGATGAATGCGTCGCGATGTTCATCCCATAAAAAAATGATCGAGATGTTCGCATGCGTCGCATCATGCAATTTGGCCAGGGCGTCTCGTGCCATGGAATCTGTATTGTCGCGAAGCGAAAGGGCTTCGTCGACGGCGAGCAAGGTCCTGGCGCGTAATTTTTTCTGATATTCGTCGGTGATGTCGTCGCGTGTCACGAGAACGCAGCCGGCAGCCTTGTCGGTGGGCAAGATCTGCATTCGAAAATAGCGCTCGCCTTGCTTGCCCGTTGCGGTGTAGATCAACTCGAGATCTTTTTCCGGCGAGTCGCCGGTGAGGGCGGTCGCGAAGGCCTCGGCGAGAATTCGGGCTTCCTGATGCCGTTCGGGGTCGCTCTCCCAACGACTGAGGTAATGATCGCCACAGCTCGCATCCCCCGGGTCGTTTGTCTCCGAGGCTTCATGGAGTGTCCGCCACCGCCGGTTGACCTCGATGACCTCGCCCGTGGAGCTCAGGATGGCCATTGCTTGCGGAAGGGCATCGAGAGCCATCCGGGCCAGGTCGGCATTGCGCGAGGTCGGACTCATTTCTTGCCCCCATGGCCTTGTAGCTGGAGATAATGAAAGGCGCAGAGGACCAGAGCATGCGAGATCTTGCCGGTCCGGATCAGCTCCGGAATCGCCGTGAGTGGGGCCAGCAGAACTTCAGTCTCCTCGGTCGTATCGAATTGGGTATCGCCTTGCAGGGTGCAGTCGTGTGCGACGAACATATGACAGCGATTGCCCTGAATGGCGGGATTGGGGTGTGCGATCCCGAGGGGCTCGACCCGGAGGGAGTCGTAGCCGGTTTCTTCGCGCATTTCGCGTCGGGCGCCCTCGCCAGCCGAGGCGTCTTCGGGATCCAGCATGCCGCCGGGAATCTCCAGGGTGAAATCCTCGACGCCGTGCCGGAATTGGCGGATCAGTACCACTTCGCCTGTGGCTGTCAGGGGAATGATATTGACCCAATCCCCGCTTTCGAGGACGAAAAAGTCATGCTTTTGGCCCGTTCGAGGCGAGCGGCTGGTATCTTTTCGGACCTCGAAGATGCGATTTTTCGCGACGGTTTCGGAATCGAGTCGCTGCCAACGTCCGAGCTTGCCGGATCCTTCGTAAATACCACTCATCTGACGCTCCATATTTAGGACAAAATGAGGCATCCTGCCACGGGCCGGGGTGGATCTCTTGAGAGTGTTGGATTCGCGCCGTAAAGCTCGTCTCTTCTCCTATGCGCATTGCGATGGCAGCTCCGCTTTACCTCCCTGATTTTCGGGGCGGTGCGATTCAGGTTTGCCGGAGTTTGTCGGGATCTCTTCGAGAGGCCGGGAACTCCGTGGCACTCCTTGCGGGGTGCGCGACACCGGATGTGCCCGTCGGGGCGACCGAGCGGGAAATTCTGGACGGATTCCCTGTCTGGCGGACGAACTTGGGAGACGCTCTGGATGCTTTTTCGCCATCGGGCTTCCATAACCCGGAGGCGCAAGCGGGATTTGCCGAGTTTCTCGAGCAAGCGCGACCCGACCTGCTGCACATTCATGGTTTGCAGGGATTTGGTGTCGGCCTCTTGCACGCGGCATCGCTGGCCCGGGTCCCTGTCGTCGTCACGCTTCACGACTGGTGGTGGTTCTGTCCATGTTTGTTCGGATTATCCCCGAGCGATCAAGTCTGTCGGATGCCGCTGCGACCCGAGCAATGTTCTGGTTGTGAGGGTTATGACTTCGCGGCTCGCCGGGAGGCTCTGTCTGCCGCTATGCCTCTGGTCGAGCGCTTTCTTGTCCCTTCCGAGTTTTTGTACCGGAGTCTGATCGAGCAGGGCTTTCCGAAGGACCGACTGCTGGTCAGCCCCAACGGGACGGCGCGCCCAGATCCCGAGGCCCTCGAGAAGGAGTCTTTGCCCGGAATCTTGCGGATCGGCTATTTGGGTGGCGCCGGTAACCGTGAGAAAGGAATCGCGGACCTGGCCGCCGCGATCGGTCAATTACCTCTCGGCCGTTTTCAGTTTTTGCTCTACGGCGTGCCCCGCAGCGAAATGGAGTTGCATCGCAGTGATGTGGTGCATCCGCCTCCTTTCGAGCCTGATGATCTCGATACGGTGTTCGCCGGGATCGACGTTCTGGCGGTGCCCTCGCGGATGCGAGAGTCGTTTTCGTTGGTCACTCGCGAGGCCATGGTACGTGGAGTCCCGGTGGTCGCGACCGCTTCCGGCGGACCGCAAGAAGTGATCGTCGACGGCCAAAACGGGTTCAGCATTCCCGTCGGTGATGCAGGCGCATTGGCGGAAGTTTTGCTGAGGCTTGCCGATGATCGACCGCTGGAGGCCTCTCTGGCGACAGGCGCTCGGCGGACAGCCGCGCAATTTCCTTCCCCTCAGGATCAGATGTTGCAAACGGCGACCGTCTATCGGGAGGTGATCGCTGCGAATTCTCGAAAGCGCTATTTCGCACCCGCGGCAGGCGGGCCAAAAGGATCTTCCGCGCTGGATCGATCGAGCCTGGCGGGCAAGCGCATTCTGTTTCTGAGCGCCTGTGACGGGGCTCCTCTGCGCTACCGGGTCCATCATGTCGCCGAGTCGCTGTCGATGATCGGTGTTTCTTCCAAAGTGCTCCATTATGCAGCGATCGAGGTCGAGGCGGAGCTTCGCCATACAGATGTCCTCGTGCTTTTCCGAACGCCGTTGGATGCCGCGCTCCGCAGGGTTTTTCGCACGGCGCGCAAGTATCAGCTGCCGATTGTATTTTCTGCCGACGATCTGATTTTTCATCCTGAGCGATTCAAGGATGCTCCCGCCTTGCTCCATGAAGATACTTCGATTGTCCGAGGGTTTCGCGAGTCGGCTCAAGCCTGTGCGCAGGCAGCGCGGCTTTGCGATGCGGTGATCGGTTCGTCGCCGGAATTGGTCGCGGCGGCCGAGGACTTGGGTCTTCCGGGATTTCTTTTGCGGAATTCGACCGGTGTACTGTTGGAGCGCATTTCGCGTTCCTGCACGCCTCCCGCTGGAGGCTCCCGGCAGATGGGTTATTTCTCGGGTACCGATACTCATGATCTGGACCTCGCGTCGATTGCACCGGCCCTGGCCGGAGCCATGGCGAGAGTCCCGGATCTGGGCCTCACGATCGGCGGTCCGGTTGCGCTGCCTGAGGCATTGCGAGGGCTCGAGCATCGGATCGAATGGTTGCCGCTGATGGGTTGGAGCGATCTCCCCGCAGCCTTGTCGAGAATGCAGCTGAACTTGGCGCCGTTGCAGCCTTCCGGGCGCTTCAATGCAGCCAAGAGTGATGTGAAATTCCTCGAAGCGGCGCTCGTGGGTGTTCCGTCGGTTGCGAGTCCCGCGCCCGAATTTCTTTGGGGGACCGGAGGTGGCCAGTTGGCCAGACTGGCGGAGACCTCGGCGGCATGGGAGGAAGCTGTTGTGGACCTTGTGCACAACGAGCCGCGCGGCCGGTGTCTGGGCGCTGCGGCTCAAGCTATGGTTTTGCAATCCCGGGGGCCTGCGGCGATGGCCGTCGCATGGGAAGATGCCCTGCGTGAGATCCTGGTGCGGGTTCCCCGGTCTGCTGCCGGGAGCGCATCGCTTCTCCCCGAGCCGGTCTCGGGGCAGGAGGTCGACTTTGCCCTCGTGGATCTGGAGCCAGCCGGGCTGCTGACAGATGCCGCGTGTCTGGAAGCCGCCTCCGGCGAGCCGTTATCGGATGAGGCCCCTCTGGTTCAGGAAGTCGTTTGCCTTCGGGAGTCACCTCGCCGGATTGATTTCCGATTCGGAAACTACGGACGCGTGAACCGTCACAGGATTCATATTCAGATCACGGATCAAGGGGGCAGCCGTCTGGGTCATCGTTCTCTCGAGGCGGCATCTCTGGTGGATTGCGCCTTTGTGGGCGTGGATTTACAGGGGCCGGCTCGCGGCGGCCAGCTCCGTGTGGAAATTCGCAGCGAGGGGGCACAGCCCGGCAATGAGGTGCTGGTGTGGCGTGCGCCCGATCCCGGTGCTTGTCTGCAGGTCGGAGACAATCACAAATCTGGAGAGTCGCTCTCCTTTCGTGTGTTTTCCGAGATGGATTCATGAAGACGCTTTTTCTCAGTTGGGATCGTCTGGGCGGCTCGATGGCCGGTTCGGCGATTCGTTCCCTCGAACTGGCTCGTGCTCTCACCCGCCAGGGCCTCGATGTCCGGATCGCAGCCCCTGCGGGGAGTACCTTGCCCACCGGGGTCGATCTGGAACTGATCCATTTCGAAAATGGCGCGGCCCCGTCTCGTGCCGTCGCTGCAGCTGACTCTGTTTTTGTACCCGGACGGGTGGAGTTGATGAATGCCATTCGCAAGCCGATGGCCATCGATCTCTACGACCCTTTCGTCTTGTCGAATCTGGATTTTTTCGGAGCAGACTTCAATCGAGGCGGCGGGCGAGCGCTTCTCGCGCTTCGCTGGTTGCAACACCATCTCGTCAACGGAGATTTCTTTCTCTGCGCCAGCGAGACCCAGCGGCATTTCTGGCTGGGGATGCTGGCTGCGGCGGGTCGATTGAATCGGTTGAACTACGAGGACGATCCGCTGTTGGAGAAGCTGATGGCGATTGTGCCGTTCGGCCTTTCTGCGAGAAGACCGGAGGCTCAGGGCGCAGTCCTGCGTGGTGTGGTCCCGGGCATCAACGCTTCCGATCGGTTGATTCTCTGGGCTGGCGGCATGTGGAATTGGGTGGATCCGGTGACTCTGATTCATGCCGGCGCGAAACTTCGCGAGAGCCGACCCGAGGTAAAGATCGTCCTTTTGGGTGCGAGTCATCCAAACCCCGATATCGGGGAGATGCGGGTCGCGCGCGAGGCAAAGGAGTTGGCGCAGGAGCTCGATCCGAAAGGCGAGACGTTCTTTTTCCTCGATTGGGTGCCCTATGAACGCCGGCACCTCTACCTGATGGAGAGTGACGTTGGCGTGAGTTTGCATCGCCCCGGGGTGGAATCCGAATTCGCTTTCCGAACCCGTTTGCTCGACTACCTCTGGTGCGATTTGCCGATGGTGCTGACCGAGGGTGATGAGCTGGCCACAACCGTAGCGGCGGCCGGGCTTGGTGTAGCGGTCCCGGCCGGTGATGCCGCGCAGGTGGCTGTGGCGATCGAGAGAATCCTCGAGTCCCCGAAGACGGCCGCTCGGCAAGAGGCCTTTCGTGAACAACAGGCACGCCTGTCATGGGATCGGATTGCGGAACCATTGATCGAGTTTTGTCAGGAGCCTCGTCGCGCGCCCGACCGGGAGTCCAATGCCTGGGTCGCGGGAATTTCGCGCGGGGATGCGCCGCGCAAGGAAGCCGCGCTGATTGCGGACGAATTCAAGGGCACCGCGCGATCGGTATCTTCGCCGCTCGGTGCTGAGCATCATTGCCGTCAGAAGTTTGAGGCGGCGTTTGACGGACTGGCGCAAGTGGACGTTTTGCTGGGTCGCTCCGGGACTCGTCAGGATGGGAATCTGATTTTCGAGTTGCGGCATGAAGGTGGTTTGGTCGCCCGCGTTTTGACAACCGTAGGGGAGTTGACCGAAGAGGGATGGCAGCGCTTTGAGTTCCGGCCGATTCCCAACGCGCGAGGTCGCGAGTTTGAATTCTCGATTCGCCTCGCGGCCCACGCGGGAGAGCCGCTCGGCGAGCATGTACGGGTTCAGCATACCAACTATGATCGAGACGATGCCGGGGCGGGTTGTCAGCCGGCCTTCATTGCGCGCTATCTGATCGATGGCGTTGCCTCGGAAACCGGGGTCCCTGAAGACGAGTTTCTGTTTCTCCATAACACCAGCCTTCCTCTGCTTCCGGGGGATGCCTTGTCCGAGACCCGCGATTATTTCGGAGCGGGTGAGTCTCCGGCGATCGAAGGGATGCAGGCCGCCGTCGCCGAGATCTCGCAACGAGCGGCGCGAGCCGAGGATCGTGTGGCGGCACTCGAGGACCGACTGGCTTCCGTGGCGCAAGATCGAGCACATGTCGAAGTGCGTTACCGAGGCCTGCTTTTCCCGATCTACTACGAACTCCTGCGCGTTTTGCGTCTGGGTACGCATGCCTTGCGAACCGGCGTCTATGGGGTTTTCGTAGTGCTTCTGGTGCTGCTGGGTATTCCGCTGGCGGGGCTTGTCGGGACCGGACTTTTACTGGTTGATATTCTTTCCCGACGGGCATCGAGGCCCGCTGCAGATCTCTCCGGCGAATCCGCGGAGAAGCCGACACGACCCGCCATCGAGTCTGGAGATTCGGTATCGGTGGTCATTCCCACCTGGAACGGTCAGGAGTTGTTGGCCATGAGCTTGCCGCCTCTGGCCGCAGCGATCGGCGAACACGGCCACCCGGACAATGAAGTAATCGTCGTGGACAACGCCAGCGAAGACGACACGCTGGCCTATCTGGAATCCTTGCGCGACGAGATGCCTTTTTTGCGCGTTATTCGTATGGAGCGCAATGAAGGTTTTGCCGGGGCGACCAACGAAGGGGCCCGCCAGGCGAAAAATCCGGCGCTGCTTCTTCTGAATAACGATATGGTCGTCGAGCCCGATTTCATCCAACCCCTTCTGGATGCTTTCGCGCAGGAGCCGCGGGCTTTCGGCGTTTCGAGCCAGATCGATTTTATTGATCCCGGCAAGCCCCGATGGGAGACCGGCAAAGTTCATGCCGAGTTCGATTGGGGTTGTGTGAAGTTGTTCCACCTCGACCGATTTGAAGAGGATCTTCACTATCCGATCTTCTTCGCAGGCGGTGGTGCGTCGGCGTATGATCGGAGCCGCTTTCTCGAATTGGGAGGATTCGATGAAGAGGTGTTCTCGCCGGTCTATATCGAGGATGTGGATCTCGGCTATCGCGCCTGGCGGCGGGGTTGGCCGTCCGTGCTCGCACCGGCTTCGCGCGTTCACCACAAGCATCGTGGTACGACGCGTCGACGCTGGAGCGAGGCAACGATCCATTCCTTTTTTGTCAAGAATTTGGCGGCTCTGGTTTGGAAGAATATGTCCTCGTGGCGGATTCTCCTGCCCCATCTTGCCGGCCTGACCCTTCTGCCAACGCGGATCCTTGCCGAAATCGGTCCTCAGGCCGCCTTTGCTGCCGTCCGCGGTTTGTACCGTCAGGTGCCCGCGGTGATGCGCGCCCGCATGCGCGAGAACGGGGTCGCCCGCCCGCTTTCCGATAACGAGGTGTTTTCCTTGTCGCGTTCGCGAGCGGCCTACCGAGGCCGTTTCCACCCCAGAGCGACGGGCGCTCGGCCGCAGGTTCTCGTGATCTCGCCCTATAGTCCGGTGCCTGCTGTGCACGGCGGTGCGGTGCGAATTTCGAATCTTCTCCGCGAGATGGGCAAGCGAGCGGATGTCACCCTTCTTTCTTTTGCGGATACCGAAGCGGAGACCGACCCGGACAGTCTCGCTGAATTATCGAATCTTTGTCGGGAGTCGCTGATTGTGCCGCGCGATACCAACAGCTCTCGAGGGAATTGGTTGGCGCCGACCAAGCTGCGTGGTTTTCACTCCGCGCGGCTCTCCGAGGAGGTCCGCGAGTGTATGGAGCGGCGCTCTTTTGACGTCGTTCAGGTCGAGTACACGCATATGGCTCAGTTTCTTCCGCCGCCCATCCCGGGCGTCCTGCGAGTGCTGGTCGAACACGATGTGAGCTTTGTTGCACTCGATCGAGCCCGCCGTCTGCCCGGATCGCTTTTGCGCAAAGTCGGACTATGGGTGGATGGTTTACGGACGTTCCGCCAGGAAATTCTGGCCGTCGAGGGCGCGGATCGCGTCATCATGATGAGCGAAAATGATCGTGATGTGCTCGCTAAATTCCTTCCCTCGGAGAATCTGCAGGTCGTACCCAATGGGGTGGATTGTACAGCCTTCCCCTTCGGCGCGGCGCCCGAGGGGCCTCCGGTAATTCTCTTCGTGGGCTTCTTTCGCCATGAACCGAATGTTGAGGCCGCTTTGTACTTTGCCCGAGAAGTCCTGCCGAGGATTCACCAGACGATGCCCGAGGTGCGGTTCCGGATTGTCGGAGCGTATCCCCCACCGGCGGTTCTGGATCTGCCGGAAGAAGACCATCGCATTGAAGTCACGGGCTGGGTGGATTCCACAGCGCTTGAATATCAACGCGCCAGTGTTTTTGTAGCCCCGGTTCTGCGGGGTTCGGGGACTCGCTTGAAGATTCTCGAGGCCATGGCGAGCGGCGCGGCGGTCATCTCCACGACCATCGGTGCCGAGGGCATTCTTGCGGATTGCGGCGAGATTCGAGTCGCGGATGATCCCGCGCAATTTGCGCAGGCGGTGGTCGAGACGTTGGAGAATCCGGAATCTCGGGACGTGCAGGTCCAGGCGGCGCGCCGTCTGGTGGAGTCCCGGTATGATTGGTCGGCGATCGGTCAGTCGCTCTTTGAGGCATACGGATGGGAGGGCAGGAGTGAGTAGTCTGTTGACCTTCTTTCGACCGATTCCGCTCTCGGGTGTCGAGCGCGTCTTGATCGTCCAAACCGGTTCGGGGAGCCGATTGCCGCGATTGGTCGAGCGCAGTCGCGGTCTCTTCGGCGAAGCTCGCCTGGAGGTTCTTCTGCGCGAAGGCGATGCATCTCTTCGTCATGAAATTGACGTGGCCTCCACCCATGTGGCCCGGTGGGAGGAACGCTATTCGTTGCTTCCCGAACTGCGGCGGACGCCATTTGATGTCGTCGTTCTGCAGGTCGGGGGCGCGACCACCGAACTGCGGCTCCTTCCCTTTCTTCTGCGGACCAGATCGATTGTGGCCTTTGACGAGATGTTCGAGGCGCGAGCCGTTACCTTGTTTCGCCTGCCCGGGATCGTTGCGCATCTGGGGCTTCTGGGGGAAAACCGGACTCGTTTTGAAATGCTGCGTCGAGCGATTGCGAAAATCACCGTCGCTCCGCTTCTGGGATTTTTCTCGCTCGTTTATCTTCTCGGATCGAATCTCTGGCTCCGTTTGCGGCCTCTTTGGCGTCGCTAAAAGGCGTCACGGGCGGTCCGGGGCCACAAACCGGATTTCTCCGGACAAGACCGGCGGCGAAGATTGGCAGAACATCTCTTTGTGGGTAGTCTTTGTTCGACGTGGCACGAGTTCTTCTCTATACCCGCAACGAATGCGCCTATTCCGATGACCTGCGCGAGCGCCTGCGCTGCGGCGCGGACGTACTCGAGGAAGTGAATCTGACACGGGAACCACAGGCCATGACCGAATTTCTTAAACTGACTGGCGGCCGCCGGATCGTACCGGTCATGGTCAAGGGTGCGGTCATCGAGATCGCACCAGATGGTGGAACGGAGTTCTGATGGCAGATTATCACCTTGGTCGAGATGGGCAGGAGTTGGGCGTTTTTCCGGAGCATGAAATTCGCGAAGGATTGCTGACGGGCCGGTTTCTGCCCACAGACCTCGCCTGGATGGCCGGGATGACCGAATGGCAGGCACTCGAGAGTCTGCCGGCGTTTTCGCCGCCGCCGCCCGAAGCTGTACCTCCCGAGATGGGCGCCACGAGCGAAGCATCGCCTGCGAACGAATTCGGTCCACCCTTTGAGAATCGCAATGAGTTCGGCTTTTTCACGGCTCTGATCAACACGATCAGCCTGGTGCTGAGCCAGCCGCGCAATACGTTTGCGACAATGCGGCGGAGCGGCGGCTTCGGAACGCCGATCTTGTTCCTCATTGCGGTGGGTTGGCCGGTGGTCATTTTGTCCACGGTAGCGCTGTCGGACGGATCGCTCCGCATGCTCGCGCAATACGATTTCGGTGGAACCAGTTTCGACGCGGCCCTCGGTGGGCCGGGATTTTTCGAAATCGTGTACCTGATGGGCTACCCGTTCATGGTGATTCTGGGTCAATTCTTTGGCGCCAGCTTGACCCATCTCTGCCTGTGGGCGACCGGCGGGGCCAACCGCTCTTTCGAAACGACCTTCCGCGTCACTTGCTATACCTCGGGCGCGGCTTCCATCTTCCAGTTAATCCCGATCGTGGGGCCTGTTTTGATCCTTTTCTGGGGCGGGGTGATCCAGATTATCGGATTGGCGGCGGCCCATGATACCGGCATCCTTCGGGTCGCGGTGGCACTGCTGCTTCCGATTCTGGTGATGTTGACCATTTTTGCGGGCGTTGTTCTCGGCTTGAGCAGCAAAATCTTTTCCTGAAAAAAAGGGCCGCACTTCAATCGAAGTGCGGCCCTTTCTGCTGCCGTTTCGGTCGCCGAAGCGCCGGGACATCAATAGGTAATGACGCCTCGCGCGTTCTTGTTGGACTCCATGTCCTCGAATGCCTTGGCGGCTTCATCAATGGTGTAGGTGGCGCTGATCATATCGTCGAGGTTCAGCTTTCCCTGCTGGTAGAGGTTGATCAGCATCGGGAAATCCACATGCGGGTTGGCGTCCCCATACATGCTGCCCTTGAGGGTTTTTCCTGACATCGAGACCATGAGTGCGTTGATCGGGAAACTGTCGGTCAGGCTGCCAACGCCCACGATCGTCGCTGTGCCGCCGCGTCGGCATGCGTCGTAGGTGGCGGTCATCAGTGCGGGCGCGCCTACTGCTTCGAACGCAAAGTCGACGCCGCCGCCCGTCATTTCGTGGATCTTCATCACGGCCTGGCCGTCTTCACCATTGATGGTATCGGTGGCACCGAAGTTGCGCGCCATCTCGAGTTTGTTGTCGGCCAGATCGACGGCAATGATCTGCTTGGCACCCGAAAGCTGCGCTCCCTGAATCACGGAGAGGCCAATACCGCCACAACCGAAAACAGCGACCGTGGAGCCGGGGGTTACTTTGGCAGTATTGAAGGCTGCGCCGACTCCGGTGGTGACGCCGCAGCCGACCAGAGCGGCGCGATCGAAGGGAACGGATTCATCTGCCTTTACGCAGGCCGTTGCCGGGACGATGGCTTCTTCGGCCATGCAGCCGAGGAATTGCATGACATTGATTTCTTCGCCGTCGGCGCCGTGAACGCGTGCGGTTCCGTCGATCATCTTGCCGTGAGGCACGCCGGCCTCGCAGAACACGAATCGTCCGTTGCGGCATTCATTGCACGCGCCACATTGGGGAATGAAGGACAGGACGACGTGATCGCCGACCTCGAGGCTGGTCACGCCTTCGCCCAACTCGGCGACGGTGCCCGCACCCTCGTGCCCGAGAACGATCGGGGCCGGTAGCGGCAAAACGCCATTGATGACCGAAAGGTCGGAGTGGCAGACGCCAGTTGCGCCCATTTTGATGCGGACTTCGCCCGCCTTGGGCGGGTCGAGGGTAACTTCTTCGACACCGTATTTTCCTTCACCTCGAAAAACGACTGCTTTCATTTGCTGTCCTCCGTCCGGGCAAGTGGCCCTGGTTAGGTCTCTTCTAACCAAACGATCGTTGGCTTCGCACCCATGCCGGAATATCGACATTTCCGAGCCGGAAAGGCCCGGATTTGACATCCTCTGCCCAGATGACAACCAAAGGAATTGCCGATCGAAGGTCGGAGCGTGATCCAGGAAGAGATCGCGAGGCGGTGGGGAGCAAGAGTTTGGCTAAGGATCAGATGAAACCGGGCGATGGCCTCGGGAAATATGTGCTGGTGGCATCGATTGCCGGCGTGATTGTCCTGCTGGATCAATGGACCAAGCTCTGGGTGGATGCGGATATGCGACTCTATCAGTCGATTCCGGTCATCGATGGGTTTTTTTCGCTCACCTATGTGCGCAACAAGGGGGCGGCCTTCAGCATGTTCGCGGACTTCCCGGATTCGTTTCGCACGCCATTTTTCATGGTGGTGACCGTGGTGGCCGTCGTGGGGATCGGCTGGTTTGTGCGGAGTACGCCGCGGGAGGACAAGTTGTCGCTGATCTCGTTGGCTTTTATTCTCGGCGGCGCTCTGGGAAATGCGATCGATCGACTCGCCTACGGCTCCGTCGTCGATTTTCTCGACGTCTACATCAACGATTGGCATTGGCCTGCGTTCAACGTGGCCGACGCCTTTATCACCACCGGTGTGATCTTGCTGTTGATTGCAGGGTTCGTGGGCGGCGGGGCACCGCAATCAGAAGAGGCAAAAACCTGACCGTGTGGATCAGGCCAGTTTGACCTCATAGGCCAGTGTCTTCCCGGACTGGATGCGATCGCGGCGCGGCCGGAAAAAGCCGAGCCAGGCAATCCAGTACTTTGCATTCCAGGCATCCCCCAGGCGGTCGATCAGATCGAGGTCGTAGACCCGGGTGGCTTCCCCGAGGATCTCGGGACCATCGTCGCTGCCGACATGAATGCGGACGGGGCCTTTTTCCTTGAGGCGTCTGGCCTTCCAGCTACCCGGCGAGCATGTGAAGTAAATCGTGTTCTGATCATACCAGAACCAGATCGGCGCCTGGCTGCTCCAGCTGCCATTCTTTCGGCGGGTCGAGACATAGATGAGATCGTCTTCCTGCAGGCCTTTGATCAGGTCCGCGGTCCCGCTGCTCGCCCTGGCATCAGCGATTCCGAAAAGGGGCGCCAGCGCGGTGACCAAGCCAACGGAAGAAGCCGTGTGGAGAAAATCTCGTCTTTCCATAATCCCGACCATAGCATTCGACACGGGTGTGGTGCGAGATCTTTGCGGGTTGCCGCCCTGCGCGTGGTTTCCGCCGCTTGTGGGATTGTTCTCAGCGCTCTGCGTCGTTTTCCGGAAGAACCTCCAGGGACTGGATGGCCAGCGTCAGCGCCGGATCGGATTGCGGTGCCAACCGGGCGGTATAGCGCCCGGGTGCTGCGGGAACGGGGAGGCGCAGGGCCATATGTCCGAGCCCGCCGTGGGCGACTACGATCGGGAGCACCCCGCCGGTCACATGCTCGGAAACCAGACGGCCACGGGCATCGAAGAATTCGACACGCATGGGGATTTCTTCTTCCGCTTCTGGATTGCGGAAATTCACTTCGCCGCGGACCTGAAGTTCAAAGACCAGCAGGTCTTCCGGGGCGGCCAGGGTCAGTGTGGAGGTCGAAGGTTGATTGGACTCCAGCACATCATGGTTCTCGGAGACCGGGAAGTTCCCTTGCAGGCCGAGCAGGAGATGGCCGGGGCTTTCGAAACGTGTGGTCAAACGGCCGCCGGCGCCGGCTCCACGCGCCAGGCGGCGCAGGAAATTTTCATAGGCTTCGGGCGTAAGGTCATGCTTGTGCACCAAAATATTGCCGAAGCCCAGCGCCGCCAATGCTTCGGCTCCATCAGGGCGGTCGACCCTTGCGGCAAAGGGTGTCAGAAGCGGGGACGGGTCCCGCCCGTCGGCGCTCCCCTGGGTCGTCGCGCGCCGGTGCCAGGCGGATGCCAGTAGTCTGTGGAAAGCCGGATCTGTTCCTCCGGAGGGGAGATCGAGCAGGGCTCCCGCCTGTGCTTGCCCCAGCAGGCGGGCCTCTTCCTCCGGCGGGCTCAGGAAGCTGACGTGGCGGGACTGCATCGGCGCGAGGGAAAGCGGCGGTGCCGGGTATAGAAGGTTCCCGGCGGCAAGCATCCCGAAAAGCAGAAGGGCCACGATCTGTCGGGTACGAGGTTTTTCGAGCCGCTCGAGAATCGCAAGGCCACCAAAGGAGGCCAGCAGGCACCAGCTCAATGGCAGCAGGAGGCGCAGGCACCAGCGGAGCGAATTGGCTACGGGATACCGCGTCTCCAGCCAGGTACCCGGAAGTGAGATCTGGCTTTCCCCGAATGCCGCACGATCAGCGATCAGGACGGGAAGCACGGCCACAATGCCGAGCAGCAGCAGGCGGGGGTCGCCCATGGGCCCGAGGCGCGGGCCGCGCCACCGGTCGAGAAGTGCGAGGACGGCAAGTCCGCTGATGACAAGGCCGGGGCCCCAGATGCCGCCGGGGAAAAAGCTCCGAAGATCATTGACGCCTGGGGCGCCGGAGAGCAGGGCCGTGGGCATCCGCAGTTCGGGGTGCAGAAGCCCCCGGAGCAGGGCGAAAAAGATCAAGGGAATCAGAATCTTTCCGGCAAGGCTTTGTTCGTGCGGTCGCGCATGCAGGAGCAGGACCCCGACGGCGATCCCGGCGGCACACGCGATCGGGAGTGGCGCCCAGACCAGAGCCAGACAAATACAGGCGAACCAACCGAATGCCCAATGGCCTTTCCCCGCAAGCATTCCCTGGAGGCCCAGGATCGCGGCGGGCAGAAGAGGCGAAAGCAGCAGGAACGTCAGGGTCGGCTCGAGCAGGATGATCGGTTGCAAGGTATAGCCCAGTCCCGCGATGCCGGCAGCAACGGCATTGCCCGAAACGGTTCGGCAGAGCCATGCCATGCTGAGCAGGGTCAGCCAGGGGATCAGGATCGCCGCGAGGTTCCAGGCCAGAACGGGTTGCCCGAGGGCAACCAGAGGTGTTGCGATCCCGGAGGCGATGAGGCCCGGGGCGTCGGCCGGAGCCGTCCGGGTGCGCGGATAGCCCGGCCAGGCCGCGGGCTGTCCGCCAGGCGACAGCAAGCGCTCGGCGCCGAAGACCAGCAAGGTAAAGGGGCGGACTTCGTGGTCGGTTTTGTTGGCGGTCGGCAAGGCTGCTTGCGATCCCTGCGTTGCCCCGCCGGTGATGATGGTCTTGGCCGGGTCGCGCAGCGCGGGGCTGATGAGGAGGGCGAATAGTGCCAGGCCGGCCAGCCAGGGGCGCTTTCCGCTGAGCCAGGGTCGGCTCGGCGGATGCATGCCCCGGTGTGGGTTCGGACGGTTATTTTTCTTCCTCGACGGCATGATAATGGCCTTATGAACTTCAGAGGTAGCCCGTCGGCCTCGGTTTGGCTAAACCTAAGGGGTGCAAAATCGCTTGATTTTTCTGGTGGGTGCTCCCCGATCGGGAACCACCCTCCTGGCGCGAATCCTCAGCGCACATTCTGAGGTCGCCAGCCGGGCCGAACCACACCTGATCACGCCATTGGCGCATCTGGGGTATTTCGGCAGCGTCCAGAAAGCCCCTTACGACCCCTTCAACGTCCAGCAGGCAATTCAGGAATTGGTCGCGGATCTGCCCGGGGGCGAACAGGACTATCTGGAAGCGCTTCGCGCTTATACCGATTCGGTCTACGGGGCGATTCTGGGGCAGACTCCGGACAAGAAATATTTCCTCGACAAGACGCCAGCAAATTCGCTGGTTCTGCCCTTTCTGACCAAATTGTATCCCGAGGCCGGCTATATCGTTCTGACGCGGCACCCTCTGGCAATTCTTTCCTCCTACGTGAATTCGTTTTTCGACGGCGATTACGAGGTGGCGATGGAGCATAACCCGATTCTGCAGCGTTATGTTCCGGCTCTGGCTCGAATGCTTCGCGAGAAGCCCGTGCCTTTTGTCTCGATTTGTTATGAAGATTTTGTGGCCGATCCCGAGGCGGGTTTCCGCTCGATCTGTGACCATCTGGGGATTCCGTTCGAAGCCTCGGCGATCAACTACCAGGATCAATCCGAGGAGTTTCAAGGCCTCGGGGACCCCATCGGCGTCGGTCAGCATGATCGCCCCGTCACATCTTCGATCAAGCGTTGGGCCGTCGAGATCGCCTCGAATCCGCAATCTCTGGAGCAAGTTCTGTCGATTGTGGATCAATTGGAGGATGAGGACCTCGAGACGCTCGGGTATCCGCGGTCCGAGATTCTCCAGGACCTCAACGATGCGGCGGCCAGTGGCGAAAAGCCACCCAAAAGAAGTCGTCCGTTGCGCTACACTCTCGAGCGCAAAGTCCTGATCGGCCTGCGCCGCAATATCCACCACAACGTTCTGGGACGATTGCTCAAGAAGGTCCAGTTTGCTCTCGATGTCATCCTGCGTGACTAGTGTCCGGCTACAACGGGAGTGGAAACGGCTCTCGTGCAGGACCGGTGTCCCTTCTGCTAGTAAGGCGCCATGACCGGTACCGAGGTCCGACAATCTTTTCTGGATTTCTTCGCGAAGCGCGGGCATCTGATCGTGCCCAGCGATCGGATCGTTCCTGCGAGTGATCCCTCCCTGATGTTCACCAATGCGGGAATGGTCCCTTTCAAGAATGTGTTTCTGGGAACCGAGGAGCCGCGGTCTCCGCGCGTGGCGGACTCCCAGAAGTGCCTCCGGATCTCGGGCAAGCATAACGACCTCGATGATGTCGGACGGGATGTTTACCACCAGACGTTTTTCGAGATGCTGGGGAACTGGTCCTTTGGTGACTACTACAAGGCCGAGGCAATTGAGTGGGCTTGGGAATTGCTGACCGACGTTTGGGGGCTTCCCAAAGACAAGCTCTACGCGACGGTCTTCGAGACGGATGATGAGGCCGCAGCCCTGTGGCCGAAAATCACCGACATCGACCCCGAGCGAGTCTTGCGTTGTGGTGCCCGGGATAATTTCTGGGAAATGGGCGAGACGGGTCCCTGTGGTCCTTGTTCGGAAATTCATTTTGATCGCGGGCCGGAGGCCTGTGATCTTCCCCCCGGTCACGAATGTGGGGTCAATTCCGATTGCGCCCGCTATATGGAGATCTGGAATCTGGTCTTCATCCAGAACGATCGCAAAGCGGATGGAAGCCTGGGTGATCTGCCCGCGCGTCATGTGGATACCGGCATGGGGCTCGAGCGCGTTGTCTCGATCCTGCAGGGCGGCAACGGGAACTACGATAGCGATCTTCTGCGCGGTCTCATCAGTGTTGCCGAAGAAATGAGCGGTCGCGCCTACACGGGAGCCTACGGTCCCGAAGACGTCGCTTTCCGCGTGCTTGCCGATCATGCACGGTCGGTCGCGGTCATGATTGGTGACGGCATCCTTCCCTCGAATGAAGGTCGTGGTTACGTTCTCCGACGCCTACTGCGCCGTGCAGCGCGCCAGGCACATGTTCTCGGAATTCAGGACGCTTTTCTCGGGAAGGTCACCGACCAGGCGGTGGAAATTCTCGGACCGGCCTATCCCGAACTGATCGAGCATCGCACCCGCATCGGTCAGACGGTTGCCTCGGAAGAGGCGCGCTTCGGGGAGACTCTCGAAAAGGGCCTTGGACTGCTGACCGACGAACGGCACAAGATGGCGAGCCGCGGCGAACAGACACTTTCCGGTGATGTCGCCTTTCGTCTCTACGATACCTACGGGTTCCCGTTTGACCTGACCGAAGATATCTTGCGCGGGGAGGGGTTGTCGGTAGACCAGGAGGGCTTTGATCGTTCGATGGAGGCACAACGCGCGCGAGGGCGTGAGGGCGCGCGGTTCTCCACCGCCACCGGCGGGGGCTTCGGGGACGAGAAGTCGGCTTTCGTCGGCTATGATCAGGAAGCCGCCGAGTCGAGCATCCTGGCCATGGCCTGTGAGGGTGAGCCGCTGGATCGTGCCGAAGACGGAGATCTCATCGATATCGTTTCTGCCGAAACCCCCTTCTATGGAGAGTCGGGCGGGCAGGCTGGGGATGGGGGCATGATCGAGCTGGCCGACGGCGGCCTGATCGAGGTGCATGATACTCTCAAACCCCGACAGGATCTGATCGTGCACCGAGGCAAGGTCCTCAAGGGGCCGATTGCGCCAGACGCGGCGGCAACCTTCCGGGTGGACCATGGGCGCCGGGAGGCCACCCGGCTGAATCATTCGGCCACCCATATTTTGCATGCGGCCTTGCGAGAGTTCCTCGGGGCGGAAGTTCATCAGGCGGGATCCTTGGTGACGGCCGAGCGGCTTCGTTTCGACTTCACTTATGGGAGTCGGGTAGAGCCCGAGCAGCTCACCGCGATCGAGGATTGGGTCAACGATCGGGTCCGCGAGAATGCGGAAGTGCGTGCCACCGAAATGGCATTCGATGATGCTGTGGCAGCGGGTGCGCTGGCCTTCTTCGGGGATAAATACGGGGATGAAGTTCGTGTACTGCAGATGGGAGAATTCTCCGTGGAACTCTGCGGCGGGACCCATGTTTCCCGCACTGGTGATATCGGCTTGTTCAAGATCAGCGGCGAGTCTGCTGTTGGTGCCGGTGTACGTCGTATCGAAGCCGTTACCGGTCGAGTCGCTCTCGACCAGGTGCGCGATCGTGAAGAAGAGATTCGCCGCCTTTCCACATTGCTGAAAACCGATGAGCGCGAACTCGGTCCGCGAATCGAGAAGTTGCTGGCACAGCAAAAGGAATTGGAGAGAAAAGTCGAGTCTGCCGAAGCCAAGTTGGCCTCCGGAGCTTCTCGGAATTTGATGGATGATGTGCAGGAAGTCGCGGGAATTTCGCTTCTGGTCCAGCGAGTTGATGGTGGCGCCAAGGTCCTGCGCGGGCTGGCGGATCAGCTTCGCGACAAGCTGGGCTCCGGCGTTGTCGTACTCGGCGGTGTCGATGGCAAGAAGGTCGTTTTGTTGGCCGCCGTTACCGCGGATCTGACCGACAAGATCCAGGCCGGGAATATTATCCGCGAAATTGCCCCGATTGTGGGCGGTGGCGGTGGTGGCCGTCCCGATTTTGCTCAGGCAGGGGGCAAGGATCCTGCAAAACTCGACGAGGCTCTGGCCCGCGTCCCGGAGATTCTCGCCTTATGAGCAGCGAAGCGAAACAGCCGCAATGTCGAGTGCAGGTCGAGGTTTCTGACTCGAGCCTGCTCACCGGACTCCTCGGCCAGCAAGACGAGCATTTGAAAATCGTGGAGTCGGGAACGGGCGTGCAGGCAGTTGTGCATGAGTCGATGATCGAGTGCCGCGGGGATGAGGAGCAAACGGAGCTCGGTGCTCGTGTATTTCGGGAATTGCTGGAGCTTCTTGCGCGCGGTTACCCTCTCTACCCTTCCGATGTTGGTTACGCCGTGCGGATTCTCTCGGCCAACCGGCAGGCGCGTCTGCATGAGATCTTTCTGGATACGATCTATATCTCGTCGCACCAACGCACGATTGCTCCGAAATCCGTGGCGCAGAAGTTTTATATCGATCTGATTCGCAACAAGGATATTGTTTTCGGGATCGGGCCTGCCGGTACCGGCAAGACCTATCTGGCCATGGCGATGGCGGTCGCAGCCTTGCTGCGCAACGACGTGACGCGCATCGTATTGGCGCGTCCAGCGGTCGAAGCGGGCGAGCGGCTGGGTTTTCTTCCGGGGGATTTGGCCGAAAAGGTAAACCCTTATCTTCGACCGCTCTATGATGCGCTTAACGATATGGTGGATCCGGCGCGGGCGAAAAAATATATGGAGCACGGCACCATCGAGGTCGCGCCTCTGGCGTTCATGAGAGGGCGAACGCTGAACGATTCGTTCGTCATCCTCGACGAAGCGCAGAACACCACCCCCGAGCAGATGAAAATGTTCCTCACACGGCTCGGTTTTGGTTCGAAGGCTGTCATTACCGGCGATGTGACCCAGACCGACCTGCCCGACGGCAAGAAATCCGGACTGATCGAAGCTCGAGAGCTTCTGCATAAAATCGACGATATCGGATTTGCGAAATTCACCGAGCGCGATGTGGTGCGACACCCCTTGGTGCAGCGCATTATTACGGCCTACGACCGCACTTGATGGCGGACGTCAGCGTAGTTGCTCGCGAAGGTTGGGGGGAGTGGGTGCCCGAGGTGGAGCAGGCGGCCGCGTTCTGGCTTTCTTGTCTCGACCAGGACAGCAGCGAGTTGTCCATCCTTCTGACCGGGGACGATGAAATTCACCAGTTGAACCAAATCTACCGCCAGCGCGATCGCCCGACCGACGTCCTTTCTTTTTCGCAACGCGAGGGCGAGTTCCCCGGGCCCGAGGCTGTATTGGGAGATGTCGTGATCTCAATCGAGACGGCCGAGCGTCAGGCTGCAGAGCGTGGCCACTCTCTGCGGGCCGAAATCCTCGAACTCCTGGCGCACGGACTTTTGCACCTTCTGGGCTTTGATCATGAGCTTTCCGATGCCGAGCATGAGCGCCACCTGGGCAAGCAGGCGGAGTTGCTTGCTGCGCTCGCCCACCGGTGAAGGCTCGGTGCAAACTGGCGATGCCATGGCAACTCGCATGGACCCGTGTCGCTTGAAGACCACACCTGTCATCCATCGATGACGGTTCAGCGGCTCTGAAATTCGATTGCGCGGACATCGCCTTTGAAAATTCACGGGTTTCGTCTGGCATGGCGGTTGCACTTCTTTGGGATCATTCAAAAGTGCCATCGCTTGAATGTCGACCAGCGGTCGTCTCCGATTCGTTCCGGGAAGCAGTGCTCTCGGGGCACGTGATCGGCGGCGGCTCCGCGGAATTTTATCCTGTCGGATGGCATGGGCTCATCGAGCCCGTGCTCGGGAGGCTCATCAGGGCCCGACCATGGCATTCCAGGCGAATCATGCACGGAAAGAGCATGGAAATGATAAAGCGATACGAAGCGAGAGAAAAAGCCAGAGAAAAATCCAGAGTCAAAGCCGGAGTACAGATGGGCGCGGCTGTTCTGGCCTTCGGGCTGGTCGTGCTTGGCGGGAATACCGCTCGGGCTGCCGAGAACTATGTCCCCGGGTCGATTTATGTCGGAGGCGCCCAGACTTGTCTGCAAGGGGATCTCTTCGCGGCCAAATGGTGGGCAGGACCTCAGGAACTGCCCTCGGATGTGGATCTTGTGGAGCAACCCTGGGAGACGCCATGGGAGCGCCTCGAAGCGGATGCTGCTGTGTGCACTAGCGATACGAGCCCGGAACCGGTCGTCCCGGTAGGGGATGCCCCGGAGATACCGGTGGACGATTCATTGGCGGATCTTCCCGTGGACGTCGTTGACGATTCCGCCGAGGATGCTCCGGCCGACCCGATGCCCGAAGACAACGTGGGATGGATGCCGCCGACAGACCCCGTCTCGGATTCGTTGCCTGTCTCGACGGATTGTCCTGTCTGGGATGGAGAGGCTGTCTATGTCGGGGGCGCGTTCGTCTCCCATGCGGGAGCGGAATGGGAAGCACAATGGTGGACTCGCGGGGACGAACCCGGGACGACCGGTGTCTGGGGCGTTTGGCGGTTGGCCGGCGACGCGTCCGTGGCATGTGCCATCGATGGGAGCGAGGACTTGGGGGATGCGGGCTCTGCTGAGCCGGGGACAATCGATCCTGTGGTCATCGACCCGGTGCTCGAGACGATTCCCGACGCGATTCCCGACGCGACCACTCCGACCGCGGGCTCCCCGGTCTATCTGAGTGAACTTCTGGCAACGGAAGAGGCGCTTACCAGCGGGGCCCTGATGGCCGAGGTGAAACGCTCCATCCAGACGCTGGACAATGCCGCTGTGGAGGCGGTTGTGGCCGGTCGATCGGCAAATCCCGAAAATGTGCAGCGGGTCGAATCAATTGTCGATGCTGCCGACTGGGACTTTTTCTTTCCCCGCCGTGCACCGGAGTACACTTATACCAACTTCCTTCGTGCGATCGCCAAGTTCCCGGCATTCTGCGGGACCTACAACGACGGGCGCGATGCGGATGCTATCTGTCGCAAGGCTCTGGCAACCATGTTCGCACACTTCACCCAGGAGACCGGAGGCCATACGATCGCCTGGCCCGAGCCGCAGTGGCGTCAGGGTTTGGTCTACGTGCGTGAATTGGGATGGAGCGAGGATGCGGCGGGCGGCTACGGGATCTGTGATCCTGCGAGCTGGCAGGGCGAAGCCTGGCCTTGTTCCGTATTTGATGGCGGCCACCCCCAGGCGGGTCAATACAAGAGCTACTTCGGCCGTGGCGCCAAGCAGCTCAGTTACAACTACAACTACGGACCCTTCTCCGAAGCGATGTTTGGCGATGTCACGGTCCTTCTCGAGCAACCGAATCTGGTCGCCGATACCTGGTTGAATCTTGCCAGTGCGGTGTTCTTCTATGTCTATCCGCAACCTCCCAAGCCATCGATGCTGCATGCGCTTGATGGGACCTGGGTTCCGAACGCTCATGATCTCGCGGGCGGGCTTGAGCCGGGCTTCGGTGTCACGACGCAGATCATCAACGGTGGCGTCGAATGTGGTGGGCCAACCGAGCACGCACAGTCGCGCAACCGTATTGAATACTATCGGAACTTCGCCCGGGAGCTCGAGGTTCCTCTGGCCGCAGACGAGGTTCTAGGCTGCGCGAATATGCAGCGCTTCGATACGCAGGGGTCCGGAGCTCTCGCCATCAACTGGGAGCAGGATTGGACCCAGGCAGAAGCCTGCCAATTGGTGAGCTACCAGACGCCTTTTTCGGCCTTCCTCGATGGCGACTATGCTCGTTGCGTCGAGAGCTTCTTCGAGATCACGATCGTTGATGATCTCGAGTAGGTAAGGTCTGCCAGCGCTCGGGGCCGGGGTTCTGGTCCCGAGCGCTGACGGTTCTTGTCGAACGCCTCAGGAGTCGAAGTGAACGTGGAGCGTATCCGGTGAGCGAAAGGCGATGCCGACCATATGTGACTCTTCTTGTTCATCGAGTCGCAATCCGGGCAGACGCTCGAGCAAGCGAGCGACGGCCCGATGCGCTTCCATGCGCGCAAGGTGGGTGCCCAGACAGAAATGGGCACCGAAGCCGAAAGCCAGATGCTCGTTCGTATTGTGGCGCCCCAGGTCGAGTCGGTGGCCTTCCGGGAATTTTGTCTCGTCGCGGTTTGCCGAGCCCAGGCACGCCATGATGAGGACCCCTGGGGGAATCGTACTCCCGGCAATCTCCACTTCACAGGTGGTTTCCCGGCTGACGTATTGCACGGGAGACTCCCAGCGAAGGACTTCCTCCAGAATCGTGGAGAGGTTCGCGGGGTTCTCCCGAGCTGCCTGCATGGCCTCGGGATGGGTGAGCAGTGCATGCAGGGTGGTTCCGGTGAAACGGTAGGTCGTCTCGGCCCCGGCTGGCAAAAGGAGGCGCAGGAAACTCAGGATCTCTTCTTCAAGGAGAGCTTCGTCGTCGATCTGTGCATGTGCGAGTGTCGACAAGAGGTCGTTTTGTGGTTCTCGACGACGTTCTTCGACGATCGGTTTGAGATGATCCACGATATGCTGAGCTGCGGCGAAGCCCGCCTCGGGATCGTCGTAGACACTGATGAGTTGCAGTGCCCAGGTGTGGAATTGGTGGTAATCGGCAATTGGTACCCCGATCAGGTCTGCGATCACGCGGATCGGAAAAGTGTAGGTGAATTGCTTGACCAGATCGGCCTTGCCATCATTTGCGAAAGCGTCGATCAAATGGTCGATCGATTCGTCGATGACCGTGGTGGCGGTTTCACGAATGGCTCGCGGGGAAAAGCTTGGGGTGATCAGACGGCGCTGGCGCAAATGCTGCTTTCCGTCCATTTCGATGATCGTGCTTCCCATGACGAGACCGATCCCCTTGGCATTGGCGATGGAAGAAAACGTCCCGGCATCACGGAGAACCCGATTGACGTCATCGTAGCGAGTCACAAGCCAGGTGTCGCCGAGCTCGCTGCGGATCTTGCGGACCGGCTCATGCAAGCGCATATGGTCGTAGAACCGGTGCACATCGCGCACGGGGCTCATCATGCCGTTCTTGAACAGTTCGCTGGGGTGCAGCTGTTGGGCTTTTTCTTCCCGACTTTCCTTGCTGATTTCCATGCTGCTTCCCTCGTAGGTCGATCGATCGATTATTCGATCAGATTTCCTAGAATTGACCCAGCATCCACGCCGGGTCAAGAGGGAATCCCTGACCAATCGGTCGGGCCGCAGGTTCCCTGCACCCAGGATGACCGATAAGATACCGGCGTGGCATCCGAGAGCTGGTTTATGGAGGTGGGGGACGAGAACTTTGTGCGCGAGGTCCTCGAGAGATCCCGGCACAAGCTGGTCCTGGTCGACTTCTGGGCTCCCTGGTGTCGTCCGTGCGAGGTGGTGGGCCCGGTGCTGGAAAATCTCGCCGAGGAATTTGCCGGGCGTTTTTTGCTCGCCACCGTCGATATCGATCAGAACCCGCGCGCCGCAGGGAATTATGCGGTTCGCTCCATTCCACTGGTCCTGGCCGTCCGTGACGGCGAAGTTCTCGCACAGGTGGTTGGTGCACAGTCCGACTCGGTGTATCGCCAATTAGTGGAGAACCTCCTCGGCAACCAAGACGGAGGCGGCGCGTGAACCTCATGAGCCAAATCTTCCCGATTCCGCGAACGTGTCGGTATCTTTCCCGGGAGGCTCAGCCATGGCCGCTGGAAGTGGCGGTGGTTGCGGAGGGCGAGTTGCCACCACAGGGGTATCGCATCGAAATTCTCGCCGGCAAGGCGTTGATTGCCTGCGGGGACCGCGCCGGGGAGCGCTATGCTCGAGATACTTTGCGCCAGCTTGAGCAGGCAGAACCCGGCGGCGCTCCGGAATTGGAAATCGAGGATTGGCCGGAATTTCCTGTGCGAGGCTATATGCTGGACGTCAGTCGCGATCGTGTACCGACCCGCGAGACCCTGGAAGAAATCGTTGGATTCCTCAGCCGCATTCGCATCAACCATTTTCAGCTTTATACCGAGCATACCTTTGCCTACCGAAACCACCCAGCGGTCTGGGCGGAAGCTTCACCCATGACAGCCGAGGACGTGCAGTGGCTCGATGCCCTGTGTCGTGATTACGGGATCGAGTTGGCCGCCAACCAGAATTGTTTTGGCCATATGGGGCGTTGGCTCAAGCACGACGACTACCGGCAGTTTGCCGAAACGCCGGATGGGTGGACGATGAGTCTCGGTATGGAAATGCCGGCTTCGGTTCTCCGGCCAACGGCAGAGAGCTCGGCTCTGGTCTGCGGCTTGCTGGATGAACTGCTCCCCAATTTCACCAGCCGTCGGGTGAATATCAATTGCGACGAAACTTTCGAGCTGGGCAAGGGCTTCAGTGCCGCCGAAGTCCAGGATCACGGAATGCCCCGGGTCTATCTCTCTTTCGTTCGTCAGGTGATCGACCACCTGCAGGCGGAAGGCAAAGAGGTTCTTTTCTGGGGAGACGTGCTGCGTAACCATCCCGAGCTGCTCGGTGAATTGCCCGCAGGTGATCTGGTCGCTCTGGTTTGGCATTACGAGGCGCCCGCGGCCGACCAACGGGTGCCCGCATGGGTACTGCCGGTGCTGGCCGAGTTCGGGATGACCGAGGAATCCTTGCAGGGGTTTTCCTATCATGTGCGTAATTTCGCCGATTCCGGAGTCCCGTTCTGGGTATGTCCGGGCACATCCGGCTGGAATTCTCTGGTCGGTCGATTATCAAACGCGCGAGCGAATCTTGACGATGCTGCCCTTGTGGGTGCTGCGTCCGGTGCCACGGGCTACCTCATCACGGACTGGGGGGACAATGGCCATATGCAACCATTTGCGGTGAGCATGATGCCTTTGCTCGAAGGCGCAGGGCTGAGTTGGTGTCGAGATTCTCATCAGGGCCAGGATCTCGCGGCGCTTCTGGATCGAGTTGGATTTGCGCAGCCGGTCGATGGATTTGGTCGGATGCTGGAGCGCCTGGGTTGTCTTGCCGAACGCACCGGCCTGCAGGGCGTCAACGGAAGTCCGCTGCATGAAAAACTGGTGGGCGGGGGACTTCCCAGCGACGGTACAATCGACCCCGATGGAGTCCTCTTTGTTTTGCAGGAACTCGAGGACCTCATGGAGGAGTTGCCGGACGTCACGCTGCCCCCCGCGCAGGCCGATACCCTCCGACTGGAGTTGGCGGCAGCGATGCGACTTGCTCGCGGCGGCGCCTGGATTCTGGCGCAGGAGGCGGGTCTTGAAACCCCCACGTCCGAGGAGCTGGCAGCGGACCTCCTCGAAGCGATCGAGTGGCAAAGTAACGCCTGGCTGCGCCGCAGCCGGCCCGGTGGGCTGGACGACAGTCTGCGCCGCCTGCATGGCGCGGTCGACCGGCACCGCGACGTGAATGCCCCGCAAGGCATCCTCCTGCCCGATTAGTCGATCAGGTTCGAGGGTGTATCGAGAAAAGCCTGGCTTGCAGAGCCAACCGGGCGGTCCGGGCATGCCGAGGTGACGATGCTTTGCGGCTCGGCGCGATACTGGCGAGTGGAGTCCTCACGTCCGGCGACCGTCGTGGCGCAATATTGTGTGCCGGATCCCAACAGGAATCGCAGACTCAACCGACCATACGGTGCGTTTTGCAATGACGGCATGCCTGCGCCCTTGCCGACGATTTTCAGAAGTCCGTTCTTGAGACGAATCCGGACGTCGGCTTCGTTGCCGTTTGCGGGTGCCTTGTATCGATAACCTCGTGCTGCGTCAGGCCCGATCGCGGTCCATCCGGCGGCCGGTAATTCGATGACAAGGTGGTCCTCCGCAGACCCGTCGGGGCTGTAGATCTCGAGGTTTGCGCCATATACGGTCGGATCACTCTCGCTCAGAGCTACGGGGGCCACGGGCGGCACAAGGTTCAGCGGCGAGGTCTTGGCCAGGAAATTCAGTTTCCGGCGGCGAAGGTTGGGGGGCGTGCGATGGTCGTCCTTGAGTTGGAGCTTTGTGGCCGGAATCATTCGGGGTTCCGGTTCGACATCCCAGACATTTCGATTCATGAAGCGTACGAGCAGATCCACAAACCCGAGACCGTCGATCGTCTGGCTGAAAAATCCGCAATGTCCGCCGTTGGTGAGCCGGTAGTACTCATACGGAATGTCGTTGGCGATCAATTCATCTTCAACCAGATCCGGCAGGACGACCGGAACGGTGCTGTCCCCGACCGTATGCGCCATGAAGACAGGTGGGTCGTTGGGGTCGAACCCCGAGAGCATCGCGCCGCCGCAGAAGTTGAGGATTCCATGAACCTCGGCCGTCTCATTTGGATTATTGATGGCCAATGGCGTTTGGCCTGGCAGGTCGGTGAAGTAATCTTCGTCATCAGTGATACCGGCGTGCAGGGAAATGAAGCCACCTGCTGATGTTCCGCCGATGAAGATCCGGTCTGTATTGATCCCGAGAGAATCGGCGTTGGCACGCAGCCAGCGGATGGCTCTTTTGGCATCCACCGCAGACGCATGAACGGCCTTGGCGATGTCCGGGTAGTAGAAAACGTAGTTCGGGTCAGCGGGTGGATTCTGCCATTTCAGGCGGTAGGTAATGGAGACGGCCAGATAGCCGCGGCTTGCGAAGGCCGAGGAAAGCCACGACATGCCCTCTCGATTGCCGCCGGTGAAACCGCCGCCGTGAACAAAAATCATGACGGGTTTGTTCTGGTCGGGATTGCCCTCGGGCTCATAGATATCGAGCTGGAGGTCGAAGACGTTGCTCCCGCCACCTGTGGCTCCCTGACCATAGGTTACGCCGTTGGTTCGGGTGACATTCCAGAGGGCCTCCTCATAGGCGCCGTGGGCAGGGTTTCCCATGCCGAAGACCAACAAGAGAGGGAGTGTCCATTTGAGTAATTTTTGCATGATTCTGAATCTCTGAATCGGATACTACCCGACCTATCTTGAGCTCGTAAACAAGGGTTGGCAAATGAATTGGCAATCACCCTGCGAAAGGTCAAAAGGGCTTAGCAAACGGTTGTTTTGGAGATTTTTTTGCTGCCGAATTTAGAGCTTGATTGCTGGTAAAGGCAGCCACCATGGCAGCTGCGGGGTGATCTGGTTCGGCACGCGATGGTTGGTGCATCCTCGAGCAGGGCCTGAAGGATCGGAGGATCGCCGCCTGCGGCCTCAGGGATTCAACAGCATCCGGGAGCACCCCCGTGCGAATCCTTGAAGGTGCCACGGTTCAGATAGAGCCCTTGCTCAGCGGCCTGGCGCATCGCGAGAGGTACATCGAGCACTTGTGGTCCGTCACGCACGATCTTCAGCTCGACGGGCTCTTGTGCGTCAAGAGTAATTTCCCGGTCTCCGTCGAAGGCGAGGACTCCGGGCCCCCGGATCTCGAAGGTCTCGCCAAGGGCAACCTTGCGCACTTCCGCGACGTGTACCGTGCGGTAGAGCCCCGGCGAGATGGGCGCCAGCAGCGGCCGTCCGCCCCCGTCGTGGTCTGTGCAGATCACGTGCACGCCGAAATCATCGTCTGTTCCGCAGGGCATCAGCAGTCCCCCGATGGGAGACATGCCGATTGCGGCAGGTTCGGCTCGGGTGAGAATAATATCCCGGAGCTGTTCGGGTTCAAAGGGCATGCGATTGCCGGCATGATCTCCTTCGAGTCGAACGGCATCGATCAGGCCCAGAGTTTTGCGGCCCTGCGCCGCGACTCGAACGACCTTCGCCTTACGGGTAACGGATTCGAGCGTCAGGCGACCCGAAGCGACCAGACCCGCGGCGGCTCCGGCCATCGTTGCCTCCACGAGATTGGGAAAGACATTGTTGGTTCCCGTGGAGATCGGCACCAGCGGTGCATCAGGCCATACTTCGGCAATGACCCGGTTGGTGCCATCCCCGCCGAGCACCACCAGAGCACCGCAACCTCTGGCGCGCATCTGTCGGGCTGCTTCCTGCGTATCGGAGGGTCGCAGGCAGGCGCCTACGTCCAGAGCTTCGACTTCCAGATCGACCCCGATTGGCTCCAGCGCTGCGGTTGCCGCCCGCATGGGATCGCGCATGACCATGACCTTGCGCGCCCCGGCGGCCGCCACGCCGACGGCGATACGCGAGACCTGATTCCTTTTGGCTTCGAGCGTCTGTTGCTGGGCGCGTGCCGCGAGGCGGCGGACATCTCGCCCCGAGGAAGGGTTGACCAGAATACCCACGGTACCACCAGCCTGGTTGATCGCATTCATGGAGACTTGGTTATCGGGTTCCCGAGAGAATTGCACCGTGGCGTTGCCTGGCCCCGTGGATGGCAGTCCCGCGGAAGCTTCGCTATTCAGAGAACCACTATGAGTGCGAGCATGCAGGTGGCGGAGGGTCGAGAACGCCGGGAACAACTCGGGGAGCGCGTCGAAGCGCTCGGGAGGCATCTTTGACCTCGCTCAACTCAAGGATCGAATCGCCGAACTCGACGAACTGTCGTCGAGTGATGACCTCTGGCAGGACCAGGAGCGAGCGCAAGAGGTTCTGCGCGAACGCGCCGGGATCAATGGTCGCATCGAAATCTTTCAGCGCCTGACTACCGGCCTCGAGGATATCGATGTCTTCCTCGACATGGCGGCCGAGGGAGAAGAGGAAGGGCTCGTCGAGGCGGAGTCCCGACTCGCAGAGCTCGAGTCGGCAGCCGGCAAGATGGAATTTGAGCGCATGCTGTCCGGCGAACATGATAGCAGCAACGCCATCGTAAACCTGAACCCGGGTGCCGGCGGTCTCGAGGCTCAGGATTGGGCGGAGATGTTGATGCGGATGGTGCTGCGCTGGGCCGAGCGTCGCGAATTTGAGGTCGAGTTCGTCGAGGAGCTTCCCGGGGAAGGTGCGGGCATCAAAAGCGCGACGTTTTTGGTCAAAGGCGAGTTTGCCTATGGCTATTTGCGCGCCGAGGCCGGGATCCACCGTTTGGTGCGGATCTCGCCTTTCGATGCCAATGCCAGGCGCCAGACCTCCTTCGCAGCAATCTTTGTCACTCCCGAGATCGATGACGATATCGAGATCGAGGTTCGCGACGAAGATTTGCGAATCGACACCTACCGCTCTTCGGGTGCGGGCGGCCAGCACGTCAACAAGACCGACTCGGCGGTGCGCTTGACGCATATCCCGACCGGGATCGTCGTGGCCTGCCAGAACGAAAGATCACAGCATAAGAACAAGGCGACGGCGATGAAAGTTCTGAAATCCCGGCTCTATGAGTTGGAGCTTGAAAAGCAGCGAGAGGAAAAAGAGCAGATCGCCGGTTCCAAGCAGAAGATTGATTTCGGAAGCCAGATTCGATCCTACGTCTTGCACCCCTATCGAATGGTGAAAGACCATCGGACCAACCACGAGGTTGGCAATACAGATGCCGTCCTCGACGGGGATCTGGATTCTTTTATCGAGGCCGAACTTCTTCGGCAGGCAGAAGAGGCTTAAGCAGCGCCCCCATGAAGGGCTTCGGCCAACCTGCGGATGGCCTCCTCGGATTCTTCCTCGGATAAAATCAGGGGAGGGGCGAGCCGAACGACGCGATCCTCGTGCAGGGTCCAGCCGAGCAGGACCTCCCGGGCGCGGCATCCCTCGACAAAGCAGGCACAAGCCCCGGGAGATTCGAATTCCAGACCGATGAGCATGCCCAGCCCACGGGCCTCGACCAGACCCCCGTGCCCGACCAGACCTTGGAGGCGAGCGAGAAGGGAGCGGCCCATCTCGGCACTCCGGTTCGGAAGGTCCTCTTCCTCGAGGACTTCCAGACTGGCTAGTGCTGCGGCACAGCAAACCGGATTGCCTCCGAAAGTGGTGACGTGGCCCAGCGGGGGGTCATTGGCGAGGCAGGCCTGAGTTTCGGGCGAAGAGATAAAGGCGCCCAGGGGCAGTCCGCCTCCCAGAGACTTGGCCAGCACCAGAACGTCGGGAACCGCTTCGGGCCAATGCTCGAAGCCGAAAAACTTCCCGGTGCGACCAAAGGCAGTGACGACTTCGTCAAAGACCAGAAGTGCGCCTACCTCCGTGCAACGTTTTCGCAGCTTGGGCAGAAAGTCCGGCGCGGGAACGCGCACGCCAGCTTCGGCCTGGACCGGTTCGACAAAAATGGCTGCCGTGGTCTCGTCGATCTGTTCGATCACCGCGGGGTCGTTCCAGGGGATCTGTTCGACATCGGCCAGCAGGGGGCGAAAGGGTTCCCGGTAGATCGGGTTTCCCCCGAGTGCGACCGCGCCAGTTGTGTCCCCATGAAAGGCGCCTTGAAAGGAGAGGACTCGGGAGCGGCCCGTTGCCTTGCGGACAAGCTTCAGCGCGCCTTCGATCGCTTCGGCACCGCTATTGGTGAAGTAGGTGGATTGCAGGCTGTCGGGGAGCCGAGCGGCGAGCCGCTCGGCCAATTCGACCTGCGGGTCAAGCGCATCCTCGCCATAGACCATGACATGGGTATAGAGGCGAGCCTGCCGGGCGACGGCCCGGGCTACCCGGGGGTGTGCGTGGCCGATTGCGGCAACGCCGATCCCGGCGAGCAGATCCAGATGCTTCCGACCATCCGCTGTATGCACCCAGCAACCGCGAGCAGAGGTGACCTCGAGAGCGCGCGGGGCTTCGGATGTTTGCGCGACGTGCTTGCGGAACCGCGATGCAAGTTGTGAGCTGTTGTCGAGTCGCTCATCGGTACTGCTGAGAAACCAGGGCGCCACCGGATGCCAGGCGGCCGGGGGGTTTTGCATATCGTCTACCGCACAGATGCGCCGCGCTCCGGAAGATTGGAGAACTCCCACGTCGGGTGGTGTGCCGGCAACGCCGATGCACTCAAGCTTGTCGCGAAGGGGGCGAAGCTGGGCTGCGAGTTCGGATGCGCTCCGGTAAGGGTGCAGGCGAATCATTCGGTCCAGAGGAGAGGGCTGAATCGTAGACTCCGTGGTGACCTCGATGCCGAAGCCGGCAGCATGCCCGCCCCAAAATGCCTGACTTCGCCCGGCAACCAGAGCGATCTCGGCACTATCCACGGCTGCCCGAAAGTCGGTGGCCTCGGCGCCGGGCAGGGCACGTCGCGGCCATTTTCGTTGAAGCTCGGTCAGCGCCTTTTCCAATCGTGCTCCGATTGCGGGAATGTCGGCTTGTGAAGAAATCAGAATGGCCTGCGGGGAGAGACATCCCCGCCCGTCGAGCAGGGCGATTTGTGCCGCAAGCGCATCGATCTCGGTATCGCTCGTGTCTTCTCCGACCAGGGCAACGCTGACGCGCGGGCCGTGCGCGAGAACACGTGGCCGAGCAAGACCCTGCCAATGAGCGATGGTCTCTTCGCCTCCGTAGACCAGAATCCGATCCATGGTGGCGGCGACGCGCTTTTCGATTTCCGCAGAGCCGCCCGCCCAATAGACCTCGCGACAGGATTGGCCGAGCTCCGGGCAGGTCTCGTGCAGGAGGCGCAGCAGATGTCCTGCCAGATGAGGTTCCCCCGCAGCTGATTTCAGCAGCAGAGGAGCGCCCAGCGCCAGCGAAAGGACCACTGGCGGAATCGCCAGGCCGGGCGTATTCTGTGCCATGATGGCGGCCACCAGGCGCGGGGGCTGATGATTCCCCGGAGCGCTCTCGGCCTCGGCGATGATCTTTTCCAGATGCGGAGCGCGCCATGCTGCCAGAGTTCGGCGCAGCGAGACCTCGACAGCATCCGGGGCGTAGCCGGTCGCTTGAGCGACATCGGTGCAAGCGCGCTGAAAGGAAGGTGCGCCCGTCAACCACTGCCCAAGAGCCTCATCCAGCTTCCGAATGCGTTCGCTGCGCGCGAATTTTCGCAGGCCTTCGCGGCTGGCTTCGAGTTCCTCAAGGATCTGCTCCAAGCTCTCTTGTGCGATGCTTTCCAAATCAGGTTCTCGCAATCCCGGAGTCCGGCGCGGCCCCTTCCAGAAGGTGCTTCAGCGCGAGCGCGCAGCCCCGTGGTTCGGCGCCGGGAAGGCGCCCCTTCAATTGTATAAGGTTGCCCTCGACGATACCCATATCCTCGGTCTGGATGGCCATCAGCGAGAGGGCGTTGGCCAGATCGAGATGTCGGAGCAGTCCGGACTCGCCGTCGGGGAGGACTTCAAGTGTCTCGGGGTCGACAGCGACCGAGCGCAGCCAGGGAGGGGCCGCTTTACGCCGCTTGTCATTGGAGCCGGAGAACCTTCTTTCCAGAACATTGTCGTAATATTGGGAAGAGAGCTCGGTCATGCCGTATTCGTTGATGCAATAATAGCCCGGGATGCCGAGATACTCCCAGCTCGCCCGCAGGAAGCCTGCATCGGAAAGCGTTCGGCCCCCCTTGGGCCCTCCCGTGTCGACGATCCGGCTATTGGCCGGGAATTCGATCTGGTTTTTCGTGGCGCGGAGATGATCCAGAAGTGCGGTGAAGACAGCCCGGACGCCGATCAGGCAGATCGGCAGCCCCTCGCTGGCCAATGCCTGCAGGGCGCGGGTGGCAGCGCTGGGGTCGAATCCATCCGGGCCGACGAGATAGTGCGCGGGTTCATGGCTCAGATCTTCGCGGATCCATTCTACCATCTGCACGAGCGAGGAATCCGGCAGGATTTCGGGACCGGCCATCAGCCCGACGATTCGAGGCGTCACGCCGTCGGGCAGAACCATCGTTCGAAAATGCCTCAGGGCTGCGGTTCGATACAAGGAAAGATCCGGCATCAGATGTCGGCCGCGTCGCTCGGTCCCCGCGGTCGTGCCGCTGGTCAGAAAAATTCTTTCCGGCGGCGCGCAGCTCAGGTCGAGTTCCTTGAACCCGTTGGTGGGGATGGCCGGAATATCGCGCCATTGCGAGATGGTCTGAGGCGTCCGGCCTCTTCGTTGGGAAAATTTGCGATAGGGTTCGCAGTGCGAGAACTGAAATTCGAAGACTTCCATTGCCAGAGACTCGAAGGGAAAGCTCTCTGGTGAGGCTTCGGTGATCGCATCACGAATCCGTGAGGAGATCTTTTCGGCATCAGTCACGAGTTTGTCGGGGCCGCAGGTGTTTAGAGGTTTGGCGTGAAATTACGGAGAGCCAACAAGAGGGACTCGCAGTTGGGGTATTCCTCGAGCGAATCCAGAAGGTGGTCGTGCTGGGATTTCAAAATCCCGACGTCCTGAGTGTCCGGAGGGAGCATGAGATGACGAGAGAACTCCTTGATCATGGCCTGCGTATCCAACTTGGTCTCGATCGGAATCTCGTCATCGGTTGCGATGACCAATTTCAACCGCCCCAGGAGTCGCCCGAGGTAGTATTCATCCGGCTTTTCCTCGGTACTCATCAGCTGTTCTCCTCTTTGAGCTGACGCTTCCAGTCGAGCATCCGAGCCTTGGCGGACTCTTCTTCGGCCTCAGGGATCATCCCCTTGCGCATATAGAACGTCGACAGGCTGGTATGGGCCAGAATGTCGTCGGGATTGATCACGCAGAGCTGTTTGGCCGCTTCGATGGCCTCGTCGAGTTCCTCGAGTTCCGCATGCGCCATGGCGACGCCGTGGATGGCATCGGCGAACTCGGGATCAATTTCCAGAGCGGCGCGATATTTGTTGATCGCCTCACGATAGTTGCCGTCAAAGGCGAGGTCCAGCCCCTCGTCGTAGAGATCTTCCTTGTCTGCGTCGTCTGCCATGAAGGTAAGGATACTTCAGAAGACGCGTCGGCGCATCTTCTGGCCGGAAGGATCTTCTAGAGGTCCCGATTCTTCAGATAACGGGAAATCAGGCGAGTTCCCTCGCGTAGTGCCCGGTGACGATCCCGGAAAACTCGCTCGTGGACCCATTCGCCCTCATTCCAGGCATCAAAAGAGGATTCCTTGCCGAGCCGAAGCTCCACGACTCTCTCCCCGGGGGGGTCCCCGGTCGCGATGGCTCGAATCGAGATGCCGGAATCGACCAGAACACCGAGCGCCGAGGGGGGAAGTTTCAGAAACTTGCGCGTCTTCTCGAGTTGTTCGGGTTTCGCACGAGATTCGACCAGCGAGAGATATCCCCATTCCCCGGGTTCGGGGTTCGCCTCGCGAATCAGGCTCATGCTGGAGTCTGATAGTTCCGACCGCGCCCGGTCCTCATCGAATCCCTGACCGACGGCGAAGATCGATTCTCCGAGAATCCTTTCTTCCGAAATCGGTCGAGGTCCCCCGGCCCCGCGTTTTCCGCTGCCCTTGCCGGTATCGATCCACCAACGAGTTTCAACATCGACTTCCTTGGCGGGATTTTCGTCGGGGTCCTTCATGATCTATGGCGATTGCCAGAATGTGGCACGACGATCAAGCACGGGCGCCGAGCGAGACTCCCGGGTCTCGGTGCCGGGGTTATTGCCGGATTGTTTCCCCAAAACATAGGGGCCGATTTCCGCGACGATGCGCGTCGGTACGCCCTCGAGCAACAACTCGCGCGGGAGAGGAACATCTTCGTCCATTTCCGTCAGCGAGGTTCTTTCCAGGAGAATGTAGGGCGTCTGGCGCCAATCGGAAGCCTCCGGCGGCAGGGTTTGTCTTCGGCCGTAGTAGGCAATCCGGTTTTGCAGGCTGGCGGCTGTTCGGATGGGCACGTCGAGGGGCACCATGCGGCGTGCGAACCTGCCTGTTTCCCGGGCCGCCCAGCTTTCGTGCGATCGACGCTCGATCTGTCCGGGAGCCAGGGAGAAGACGACGAGCAGAATCGAGATCGAGGTGGCCAGAGTGAGCGCCGCATTTCTTCGCGAAGCATTTTCGATCGCCCAGATACACGGGATCGCCATCGACATGCAAAGTGCAACAAATAGACTCGACCACTGGCCCGTAACGAGCAGTTCGAGCAGACTGCAGACCAGCCAGATTCCTACAAATCTCGGGGATCCCTGCCATCGCCACCCCGCGGGGCGAACGGAAATTCCCAGTCCGACGACCGGCAGCAACGGCAAGAATACGAGCAGACCGAGAGCGAAGTTTTCGGGGGCCGAAGGGATGGCCATGCCTCCGATTCCGGCGGCAAATGCCTCGCTTGCCGGACTGCCATGGGCCACCAGAATGCCGATGCTCGTCATGGAGACGGCGCTGGCCGCGATGACGGTCACGCTCATCAACTGCAGGCTGTTGCCCAGCGTCAGGCCGCGCAGTCGCCGCAGCCAGATGGCCGTGAAAAGCAGAAGCCAGAGGGCAGGGAAGCCGACCAGAGAAAAACTGGCACCGATCGCCGCGCCCGTATAGACGCCGGCGAGGCGCGATATGGCCAGAACCCGGATGCCTCGGAGCGCAAGACAACTGGTAAGCAGATAGAAGGGGGCGATCGAGAGTTGCGCTCCGAGAAGGTCACGCCCGCTTGCGGTCGCAAACAGCAAGATGACGGTGAGAATACCGACCCGGGTTGAGTAGAGTCTTTCCCCGAGCCGGAGCAGGACCGACATCGCGGCGATGCCTGCCAGCAGGCCCAAAATCCGCAGCTCGAACTCGCTGCTGCCCAGAATCGTGCGGCCCAGCGCGGTGAGCGCCACCGACGTGGCTGTCAGGTGGGACTCCATGATGTTTTGCGTGAGTCCGGGTTCCCCGAGGTGGCGCGCGGCAAGCGCCAGCGATGCTTCATTTTCCCCCAGCGGACTGCGCACCGGTGCGATGTTCAGCAGAATGAACAGGCCCAGAAGAGGGACCAGGAATGTGGCGAGGGTGAGAGGGAGTCTCGGGCCGCGCCGGCGTTTCGCAGGAATAAGGAGTTTTGCCACTTTGGTCTTCCGCTGAGTCTCCGACTTCATACCACGACTCGGTGGGCTCAAGGTAGCCTGATTAAAGGGGCCCCTCCCGCCAGCGTGCGAGTGCCTGTCGGGCGGCCCGGGCAAGGCCTGCGTCCTCGGAAATGGAGGATTTTTCCAGCACAGGCCGCGCCTCATGCAGGTGCAGTTTTCCAATCGTGGCGACCGCTGATCGCTGGACCCCCGGGACGGGGTCGCGCTCGACGATCTCGATCAGTTTCTCGAGGAGTCCCTGACGCTGCCGGTCGGGGATTGTCGTGGTGGTCAGTGTACTCAATGCCGAGAGCCGAACGTGCCCCTCGGGATCGTCCAGACGGTCCCGGGCGACCTCGAAGAGTCCTTCTGCCTGCAGATCGCGAAGGCAATAGAGCGCCATGCGGCGCATGGTGGCCCCGTCCCCCCGGGTGCCCCGGGTGGCGCTGCGGAGTTCGTCGAGCAGCTGTGGCGAGAGGCGAGCCATGGTGCAGGTGATTTCAGCGGCAGCCCAGCGGCTATCGCCATCCTCAGCCGCCAGCATTTCGCGCAAGGCCGGCCATATCCTGGGATTATCCGGCTCGGATTTCCCCAGCGTGTAGGCGGCGCCCCAGCGAAGATCGGCCTCCGGGCTTTCGAGCGCGTGCCCGAGAGCTGCCGAGACGGCACTTGATTCGGGGAGGAGCGCTTGCAGGATTTCCGAGCGGCGGCGCTGCTCCGAGCGGCTTGTTCCCGCCAGGCTGTCGACCAATGCGGTCGCGAGAGTCGGGGGAATTTTCAGGTCGCTACTGCGGCGCAGGAATTCCGAGATGGCATCTGCGATTGCTGTGCGGTCCTGGCTGTCTCCGCGAAGCCGTCCGTGAAGGTCTGCGAGTTTTTCTCGGGCGCTCTCGTTCATGGGGCCGCCTTGCGTGCTCGTTCGAGCAGCTCGAGAAAAAGGTCGGCATCCATGCCGAGAGCATAAAAGTCGGGTTGGTCAAAAATGGCCGGGATGACACCCTGCAGGGTTTCGTAGGTCGCGGGCTCGCCTTTCAGCGCGGCCGTCAGAGCCCGGGGGAAGTTCTCGGGGGCCAGGAAGTCGCCCTCGACCCCGACGGAATCGAACTGTCCGTCCAGAATCGTAATCGAGGCCAGTACAGGCCCCAGACGTCCCTGAATCTGCACCCGGTTATCGATCGACAATCCCGCAGGGGGTTGTTCGGGGTCGGTGCTTTCGAGGCCTCGCGTCAGGCTCGGGGTGTTACAAACGCCGACACCAATACCGAGATTTTCCGCATAAGCACTCCCCAGCGGGCCCAGCGCGGTGCTGGGCAATTGTTGTCTCTCGGCAACCGGCCCCAGTCGATCCAATGTAGTGGCTTCCTCGGGAAGCCAGACCATGGAGGGGACGCTGCCGTCCGGGTCCAGGCGATCGAGCCGCAGCATGGTTTCGGCCAGGCTTGTGGTTTGCGCCAGAATGATTTGTACCAGAAGCTCACCGTGCTCGCCCTCGACAAAGCCGAGATGTGCCAGACGCTGGCCGCCCACGGTAATAAAGTCGAGGCCTGGATAGACGGGGTCGATTTGCAGGCCGCGGAGCCATTGCATAAATCCTCGCACCGCCCGGTTGAGGATTTGCTCCGGTCGAAGAGACTCGCTGAACACGGCTCGCCCCGGCAGCGCGAGCGTGATGTTCAGAAATCCGTCGCCTGCGGCGACCGAACGTCCGCCTGTATGCCGGTGCCAGATCTGCGCGCCGGCCGCAGGCAGCCGGGGGTGAAATCGGCCCAGAGATAATAATTGACCATGCAAGGTGGATACATGCAGGTGGATCTCGCCCTGGCGTGCTCGCAAGAGCAGACCCTGCTCCGTGCGGCGCTGGGAGTCCGGCGCCGCCTGATGGGCCGAGCTCAACAGCAGTGTATCGTGCATTGCAGTCATGATTTCCCCTAGAGTTATCGGATCGATCGCTTTTGGGGTAGGCCCCTCCCTTGCGGCTGGCTCTGCTCGGGTCTACCAGATGGGTAGAGAACTACGGCAAGCCAACCAAGGAGATTCTCAATGGCCGAAAAGCAAAGCCCTGCTCAACAACCTCTGGATGTGCATGCGGAAGGGTGGTCGGTGCTGCATATGTACTACCGGATCGATCGCGCCCTATGGTCGAGTCTTGAGGAAAAAGAGCAGGAAGAGGGTCTCGAGGAGTTCATGTCCCTGCTGGTAGCGGCCGAGCAAGAGGAAGATCTTCAGGTCGTCGCCCAGGGAGTCATCGGGAAGTCCGATTTTGGTTTGGTGATCGTGCATCCGAAAATCGAGCGGGTTCAGCGCTTCACGCAAGAGGTCGCCGCGACGATGCTCGGTGCCTGTTTTGAAACGACCTACTCCTATCTGTCTCTCTCGGAAGTCAGCGAGTACCAGACCAGTACCGGAGACTTCGCGCGCAAGTTGATTGATGATGAAGGTTTGGCTCCCGACACCGACGACTTTCAAAAGAAACTCGGGGCATTCTCGGAGCGGATGGAGCATTATGCGGCCGCACGGCTCTATCCCCAGTTGCCCGGCAAGGATATGCCGGTGATCTGCTTCTATCCGATGAGCAAGCAACGTGGGGACCGCTATAATTGGTATGGGCTCTCATTGGCCGAACGGAAGCGACTGATGGGAGAGCACGCGACCTCGGGACGACGCTATGCCGGTCGTATCCAGCAACTGGTCACCAGTTCGACGGGAATCGATGATTGGGAGTGGGGTGTCACGCTCTTCTCCAAGGACCTCAAGGCGATTCGCGATATTGTCTACGAGCTTCGCTACGATGAAGGAAGCACCTTTTACGGACTCTTCGGCGATTTTTATATCGGGGTTCGGATCGAGCCTCTGGACCTCGCCAAAGCTCTTCAGCTCTGAGAGGTGGCGGCGCGTTGAAACAGGTTCAGATGTACACCGATGGTTCCTGTCATGGGAACCCGGGCCCGGGGGGCTGGGGTGCGATTCTGAGATGGGAAGGCCGTGAGCGCGAGCTGTCCGGAGGGGCCGCGGAGACCACCAACAATCAGATGGAATTGATGGCGGTGATCGAGGGCTTGAAGGCGCTGCGGGAAGCCTGCGAAGTCGAGGTGTTCACGGATTCCAAATACGTGATGGACGGGATGAAGTCGTGGATCCACGGATGGAAGAAACGTGGTTGGAAGACGGCCAGCAAACAACCTGTGAAGAACATCGAATATTGGCAATCGCTGGATCGGGAAGTGGCCCGGCACCAGGTGAGCTGGACCTGGGTAAAAGGGCATTCCGGCCACCCGGAAAACGAGCGAGCCGATCTGCTCGCCAATGAGCAGGCCTCTCGGCACGGTTGATCGACCCGTTCGGCTCGGCGAGCTCAGAACCGCAGAAGCGGCATTCCGAAAAACACCTGCAAGGCTGCCAGCAGCAGGGCGATCATCCCGAGGATCGGATGAATCAGCCGGGCGCGAGAGTCCGAAGGGACTCGTCGCGAGAGCAGGGCGCCGGCGGTCAGCAGCAGAATCACCGCAAGGCCGATGCGAAAATGCCATCCGCCGGCAAGATCCAGATCCGGTCGCCAGGCCCAGGTCGAAAAAATGCCCATGAAAAAAGTCAGCAGGGTAAGGCCGTAGGCAATCGGGGCAGCCCGTGCGTGCCGGGCTCGGAGATGCTCTCCCCGCCGCTCGCGGGAGCGAAGGCCGAAGCTCGCGGCCCGCAGCAATAACGCCAGCGCGACCAACCCGATCAAGGGGTGGATATAGGCCATCAGCCTCTCGGCATTGGTGATCATGGGTGATTGTACCGCGTAAACGGTTCGGGACCCATACCAACGGGTCGGGGCTTTCTGCGAGGTTCTGCTAGAAGAAAGACAGAAAGGATATTGATATGATTCATGTGATAGCGACGATCCCGGTCCAGGCGGGCAAGGGAGATGAATTCGAGAAGGTTTTCAGCGACTTGGGTGCTCAGGTACGTGCGAACGAGCCGGGCTGCCAGCGATATGAGTTCTGTAAATCTCTGGATCGGCCGGATCATTACGTGGTTGTGGAGCTCTACGCGGATCAGGAATCTTTTGATGCCCACGGCAAAACGGAATACTTTCGGGCAGCCGGCAAGCAATTTGGTGGGCTGATGGCTGGCGCGCCGGATATTCAAATCGTGGTTCAGGACTAGACAACCTCCTGGCAGCACATCGCTTGCCGGGTCGCGCCGGATCAAATTTCTTTCCGGTCGCGATCCGGTGTGCGTATCCCCCGTCCGCTCGACGGAGTTTGTCATGAATGGGTGCGAAGTTGTCCCCGAACCCAGGAGCCTCCGTCGGGGTCGTGCAAAACTTCTCCCACACCGCCGGGATACTCGATCTCGATGGCGCTCGGCGAGGAGTGATCCACCATCTGATCCGAGGGCCGCTCCATCCGGCTCAAGGTGGCCAGAGCTTCGGCTGCATCGAATTCAAATTCGTGTGTGGCCAGATGCGCTGATCCCGAGCGGGGACATAGCGCCCTGTCGAGACCGAGAATCCGGACGAGCCGTTGTGTCAGGTGCTGGCAGTCGTGTTGGTCCAGCCATTCGGATAGCACGCGTGCGATGACCGCGTAGGTTCTCTCAGGCTTGGCCAGAAGCGCCAGATAGATATCGGAACGGCGCTCGTAGGCAAGCAGTTGGTCGCCCTTGATTTCGCCCAGTTCTTCGGAAAATTCGTCGAGGAGAGCCGCGAGAGTCCGGCGCAGCAGAGGTGCCACGGGGACGGATTCGTCCAGCGCCAAAAATTGTGCGGTCAGAGGCAGGATCTGTCCACGCGCCAGAACTATATAGGCAGTGATCAGAAAGTAGCCCTCGGCGCCTTCCTCGGCGGAAAAGGTGTGGCAGCCGACGACATATTCGCCTTTGGCTTTCCCGTATCCGGCGACCGGGATCGTCTCGAGCTGATACTCTTCGCGGCGATCATAGAATTCAGTCCCGGGCAGGAGGGTGTAGCCGAAGATATTGATGTTCGGGAACACCCGAAGCAGTCGGTCGAGATTGGTCTCGAATTCGGGGAGAGTGTCTCCGGGAAGGCCCCAGATCAATTCGGCTGCGATCGGAATGCCCTCGTTGGCGCATGCTTTTACGACTCGTTCGTAGTCATTGTCGCGCATGTTTTTGCGATTGCTCAATTCAAGCGCCAGAGGTGTCAGGGTTTGCAGGGCGAGGTGATAGTGGGAGAGCAGGCTTTCTTCATGCAGGCGGCGGACGATTCCCTGGACTCGTTTGTTGTGGTTCTTCGACCATGAGGTGGCAAACGTTTGCGGCAGGCCGGTGCGCTTTCGGAGGTCGATGACGATTTCGGTTTTCTCGGCATCCTCGCGCAGTGCTCCAAAGTTGGAATCCGCCAACCAGAAATCCTTGATGCCGCCAGCAGCGGCTCTCTCAAAATCACTGCGGATTCGATCCAGCGAGAATTGGTACATCTTGGTCCCGATCGCACCTGTCCCCCATTCACAGAAGGCGCAGCGGTAGGGGCAACCTCGCGCGGTCTCGTAGGACATTTGTTCGTAGATCGGCTCGCCGCTCGCATTGCGGAGTTCGATGACATCCAGGGCCGAGGGGAATTCATCAAGCGCTTCGCGTCGAGGGCGGGTCGGTGTTTGCCGGACGACACCGTCCTCGAGCCAGGCGAGTCCCTCGATTTTCTGCCATTGGCTGGGTGGTTGGTCCAGCAGTTCGGTGAAGGTGATCTCTCCTTCGCCGAGAATGATCAGGTCAATGGATTCATCGAGGAGGAAATCTTCGGCCCGCTGCACGTGGGGCCCGCCCGCGATCACCAGCAGTTCCGGGACATCCTTTTTTGCTCGAGTGGCAATGTCGAGAAATTCAGCAACGTTCCAGGTGTAGCAACTCAACCCCAGGATGGGTCGTTCCCCTCGCGCCGCAGCCGCAGCCGCAAGCGGCCGGATTTCCTCGGGCCAGGTCTTTTCCAGCCAGGTATCGGCATCCTGCCGCTCGAGGAAATGGACCAGATCGATTTCGGTTTGCGCGGCCGAAGATCCGTTCTTGAGGAAAAACGCTTTTAGCGCTCCTGTGGTCATGGGGGGAGCATGAAACTGCTCGGTATCCATGCTCAGGAGCCAGACGGGCCTAGAATGCATGGATGTGAACTGCCAAACGGGAGGCAGAGTCGCAAATCTCGACATGGGAGGGGCCATGGCGTAATCGAAGGGGAGGATTTCGCGGTGCTGGTGTGAGGGAGTGGCCAAATTGAATATCTGGGATTGGATATATCTGATTTTAGGCCTTGGATTGCTGGGTTTCGGGGGTGAATTTCTGGTCCGAGGGGCCTCGCGCTTTGCTCGTACCCTCGGCCTCAGCTCTCTGGTGGTCGGGGTGACCGTGGTTGCGGTCGGCACCAGTGCCCCCGAATTGGCAGTTTCGCTCCACGCCGCCCTCTCCGGGGAGCCCGATGTCTCGATCGGCAATGTGATCGGATCAAACCTGCTGAATCTTCTCGTGGTGTTGGGAGCCGCCGCGGTCGTGGTGCCGCTGGTGGTCGCTCAGCGACTTGTTTGGTGGGACATCCCGATCATGATTGTGGCGACGGGATTGGTTTGGTTCTTCGCTCGAGACGGTCATTTGTCTCGCGGGGATGGAGTCGGCCTTCTGGCTTTATTGATCGGTTATCTGATCGCTGCGGTGCGGATCAGTACCGGGGAATCTGCTGCCGTGCGCGCCGAGTATGATCAGGAGTTCGGCGAACAAGCACAAGCGGGTTGGCGGGGCCTGAGCCGAGAGATTCTTCTGATGCTGGGTGGCCTGGCTCTTCTGGTTGGTGGGGCCGAGATCTTTGTCGAGGGGGCAATCGGAATTGCGCGCTCGCTTGGCGTCAGCGAGTTGATCATCTCCTTGACGATTGTCGCCATCGGAACTTCTCTGCCCGAGCTGGTCACGGCATTGGTGGCAGCAACGCGTGGCGAGAACGATATCGCCGTCGGGAATGTGGTCGGTTCGAATATCATGAACCTGCTGGCCATCCTCGGGTTGACCGCATTGATCGCGCCGGGGGGACTGGCGGTTCCCGCAGCAGTTCTCGCCTACGATATGCCATTTCTGCTGCTGGTCTCGGTTGCCTGCCTGCCGTTTCTCGGCTCCGGCCACAAGCTTTCCCGGGGTGAGGGCGTCGTTTTCCTGATCGCTTACGCAGTTTATGTCGTCTGGCTTCTCTTTGGGTCGTGAGCAGGCCTCACGGTCGAGGTCAGGGTGAGCGGTCGTTGAGGGGGGTCAGGGCTTGGTGACGACACGCGGGACGTAGAAGCCGGGATATTTCTCCACGGCACGGACCAAGGCCCTCAGGTTGCCGAAAAAGAGATTCACATTATAAGTCAGCGTCTCGCCATGATGCGGGCTGAGTCCGGGATGTGATTTCGGTGCATAGGCTGCGAAGTGTCCGACGCTGCACAACGGATCTTTGGCCGCCAAGCGACGGACGGTCTGGTCTTTTCGGGTTCGTGCGCTCCGCAGAACAGGGCGATGACAATCGCGGTCCGGGGCGAGGTTCCACGGGACGGGCACCTCATATACCGCTCCCTTGTCCTGCCACGGCCCCTCCAGGGATTGCGCGGCAAACCGATGGATTTTGAAGGAGAAGACCGGGATTTGATAGGTTTCCCAGCTCCCGTCCGGGCGCTGGTCGTAGGTGGCTTCCGAGGCTCCGGGTAATCCCTCCAGAACGGTCAGCTTGTCGATCTCGAGCGGCGAGGTCCAGGCAGAAGTGTTTTCGCCAGTGGTCATCCATCCTTCCCAGGCCCAATCCTGATCGAAGTTCTCCAAAGCCGCCACCGGGATCCGAGCGAGAACACTTTCGGGCACCCCGGCTGCGTTTCGTCGGGAGCCAATGGTGATGAGGAAGTCGCCCTGGCGGACGATGGAACTGGTCAAGTTCATGCTGCGACGATCCTTGGGCGTGCTTGCCTGAAAGGGCATCGACTTCTGGCGCATGTTCCATTGCGGTGGTGGGTCTGCGGGGTTGCGGACATGAATCAGGACAGCTCCGACCGGCGACAAGCCGCTGGTTTTGGAGTTTTCATTGGCGAGGATGATCAGACCCTCCTCGAGCGACACGCCGGATAGCGGCCAAAGGTAGTGGTCGGGCTTCCCGGCAGGAAAAAAGGATGTCGGATCGCCGCTGTCCTGCGTCCCCCAAAATCGTTCGATGGCGCTGTAGGACCCTGGTTGTCCGCGTAGAACACCCACCGAGTTGTGGACAGGACCACTGGGCTTGCCTTTGGCCATTTCCCGATTGCAGTAGGAGAGGGGTGCGGGGCAATTGGTGGCAAACGTCCCGACCAACGTGTCACCGAAGAGCCAGATACGTCGGTCATCATCGACCCGGATCGAGGCAGCGACATCCCCACCCAGCCAGGAACCATTTGGCATGGTGGTCGACGGGTTGAGGATTTTCTGGTTCCGCAACGCTTGGGTGAAGCGTGACGGTCCCGGGACGTGTTCGGGAGGCTTGCGAGCGCTGCAGGCGGAACCCCACAGGAACACGACGACCAGCAAGAGGGCGCCCAGCGCGGGGTGAAGCCGCAGAAATCGGCGCAGGTGGATGGGCTCTTTGCGGGCCGCTTTCATGAAGCGCCAGCGGCCGCGTGCATGGCCTTGCTGGCCGTTGCCTTTTTGGTCCCGGCGGCGACTTCCAATGCGCGAAAACTCTCGCGGATGGATTCCGCCAGTACATCGAGATCCGGCACCTGGTCTCGGTCGCCGGTCAGACCGATCTGCAGGCGGTCGATGTAGCGGAAGATGGCAATGCCAATCCCCTGGCCCTCGAAAAGAGGCAGGTGAGGGTGTGCGGCCACCATGGGCGCGCCGGCCATATAGAGTGGGGTTGCCGGCCCGGGAACGTTGGTGACCACCAAATTGTAAGGATGAAGGTTGCTCAGAACCCGAACCAGGCGATGCATGACGCCCGCGTTTGCCCATTCGGCAGCCTGCGTCAGGAGCTCTCCTCCCAGCGCCGACTGGCTGCTTTTATGGATCAATGTCTGCGCGCGGATGCGCCGGAGCGTTTCCTTCGGGTCAGGGCAGTCCAGCGGCAGGTTCACCATCCAGCATGAGGCTTGATTGCCGAGCGCTTCGGCATCATCGACGGGTCGCCGATTCACCGGAACCACGGTCCGGACGGTTTTGGCTCCCTCGAGATGGCCTCGTCCACTCAGAAACTCCCGGAACCCCCCGGCGAGTGTGGCCAGAGTGACGTCGTTGACGGTTCCTTCCAGAGAGTTCCCGATCGCCTTGATCCGGGACAGATCCAGCGAGAGCCATTGCACCCGGCGGTTGGGACCGATGGGTTGGTTGAAGCTCATGGTTTCCGCCAGAGGCAGGCCACGCCGGGTGAACGCCAGAAATCCGGTCGCTCGCTCCTGCAAGGCTTTGCCCGAATGGGCGAGATCTCCCATGGCGGCGACCACCGTATCTCGCGCAGAGCTGATCAGATTCCGGCGTCGCCGCACCGCGATCTGAAGCAATTCGGTCTCTGTCGGTTCCGGTCGCGCTTCCCAATGCTTTGCCAACCCTGAAGGTTCCACGGGGCTGGCTCCGAGCAGGGCCTGCAGAAGCGAGAGGCCCCCCACGCCATCGACCATGCAATGATGTACCTTGCAGATGGCCGCAAAGTGCTCGTCTGCCAGTCCTTCGACAATCCAGACCTCCCAGAGAGGGCGATTTCGATTCAATGGTCGCTCGAGAATTTCGCCGCA
>CBFHUR010000004.1:0-131681 GCA_965658895.1 Binatia bacterium
GCCCGTCCTGTCCGGGCACAACAAGGTGCGGCGTGAAACCAAAGGCTGCGCCCAGCCACTCGATTGCCTTCGGACAGTCCTTGTATCGGAGGGACGGAATGATTTTCGAAGGCACCGGTATACCTCGGTTTGGCTTTTCTTATTTCTGTACAGCTGTGGCGGGCACCAGAGCCTGATCGGCGCGCGTGGGAGGGGACATATCGGGAATATTCGGTAGTGCGCCAACGCGACTCGGCCGCGCCCCCACCCAGACCAGAAGAACGCCCCCTTGATGGTTGCGTCCCCCCAGAACGACCCGACCCTGCTGGCCCAACGTCAAAGCGGTATCGACCATCGTTACTTCTTTTTCCAGAAGCTCGACGCGGAGCTCGACCTGGTTTGAATCCACGATGCGCTCGGCGCGCACACGGAGCTCCAGATCTGCAGGCAAGCCGAACCGTGACGGCTGGCCCATGGGAATCTGTTGCGCTTCCTGACTGACCAATTCGTAGGATTGATAGCGGAAGAGTTGGGTGAGACGGGCCTGCATGCCCTGCCCGGCCAGTCGTTGGTCCACGCGCTTGACCTTGTTGCTGGCCAGAACCGTGCCGACCTCGACCTGAACTGCGGGAGCCTCCACGGCGCCCTCGGGCCCCGTGCCCGCCTCGGCCTCCCGGGCCTGGGCCACCGCGGCGAGCAGCACAAAACACGTCGCCAGCAGCGCCGTCGTTTTGCCCTGTCTTTTTGTCATCGCCGCGCCTGCGGGTCAGCCTCGCCCACCCAGATCACCGCCGTATTCCCCGTCGGCTCGGCCCACATCGCCATCTCACCATGCGATTGCTTCACCGAATGGATCTGGACATGCTGCGCGGACGCGGTGGTGAACCCTCCCGCCTGGCGATTCGCAATCGCCCGTGGAGGACCGCTCTTGCCGGATCGAACCGGGTCAAGGGAGACCGGCTGAACCGCCGCGCTTTGCGGAGGATTCGGGGAGCGCGAGGCCACCGTCGTGTTCGGCGTCGTCCTTGCCGACTCCGACAACCCGGCATCTTCGTCGCCCAGAAGGAAGACCGCGAGAAATAGCGAAGCTGCCAATGCCATCCCGGCACGCAATGCGTTGCCCGGACGACGCGCGGGAACCTCTTCGGGGCGCAGCCAGATCTCGTCGCCGTCCTCGACATCGGGCTTCTCGGCAACGGACGAACCTCCCCGCAGAATCCGCAGAGGCGTCGTGGCCGCAGCAATCCGAAAGCCGCCCCATCCGTTGTCGGCATCCTGGGGCGCTTCGATCTCCGATTCCACGCCCTCCCAGACCGCCGCCAGCGCGTCGGGCGTCGGCTCCAATGCCTCATGAAGAAGGCCGTGCAGCTTTTCCCATTCTGCCAAGAGCTTCTCGCAGGCGGCACATTGAGCCAGATGCAGGGCCACTTCCCGCATCTCGCGCCCGACCAGCTCGCCGTCATGGAATGTCTCAAGTCGTTCGGAGGTTTCTAGACAATTCATTCGAAGTCCTTCAACAGGGTTTGAAGCTTCTTGCGAGCATAATGGAGGCGACTCATCACTGTACCTTTGGAACAATGCATAATCTGGCTGATTTCATCATAGGACAGCCCCTCCAATTCTCTCAGAAGTATCACCGCTCGGTGATCCGGGGTCAACTCAGCGACCGCCTCCCGTAAACGTACCCGCAATTCGGCATCTTTTGTCGCCTCGAAGGGGTCCACGGACGGGTCGTCGTCGGGGGCTCGATCGACGGCATCTTCGCCGGGGCCTTCCTCGGAGTTCCGCCTGTGGGTATCTACAATCGGCTTTCGCCACTCTTTTCTCTGGTAATCAATCGCCAGATTTACCGCGATCCGATAAATCCAGGTGTAGAAACTTGCCTGTCCCCGAAACCGGGGCAAGGACTTGTAAGCCTTGATAAATGCCTCCTGCGTGACCTCCAGTGCTGCCTCGGGATCGTGAAGCATCCCCGTCACGACCGCCAGAACCCGACGCTGGTACTTTTCTACCAGTTGCCGGAAGGCATCTTTATCACCCTGTGCCGCACTCTCGGCCAAAGCTTGATCTTGTCGCTCTGCCACCACTAGACGGGACTCCATGAACAAAAATTCATGACATTTCCGACCAATTCGGGCCCTTTTTCAGATCCGTGACAAGGGGCACAGCAAGAGACACAACCTGCTCCATTTCCTCGCAGACCAGTGCCCCCAGCGCGTCGGCCTCCGCCTCGGGAACCTCGAAAAACAGCTCATCGTGGACCTGCAGAAGCATTTCGGCCCGAAAATCGTCTGCCAGAAGTCGTTTTTCGACCGCCAACATCGACAATTTGATAATATCGGCCGCCGTCCCCTGGATCGGACTGTTCCAGGCCATCCGCTCGGCCGCCTGGCGCAAACCGGGCTGTTTGGAGGCCAGTTCGGGCAGATGGCGCCTTCTTCCCAACATGGTCTCAACGTACCCTCGATCGCGACCTTCTTCGAGTACCCGATCGGCGAAGGTCTGCACGTAGGCGTAGCGCTGGAAATAGCGCTCGATGATACCGGTAGCCTCCGTACGGGGAATCCCCAATTCTCGGGAGAGTCGCTGCGGGCCCATTCCGTAGAGAATCCCGAAATTGATCACCTTGGCCTGACGGCGCATATCATCGCTCACAAATACCGGGTCCACATCGAAGACCTCCGCAGCCGTGCGGCGATGGATGTCCTCGCCTGCGCGGAAGGCGTCGAGCAGCACGGGATCATTGGTCAGATGAGCCAGAACCCGCAATTCGATTTGTGAATAATCGGCGGCGAGAAAAACCCACCCCGCGCGCGCCACAAAGGATTGTCGGATCCGTCGGCCTTCCTCGGTCCGGACCGGGATATTCTGCAAATTCGGATCACTGGAAGAAAGCCGGCCCGTCGCCGTCACGGTCTGGTTGAAATGGGTATGCACCCGCCCGCTCTCGCGGTCCACCAGTGAAAGGAGACCTGTCACATAGGTCGAATTCAGCTTGGAGAGTGCTCGATGAGCAACGATTTTCTCGGCTATCGGGCTTTTCTCGGCCAAGCGAGCCAGAACATCCGCATCTACCGAAAAACCCGTCTTGCCCTTTTTGACGCCCTTGGTCGGCAGGGCGAGTTTCTCGAAAAGGATCTCTCGAAGTTGCTTGGTCGAGCCAATGTTGAATTCTTCTCCGGCGATCTCGTAAATCTCGCCCTCGAGAACCGCGATCCTCTCGGCGAACTCCGTCCCGGCAACCTCCAGAAAATCCACCGAGACCCCGATCCCGCGCGCTTCCATCGCGGCAAGGATGGGCACCAGAGGCATCTCCATCTCGCGATAGAGCGAGCCCAATCCCGCGGCTTCGACCTCTGTCACCAATGCCTTGCCGAGAGCCAGGATCTTGCCTGCGGCCCACGCCGCACGCTCCGCGGGGTTGGCCGCCTCCGGATCCGGTAGCGAGATCCCCTCACGGTCGCGCAAGAGTGCATCGATCGCATGACTGCGCCGCGAGGGCTCAAGGACATAGGAGGCGATGGAAAGATCCTGAACCATACCAGGCCCCGGCGAATTCCGAATATCGGCCAATCCCAGCCGGTGTCGCAAGCCACCCCAACCCACAACATAAACCTCGGCTCCGGTGTCTCCGGCGAGAACTTCCCCGAGGCCGTCGGGAATGGAATCGCAGACAATCGCACCGGCGTCCTCGGCCCACCCACAGGCGGACCCGTGTTCGTCCTCGACCAGAAAAAAACCGCCCGGCGCCTTGCCGGCGACTCGGGCCAGGAATTCTTCGGCAGAAACAGGCTCCACGGGCCTCGCGTCTGCGGCCACGGGCTGCGGACCCAGAACTTCGCCCAGGATTTTCTCGAACTCGAGTTCAGCGGACAACGCAGCCAGGGTCTCCCGGTCCGGGTCCTTCCGGAGGAAGGACGCCAGATCCACCTCGACATCGCACCGGATCGTTGCCAGTTGGCGACTACGCCAGGCATCCTCCTTGCCCGCTTCCAGCTTTTTGCGAATTCCGGCAGCACCGCGCAGCCCCAGATCGGCAATTTGATCCAGATTTTCGTAGAGATTCTCGAGAGAGCCAAAATGTTCGATCAGTCTCTTGGCCGTCTTCTCGCCCACTCCCCTGACGCCGGGAATGTTGTCGACCGAATCTCCCATCAGAGCCTGCACCTCCACGACCCGGTCAGGCGTGACTCCGAATTTCTTCTCGACCTCAGGCTCCCGGCTGACCCGATTGTGCATGGTATCGACCAACTGCACGCCGTCGCCGACCAATTGCATCATGTCCTTGTCGCTGGTCACGATATCGACCGCACAACCACTTTCGCGAGCTTGCGTCGCCAAAGTGCCGATCACGTCGTCGGCCTCCACGCCCGCGACTTCCACCAATGGCAGCCCCAGCGCCGGGACCATCTTCTTGATCCAGGGGATCTGCGCCACGAGGTCAGGAGGTGTTGCCGACCGATTGGCCTTGTAGTCCGGATCGATATCGGAGCGAAACGTCTTGCCCCGGGCGTCCACCACAACGATAATCCGCACGTCAGAGCCTTCGCGCAAAAGCTTGGCGAGCATCGAGGTGAACCCGTAGATCGCGCCCGTCGGGAGGCCGCTACCATTGGTCAGCGGCGGGAGGGCATGGAAGGCCCGAAAGAACATATTCGTACCGTCAACGAGACAAATCTGTTCCTTGCTGGACACCTGCAAGAGCTACCAACGAGGCCATGGCTTGTCGAGAGAGCGGGATTGTTGACCGGAGGGCTGGCCCGGCATAAAAGTCGGCCGCGGATGCAATCCATGATCGAAGTGCAGGAACTGACCAAAGAGTTTGCCGATCATCAGGCAGTCCGGGGCATTTCCTTCTCGGCGGCTCCGGGCGAGACCATCGGGTTTCTCGGCCCCAACGGGGCCGGCAAGACCACAACCATGCGCATGCTGACCGGCTTCCTGCCGCCCACCTCCGGAAGTGCATCCATCGCCGGCTTCGATGTTCAGGATACACCCGCCGAGGTCCGGGCCCGGATCGGCTACCTCCCCGAAACCCCGCCTCTCTACCCTGAGATGACGGTCGACAGCTATCTCCTTTTTGTGGCCCGCCTCAAGGGGATGCCGCGCAAGCAGCTGCAGCCGGCCTGCGCTCGCGCTCTGGAGAGGACCAATCTCGGAGAAGTACGTCATCGTATTCTCGGAAACCTCTCGAAGGGCTTTCGACAACGCGTCGGCATCGCCCAAGCGATCGTGCACGAACCGGAAGTCCTGATCCTCGACGAACCCACCGTCGGACTCGACCCGCGCCAAATTATCGAAATCCGCGAACTCATTCGAAGCCTTGCCGGCGACCATACCATCATTCTCTCCACTCATATTCTTCCCGAGGTTGCCGAGACCTGTGAAAAAATAGTCATCATCCACGAAGGCCGCCTGACGCGGGAGGCCACGATGCACGAGATTCAGGCAGAGGGTTCGCTCGAGCAAGCCTTTCTCGACGCCATCGGTCTGGACCATCCGGAGCAGACCGGGCGATGAGAGCCGTTTGCACCATTGCCGGGCGAGAGTTGCGAGGGCTTTTCTACTCGCCGGTCGCCTACGTGGTCCTGGCAGGATTCCTGCTCCTCGGAGGGTGGTTCTTCTACAATCTTCTGGCGCAGTTCAACATGTTGCTTTCGATGTATTCGAGCACCCAGGCGGGCGCGGGGACAGGTCTGAATCTCAATGAATTCGTCATCGGGCCCCTGCTGCACAATCTGGCCGTGATTCTCGTGATCCTGGTGCCCATGATCACCATGCGCTCGATCGCGGAAGAGCGCCGCGGTGGTACCATCGAGCTGCTGCTGACCTCGCCGATCAGCACCTCCGAACTGGTTTTGGGGAAGTTCCTCGGCCTGGCCACCTTCATCAGCCTGGTCGTCGGCAGCTCGCTGGCCTATGCCTGGATCCTCGCACAATACGGCAACCCCGAAATCTCGGTCATGCTGCTTGGCTATTTCGGACTCTGGCTGATGAGTCTGGTCTTTGTGGCCATCGGCATTTTCGCCAGCAGCCTGACCGAAAACCAGATCATCGCCGCGGTTTCCGGGCTGGTCACCATGCTGCTGCTTTTCATGATCGCATGGCCTGCGGAAAGCGCCGGCGCCAATCTCGCAGGAGTGCTCGAGTATCTTTCCATCACCAACCATTTTGATGCCATGGTCCGTGGTGTCCTGAGCACAAACGATCTGGCCTATTTCTTCTCCATGATCGCAGCGTGGCTATTTTTTGCCCAACGCTCGGTCGAATCCCTTCGCTGGCGATAGGAAGAAGAAATGGGCTCGCTTGCCAACCTGATCGGACTGATCGGAATCGTTTTGACCTTCTTCGGAGCCGTATCCTACATCGGCTACGGGGTACTCGAAGCCTACGGGACCATCCATCTCGTACTCGGCCTTGGCTGTCTGGCAGCATGGATCGCCCTGCGCTTTGGCGACCTCGGCACTCTTTTGACAGCAAGGCGCACCAGGCAGGGGACGAATCTTCTGGTGTCCAGCGGACTCTTTCTCGCCCTCCTCGTGCTGCTCAATGTACTGGCCACACGTCGGGAACATCGCTTCGATCTGACCGAGCAGGGGCTCTTCAGCCTGTCACCGCAGGCCGCCCAGGTGCTGGGCGGCCTGGAGAGTCCGCTGCGCCTCGAAGCCTTCGTGGAAGGCGGCCAACACCCTGCCACGCGCTTGCTTCTCGAGAGCTTTCAGGTCGGCAACGCATCCGTCCTTGTCGAGACCATCGACCCCGATCGCGAACCCGCCCGGGCAGAGCAGGCAGGAATCGACAGCTATGGCACGGTACGCGTCGCCCACGGCAGCCGCGAAGTCCTCGTTCCGGACCCGACCGAAGAATCACTGACCAATGCCATCATCAAGGTGACCCGGACCGAAGAACGGACGGTCTGCTTTATCGAGGGAGAAGGAGAGCCTTCCCCCGACGATACCACGGCACCCGATGGCTACGGAGAGGCCGCCAAGGCGCTGCGGAATGAAAATTTCCAGGTTCGCTCCCTCCCTCTGCTCGAAAGAAAGTCGGTGCCCGAGGACTGCACCATTCTCGGTATTGCCGATCCGCGGCGCCCCCTGGGACCGGCCGTACTCGAGTCCATCGAGGCATTTCTGAACAGGGGTGGCGCCCTGATCGCCCTGCTGCCGCCTCGGAGCGGAGAGGAACTGAGCCCCCTTCTCTCTCGATGGGGAGTCGAGATGGGCCAGGATATCGTGGTCGACGAGGTCGTGCGACTTTTCGAAGGACCCACACTGGGACTCAATCCGATCGTGTCGATCTATGGTGCTCATCCGATCACGCTCGCCCTGCGCGAACGGACTCTCTTTGCTTTCACCCGCAGTGTCCGACCAAGCCCGCCACGCGACGGTCTCATCATGGCGACATTAGCGCGCACCTCGGCGACCAGCTGGGCGGAAACCGATCTTGCAGGAGTCTTCCGCGAGAGCGAAGCCGACCTGGCCACCGAGCAGGGAGACACCGCGGGGCCCATCAGCGTTGCGGTAGCCGTCAGCGCAGATCTCGAGGAACTCGGCCGTGGGTCGGGGGAAAGTCGTCTGGTTGTCTTCGGCTCGGCTCGTCTTGCGAACAACCAGAACCTCGGCCAGGTCTACAATCGAGACCTCTTTCTCAACGCCATCGGGTGGCTGGCGAATCAGGATGATCTGGTCTCGATTCGGAGCAAATCCATTCGCGCCTCCCGCGTCCGCTTTACACAGGGGGAAGCCACCACGATCTTCTATCTCTCGGTGCTGGTCTTTCCGGAGATCATCCTTCTGGTCGGTCTGGCCGTTTGGTGGCGGCGCTCGCGGTTCTGAACATGCGTACCCGCACAACATGGTTGCTTGCTCTGGCCACCCTTGTCGCCGCCATGGTCTTTCTCCGCGAGCAAACCGATGCGCCGGAAGGCACCCGCCAAGCACGGCTTCTCGATTCCCCGGCGGATATCACCTCCATCCAGATCGAGAGGCCCGAAGAATCGCTCCGGCTGGTGCGCGAGGGCTCGGCGTGGCTGATCACCGAACCCGTGCGCGCGCAGGCCGATGCCGCCCGTGTCGAAATCCTCCTGAGCACATTGGCCAACCCGGGAGAACTTCGTGCGATCGAGCCGACCGACGCGGGGCCGGGCGAGTTCGGACTCGATCCACCGCGCACCATCGTTCGACTCGCGGTGGGCGACCGTAAACTCCCCACCATCTCTCTAGGCCGGCGGGCACCGGTCGGTGCGCGGGCCTATCTGCGCTTGTCCTCGGACGCCACCATCCTGCTGGGCTCCGAGGACATTCCCTTTGCCGCCGATCGAGGCCTGGAAGACCTGCGCAGCCCAAAGGTTCTGCCGGGCGGATTCTCACCGCGAAAAGTCCGGCTTCGCCGCCCGAATCTACCCGACATTCTCGTCGAAGCCGACCAGGAGGGATGGAAGATCCGCGAACCCGTCGACGCAAAGGCAGATCCTCGCGCGATGGAAGAATGGATGGAAGCTGTTCGAAAGCTCGAAGCCACCAGTTTCTTCGACCGCCCCGGGCCCGAGGACCTCGCGGCCTACAGCTTTGCACCTGCACTGCTGGAGATCATCTGGTCCGATACGCGCGGGGACCGCAGGCTTTGGGTAGGAGCCCCGAACTTTCGCGCCGGCGATGACGAGATCTGGATGCGCAACGATATATTCGATTCGCTGTATTCCGTGCCGCGAACACAGATCGCGGCGATCGACCTGACCCCCGAATCCCTGCGCGACAAGTCCTTGCTGGATCTGGATCGCGACGAGATCGGCGCCGTGCTCGTGCAGCGCAGGGGCCGCGCACCGATTCGTCTTGAACGCACAGCCGGTCGCTGGTTGGCCGATGGCGCCCCGGCCAACTCTACGGCGGTCAAGGCCTTCCTCGATCAGGTCCTGACCTTGTCCGGGGACACCACCCTGAGCACCGTGGTCCGGGGCAAACCCTTCGGCCTCGACGATCCCGAAATCGATTTCACTTTCCTGAGCCCATCAGGAAGCACGCTTGCGCGCGTCTTGATCGGCGCCACCGGCGGCACCACCACGGCCACACGCGAAGGAAGCTCCCGGATCTATTCGCTTGCACCACAGCAGATCGCGGCGCTGGAGAAGAACCTGACCGACTTTCGCTAGTCGAGAGCGGCAAAGAAGCGATCGAGTTCCGAGTCGGTACCAACCGTCACACGAATGGAATCGGGCAGACTCGGAAACCACCGCACCAGAACACCGCGCTCGCGCAAACTCTCGAATACTGCTTGTTGGGAAATACCCGGGCGGGTCGCCAGCACGAAATTCGTATGCGAATCCGCCACCTCGTAGCCACGCTTGCGCAGGTCCGCAGACAACCGACGACGGCTTCGGAGAATTTTGTCGCGATTTTCGTCGAAGTGCTTCTGGTCCCGCAAGGCGGCCTGACCGCCAGCCTGAGCGACGGCGCTCAGATTGTAGGAATCGCGAACCTTATGAAGTTGGGCGGCCAGTGCCGGCGTGGTCAGGGCAAACCCGACCCGCAGTCCGCATAACGAATAGGATTTCGACAAAGTCCGGAGGACCAGAAGGTTTTCGTATTTACCGACCAACCCAAGCGCATTGTCCGCGGCAAAATCAGCATAGGCCTCATCGACCACGACCACAGAATCTGGCTGCGACTCCACCAGCGCACACACATCGTCCAGGCTCGGCAAGGTCCCGGAGGGAGCATTGGGGCGACAAATCAGAAACAGGCGCGCGGCGGCTTGCTGCAGCCCCTGCAGAGGGAACTTCCAATCCTCACCGTAGGGCACACCCTTGACCTCGACACCCTGAAGATCGGCCAGCGTATCGTACAGCGAATAGGTCGAAACAGGATAGGCAACCCGCTGCCCGGCATCGAGTGTTGCGCGAAACAGGACGGTCAGGAGTTCATCGGAACCGTTGCCGACGACAATACCATCGGGATCCACGCCCCAGACAGAGCCGGCGACCTCCCGAAGCGTCGCGGCCGAGGGATCGGGATAGAGCCGCAGGTCAGAGGCTGCAGCCCCGATGGCCTCGACCACCCCGGGCGCAGCCGGGTACGGGTTCTCGTTGGTATTGAGTTTGACCACGCCCGGATCCGTGGATTGTTCGCCGGGGGTGTAGCCCTTCATGCCGGCGATTGCAGGCCGAACCAACCTCCCCGCTGCCGGGTCATTTGCTATGCGCGTCATTGTCTTCCTCACGATACCAACAATCGCCCTGCCTCGCTAAAGAACCAGCCACCGACTTCCGATCCAGACTGACAGACAAGCATAGGGGGATGAACCTTGAACACAACCGGGTCCGCATGAAGCTGAGTCTGACATATAGCGCCTACCGCGAAATGGAACAGATCTTTGGCCCTCCCTTGCGTGAAATCGGAGAAGCCATTCTCGACCTTGTCGAAGATCCATTGCCCCACGGATCCAGAATCCTGAAAGGGCGCGGGGGCTGCTTCACCCTCCCGATCGACGGCTATTCAATCCTCTACCATTTTGATGAACGAGACGAGGCCCTGACCGTATTGGGGGTCGTCGACAGTCAGATCGAAACCCTCCATTAGGGCGAACGCCCCTCAGCCGCGCCGCGGCAGAGAAACAGCAGCCAATCCCTCGGGAAGGATCAGACCGAAGCGCTCGGGATCATCGGCCAGCAGTGCGCTGCCGATCACTTTGGGCACATAGCGACGGGTGACCGGCGGAAGCAGCTTCGCGTCAGAGAGCTCCCAGAAGGTCGCTCCGGGACGAGCTCGCATGGCCCGCCGCACTCGGGAAGGTCCTGCATTGTAGGCAGCCAATGCCAGTTCCCAGGAACCGAAGCGCTCGTGGAGATCACGGAGGTAGCGGACGGCGGCGGCGGTCGATTTCACCGGATCGCGCCTTTCATCAAGGGATCCGTCTACTCGGAGGCCGTAAGCCCGCGCGGTCGCGGCGGTGAATTGCCAAAGGCCCAAGGCGCGACGGCCCTGCGCCTCTGGCTGAAAGACGCTCTCCACCATCGGCACAAACGCTAATTCTCGGGGCAGCCCGTAGACGACTAATTGCCCTTCGATCATCGAGAAAAAGGCGTCGGCACGTTGCCATCCTACCCGGACCGTCCAGCTGTCCCGAGCCAGATGATGAGCCTGCGCCACGACCGCAGGATGATCCCGAAGGGGCCCCACACTGGTGAGCTCGACGACGGTTTCCGGCTGAATACCGGATACGGGTGCAGGGGCGGGTTCGTCCACCATCTCGATGATGGGAACGATAACCGGAGGGGCTTCCCGCGGCGCAACCTCCTCCGACGCGGAACAGGAACAGCACAGCAGGAACCCGAATAGGGCCTGATGAAATTTCATGGGATTTAAAGGGTTTCTGCGTTAGAGAAGGCCGCAGACACCAATGCGCAGTCTACTGCACCGGCTCCAAACCGGCAAGCGGCCCTCGTTTCCGCTATAAAGGACGCAAAGCGCGGGACCCCAAGGTGGTGCAACTGCCCCGAGGGCGGATCCGCGAAGGCTCCGCATCAGCTTCCGGGAAGCACCGGAGAAGATCCGAAGAAGAAAATGAGGGGAAAATGCCTGTTTTAAAAGCGATTATCGGAACCACCATCGGTGTCCTGCTGGCAACCTTTACGGTCGGTTGCGCCGGAGACGGCCCCGCCCCGGGCACGGGGCCCGGTGGAGAATTTGCTGCGATTCAGAATGAAATCTTCACCCCGAGCTGTATTTCCTCCTCTTGTCATTCTTCGGGAACCCAAGCCGGCGGCCTGTCTCTCGCCGCATCCGAATCCTACGACGCTTTGGTGGGCGTGGTCCCTGTCAACCCGACAGCCGCCGAGCGCGGTCTTCTGCTGGTGGCGCCCGAGGACGTGAGCGCCAGCTTTCTGGTCAACAAGGTCAACGGGGACCTGGGCGACGGAGAGGGACTCGTGATGCCCCTGGGCGCCCCGCTGCTGACCCCCGACCAGATCGCGATGATCGAGATCTGGATCGAGAACGGCGCGCTCCCGCCGACAAGCGATTGATCAATCGCACGATGAACAGCGTAATCCGGAGCCTGCGTCAGCTCGGTGGTGTTGGCGAGCGTTGCCATCCCCATCTGCTTGCTACCGTTTTCGTCCTCCTGAGCCTGCCCGCCACAGCCCGGGCGCAACTCGACAGCCTGCCCTTCGGCCTTCTCTATGGAGCGCCCGAAATCCAACTCCCCGCCCCGGAGATTCATGCGCGCCTGTGGAGCGAAGGCGGACGTATCCACCTGCGATTTGTACCGGACCAGGGGACCCACGAAATCTCTGGTTCGCTGGTTGCCACCGGTGAGGGCATCCTGAAGGATCTAGCACCTGTCTCCGAGCAATTACGCTTCCGCCAGCAACGGCCCAGTCGGGTGGATTTTGATGGCACCTCGGACCGAACGCTCGTCGGCCTCGACGTCATCCTCGCGGGGGACTTTCAGTCCCTGATTGTCGACATCAAGATCGATGGCCGCCAATTGCCGCAGCGGCTTCTGATCGGCAGTGACCGCGATAGCCCGAACAAGCTCCCGGTCGAATTCGGCCTCGGCGGCGCGGATGAGACCTGGCTGGACCGATTCGGGTTCTAATCGCCCGATCCACCCGGAATCGCTGTAATCTCCAGGATCTGTCCGTCGGGATCCTGGAGAAGAAAAGCCACCACGACATCCCCGACGCGCACCACGGTCGGGTCGAGAACTGCAACCCCGGCCGCCCGAAACGTCTCCAGGGCCGCGCCCGGATCCGGGGACTGGAGGGAAATATGCGTCAAGCCCCGTTGATTCATCGGCCTCGGAGTTTCGCCATCAACCGCGCCGGGAGAACGATAATGAAGCAGCTCCAGCGTGAAATCGCCTCGCTGGAGGTAGACGGCCTCGAGGTCCACCTCCGACAATTGCAACAGCTGCGAGGCCAGTGCCCCCTGAACCTCGAGGCGGCTTCTTTCCTCAAACCCCAAAAGATCCCTGTAAAAGGCCAACGATCGAGCCAGATCGGCAACGCAAAGGCCGATATGGGATACGCCACTCAGCTCCATGCTCAACCCTCCCGCAGCGCGAGCGCTTGATCCACGGCAAAATAAGTCAGGATCATGTCCGCACCCGCTCGACGGATCGCCACCAGACTCTCCTCGCGCACACGCGCCTCTTCGAGCCAGCCCCGTTCGGCGGCGGCCTTGATCATCGCGTACTCGCCGCTGACCTGATAGGCGGCCACGGGCACATCACAAGCGGCGCGCACATCGGCGAGGATATCGAGATTGGGCCCGGCCGGTTTCACCATGACCATATCCGCACCTTCTTCGAGGTCCAGCATCAACTCCCGTTGTGCCTCGCGGCGGTTTGCGGGGTCCATCTGATAGCCCCGCCGATCGCCCTCGCTCGGCGCTGACTCCGCTGCATCACGAAAGGGGCCATAGAATCCGGAAGCATATTTCACCGCATAGGAGAGGATCGGGATTTCCTCAAAGCCATTTTCGTCGAGCGCATCTCGAATTGTTGCGACCCGGCCATCCATCATATCCGAAGGCGCCACGACATCTGCACCCGCCCGGGCATGCGAAACCGCTTCCCTGGCCAGCAACTCCAGTGACGGATCATTGAGAACCTCTCCATCCTTCAGAACACCACAATGACCGTGGTCGGTATATTCACAAAGACAGACGTCGGTCATCAGAACCAACTCCGGCAACTGCCTGCGCAACTCGGCCAGCGCCTGCTGAACGATGCCGTCATCGCGCCAGGCGTCACTGCCGTGCCCATCCTTGTTCTCGGGAATCCCGAACAGGATGACGCTACGAACACCCGCAGCAAACGCTCGTCCAGCCTCTTCGGCCACCCGATCCACCGACCATTGCGAGACCCCGGGCATGGAAGCCACCGGGTTTGCCACACCTTCTCCCGGCACAACGAAAAGCGGGAGGACCAGTTGGGATGCCTCCAGCCTTGTCTCGCGCACGAGTTCGCGAATTCGGGCGGTACGACGCAATCTTCGAGGACGAACAACGGGATAAAGGCTCATTGCAAATGATCTCCTAGAGCTTGGCGGCAACCGCGGCGGCCAGATCCGGAACTGTATATGGATTTGCTTCGATATCCACCGTCCAGCCCGCGTCCTGAATGGTCCGCGCCGTAATCGGCCCGATGCAGGCCAATTTGAGTTGATCCAGAACCGACCGCCCGGCTTGGGTCTCGTCCAGGATCCCGAGGAAGCTGGTGAAGGTGCTGGAACTGGTGAAGGTCACGCAATCAGGTAACCCGTCGGCACAAATCCTGTCCCAGACGGCAGCTCCGTCGACGGGGGGCACACTGCGATAGGTCAGGATCTCGGTCACCTCGGCGCCCCGATCGCGCAAGGTATCGGGCAGGATCATGCGGGCGCCTTCCGCGCGCGGCAAGAGCACGCGCACCCCTTCGAGGGAATCCTCACCAAGCGCCTCGAGAATCCCCTCGGCACGAAATTCCTTCGGGAGAATATCCACTCGCAACTGTCGGTCCGCGAGATGGCGAGCTGTCTGGGGGCCTATGGCGGCGAGGCGCAGCCCTGCAAGGGCTCGTGCATCCAGGCCCTCTTCCTCAAGTACTCGAAAGAACTGGTCCACACCGTTTGTACTCGTGAAGATCAGCACGTCATAGGAACTCAGATTACGGATTTCCGCGCGCAAGGGCGTGGCGTCGAGTGGTACGATCTCAATGGTCGGGCACTCCAGAACCTCCGCACCTTGCTCCGCCAGCAAGCCGGCCAGCCGAGGCGCCTGGTGTCGAGGACGCGTCACCACCACCCGGCGGCCGAACAGCGGGCGACTCTCGAACCATTCCACCGACGCCCGCAGCCGAACCACCTCGCCGATCACCACCGTGACGGGAGGACGCAAATCAAGTGCAGCGACCTGGTCGGCGAGGTCGGCCAGCGTTCCGATAAAGGTCCTCTGGGCGGGACTGCCGCCCCACTGAATGGCCGCAGCCGGCGTATCCGAGGCCAGACCGGCGGCCTCCAATGCGGCGAGATTCTTCCGCATCTGGGTCAGACCCATAAGGATCACGATGGTGTGTCCGGCCTGAGCGACCGCCGACCACCGGATCTGCGATTCCTTTTTGTCGGCCGCGTCATGGCCGGTTAAAATCGTCACTCCCGAGACCCAATCGCGGTGGGTCACCGGTATTCCGGCGAGAGCAGGCACCGCGAGCGCCGAGGTCACCCCCGAAACGATTTCGAAACGAATCCCGGCATTCTGAAGCACCTCGGCCTCCTCGGCACCACGACCAAAGACCATCGGGTCGCCACCTTTGAGCCGCACAACGACCATCCCGCGCTGCGCTCTCTCGATGAGGAGATCATTGATGGCGTCCTGCGACAGCACGTGGGGGCCCTGACCGTGTTTGCCTGCGAAAATCTTCTCGACTCCGGCTCGGGTATGCACCAGAAGCTCCGGATTCGCCAAATAGTCGTAGAGCACGACGTCGGCGCGCCGAAGACATTCGCGCCCGCGCAAAGTCAGCAGTCCCGGATCGCCCGGACCGGCCCCCACCAGGTAGACAATCCCCGGATTCATCGCCAACCGCCAGATCCCGCAGGCCCTGCGATAGCCACGACCCCGCGGTTCCTGCTAAGAACTCGTTCGCCATGCCATTTCGTGCCATCCTGATCGCGCTGCTCTTCGCGGTCCTGCCAACCACCGACGCGCACGGCCGCCCTTCCCCCTCGCCGCGCCCGACAGCCACACCAGTGGCGGGCATTCCGGTCACCGCTACAGGCACGATCTATGCCTTGTCCTGCCTGCTGCGCGAGGAAATCAGAGAGAGCGATCTGGCCGGCTGCAGCCGCACGAGCCTCGCCCATGGCGCGGCTCTGGCCATTCGAGAATCTGGCAACGGCCGTATTCTGGGCATCGCCGCAGAATCGCCGGCGGGGGATCCAGCGGGAAAGGCTCGCGAGTTTATCGCCGAGGCCGTCCGAATTCAGGGGCGATTGTATCGGCGTGGCGGCTTCAGCATTCTCGTTCCGGAAACCATCCAGGCACTTCCTGCCACGCCACTCGGAAGTGACGCCGGTTGAGCAGCGATTTGCTAGGCCTCCCAAATCTCTCGCTCCACCTCCGCCAGAATTTCAGCAGCGCCCCGCGCCAGCAGCCTTGCGGCCAACTCTCGCCCCAAACCTTCCGCATCGGTTGGCGCGGCCGTGAGAGTTTCTCGAAGAGTCTGGCGACCATCGAGAGACGCCACCAGACCATCACAGCGCAACGCCTCGCCGTCCATGCGGCACCATGCCGCTACCGGCGCCGTGCAACTGGCCTCCAGCGCGTGCACGAAAGCACGTTCGGCCGAGGCCAGTCGTGCCACCATTGGGTCGTGTAAGGGGGCGACCCTGCGGCGGGTAGCCTCATCCTCGGCCCGAATCTCGACAGCGAGAATCCCCTGCCCCGCAGCCGGCAGAAACGTGGCGGCCGGCAAGGGGTGGACACGTATCTCCAGACCTAGACGGTGAATCCCGGCAGCGGCCAGAACTACCGCATCGAACCCCCCGGTCTCGAGCAAGCCGAGACGGGTATCGACATTCCCGCGAATCGCGACCACATCCAGATCGGGCCGCGATGCCACCAATTGGGCGCGACGCCGCAAGCTGCCGGTCCCTACACGCGCACCTTGCGGCAGAGCGGCAAGACCCTCGGGAGCATCTCCGAGAGCCCGGGAACAAACCAGAACATCCCGCTCATCCACTCGGGCGGATACCGCTCCGAGGGCAAAACCTTCCGGGAGAGTCGCCGGCACATCTTTCATGGAATGAATTGCGAGGTCGATTTCGTTGGCCAGAAGCGCTTCTTCCAGTTCCTTGATGAAGAGCCCCTTGCCACCTACCTTGGCCAGAGAAACCTTGGCGAGTCGATCCCCCGAGGTGCGCACAACGACCATCTCCACCGACTCGCCCGATGCCTCGAGCAAGGCCGCAGCCTGACCGGATTGCGTCCGAGCAAGGTCGCTTCCCCGGGTACCCAATCGAAGCGGCGCAGCCAAGGATCAGCTCTCCTTGCTCTTGTCCTCATACAGCATCTCCAACTCGAAAAGATGATGTACGAAATCCGTCGCCTCGCTGGCGCCACTGGCGTCCTGTTCTCGAGCCAGTTCCTTGAGCACCGACAGCGGGATGTGGAGGATCTTGTTCACGATCGCCTGGGTCATGGCCTCCATGGCCTCGCGATCTTCGGGGTCCATCCGGCGCAGGGCGGTTTTCGCGCGCTCCAATTCGGATTTGCGGATACCTTCCAATTTGCCTCGCAACGCCACAATCGTCGGGGTGATATCGTTGCCCTGGAACAGCTCCCAAAACGAGTCAGCTTCCTGATGGATAATGCGCTCTGCCTTGTCGGCTTCCTTGGTCCGTTCCGCCCGATGATCCTCGGCGACACTCGCGAGCGAATCAATATCGTAGAGGTAGCAGCCATTGAGCTCGTTGATCGATGGTTCAAAATTTCGTGGCACACCGAGGTCAATCAAAAACATCGGACGATTGCGCCGACTTCGCAGGACAGGAACGATCGCCTCACGCTCGAGAATCGCTCCATCTGCGGCGACCGAACCCAGAACAATATCCACCATGGGGAGGTATTCCCGATAGCGGTCGAAGGGCACCGAGGTCCCATCGAAGCGTCGCGCCAGCTCGACTCCGCGATCAAAGGAGCGGTTGGTCACAATCAAGTTGCGCACACCGGCGCTCATGAAATGCTTGGCGGCCAATTCGCACATCTGACCGGCGCCAATCAGCATCACGGTCTTCCCGGAGAGGTCATCAAAGATCCGACGAGCGAGGTCGACAGCCGCCGAACTTACGGAAACCGCGCGCGTGGCGATCTCGGTTTCCGTCCGGACGCGTTTGGCCGCGCGGAAAGAATGCTCGAAACAGCGGCGCAGGCCAGTAGCGACCGTGCCCTGCTCCACCGCCACGCGAAATTGTTCTTTCAGCTGGCCGAGGATCTGTGACTCCCCGACCACCATCGAATCCAGGCTCGAGGCGACGCGGAACAGGTGCCGCACAGCATCGCGGCCGCGATAGACATACCGATGGTCGTGCAGGCTCTGGACCTCCAATCCGGCTTCCCGCGCCATAAATTCGGTCAGCGGACCGGCGAGTTCCTGATCGACTCCCGCGGTGGCCAGAATCTCCACCCGATTGCAGGTCGAGAGGACCACGACTTCGGCCGCCCCGGTCGTCGCAATCACGCGGGTCGCCAGAGTCTCGAGATCCGCCGAAGAAAAGGCCAGCTTCTCGCGAAGATCAATCGGTGCGGTCTCGTGATTGATGCCCACGACCCAGACCTCGAGCGGGCCCGGGGTATCGCCCGAGGGCCGCAGTGGCCGGACACGATTTCCTGAATGCTCGCTCATCCGTATGCCACCGCATGCTGGCCGGGACTCAGAACGTTAATTCCGAGAAAGGAAATGAACAGCACGCCAAAACCGACAATCGTCAAGGTAGCCGCCCGGCGTCCTCCCCAACCGACCGTTACCCGAGCATGCAGAAGAGCGGCATAGATCAGCCATACAATCGCACTCCACGTGGTGCGGGGCTCCCAGGACAGAAAGCGCCCCAACGACAGCTCGGCCCAGACCACGGCGCTCAAAATGCTCAGGGTCAGGAGGACGAAACCCCAAGCAAGAAAGGTGAAGTTGATCCGATCGAGGGACTCCAATGCCGGCAGCCGCCGGATCCACCGTGAAATCGTTCGAGACTTCAACTGGCGCTCCTGCCAGAGGTAGGCAAGGCTGACCAGGAAAGACAGGGCGAATGCCGCATTGCCCAGAAATGCCAGAGTAATATGCACGGGGAGCCAGGGGCGCTTGAAGGACTCGGGCACATTGGCGACAACGCCCTGGTCCACAAGACCAATCAGCGAACCGATGAAGGCCAGCGGGCCAACAACCGCGGCGAGCACCGAGAGCCGAAACCGCAGTTGCGCCAGAAGATGAACGGCAACCAACAGGCAGGTAAAGAAGCTCACCTGCTCGGCGAAGTTCCGCACCACGAGGCCGCCGACAGCAGCCGATCGAGCCAGGATCGAACTGCCCTGCAGCAGCACGCCGACCAGCAAGGCCGCGATGGTCGCATGGCGCAAACCGTCACTCGAGCGCCAAAGTGCCAGACCACCGGCGACGGTCCCGATCAGGTAGGCCAGCAAACTGCCTTCAAGAAGAAGCGACGTCACCTAGACTTCGCCTCCTTCCACCGAAGACTCGCGCATCGGCAAATCCCGACACACAGACTCGGTCATGCGTTCCACGCGTCGCGGATCGCCGCGGCGTAAAGCCTCGAGAAGGCCACTTTGCAAAAGATGAGTGAATGCCTGGGTGCGCTGCGTCCCGCGCGAGAAACGGTCCTGCAGAGTCGCCATATAGTCCGCAGCCGACGCAAACTCGGGGCCCAGCGCGGCGGCAATTTCATCGCGAATGCGCTCGGCCAGAGCCTCGCTCGCATTGCCGGGGTCGACAGAGACGGTGACCGGGCCGACCGCAAGCGGGGCCGGACGGCGAAAGTTGGAGAATTCCGGCTGCTCGACCAGATGGAGCAGTACCCCCTCGGCGACCGCTTCGGCCCCCACAGCGTGGGAAACCGCATCGGGGAGATCCCCCGCGATTGCCAGCAGGCATCCCGCCAAATCCCCGGGACGGAAGGAACGCCGCTTGATTTCAGGGGCTCCGGAACAGTCTATTTTCTCTGGAATTTCGGGGCCGATCCAGCGAACAGAGGCTCCAGCGGCCAGCAGCGCCTCGACGGCGGCCAAACCCTCTCCTCCGGTGCTGATCACTACAGTCTGCCGATCCTGCAGTTCGACGGCCAAAGAGAGCGTTCCCATACCTTCAGCGTAGCATAAACGAGAGATTTCTCGAAAAAATCTCACCCCAGGGGGATGATCAGATCCTGACCCGCCTGAATCCGGCGCGGATTCCGAACCCCGTTCATTTTCTGGATCTCGCGCACCGTGGAACCATAGCGACGCGCAATGCCCCCGAGCGTTTGCCCCCGGGAAACTCGATGAACCACCACACGGGGTTCCGTCTTTCCGGCCGAGGAGCGCCCCAGATCCCGACGCCGGGTCGCCAGGCTCGCGTCCCGAGCCGAGCGCGGCACCCGCAACCGATAGCCGCGGGGAATCCGATCGACCCCGTAACGCACCCGCCGGAGGAAAGCGGGGTTGGTGGCGAGCAATTGTTCGCGGGGCACACCGACGTGGCGGGCCGCATCCTGCAATCGCATGGAACGGCGCAGTTTCACCTCTCGCAATTCGGGAGACTCCAACTTCGGCAACTCGCCAAAATAGGATTCGGCGTCCCGGGAGACATCAATCGCGGCGAGGAGCTCGATATAGAAGTTCCGCGAAGCAAAACCGAACCGACGACCTCGATAGGTGCGCACCATCGATTCAAAATCTGACCCGTGAGAACGTATCGCTCGCTGCATCCCACCACGCCCGTGATTGTAGGCGGTTACGGCCAGCGGCCAGCTGCCCAATGCCTCATGATCCCGTCGCAAATGTTCGGCAGCCGCTTCAGTTGCGCGAATCGGATCACGGCGCTCGTCGAGAGCCGAATTGATTTTCAGATACTGACGGCCCGTTCGCGGCATGAATTGCCAAACCCCGGCAGCTCCGACTTTCGAATAGGCGTCCACGTCGAAGCAGGACTCCACCAACGGCATCCGCGCCAGGGAAACCGGCAAACCTTTCTTGCGAAAAATGGTCTCCATCTCGGCGAGGTAGCCGCTTTGCCGAATCAGACCCGCCGAAAAACTCTCGCGCAACCCCGACTGCGCGCGCACGCGCCCGGACGCTTTCGCATAGTTCAGGCCAGTGGAAACGCGTGTCACCCGGTCACGCACACGTGCCTCCAGAGGCGTCATTTTCGGCGGCCGGCCAGCAAAGCGATGGAGCCGCTCGAGTGCTGCCTCGATCCTTTTCTGCTCGCTCTTTACGCGCTTCTCGCGAGCGCGCCGCTCTTTGCGATTCAAGACACGGCCTGGATCGTCCGCAGGGCGAAAGTCCAGGACCATATAAACGATACCGAGATGCCGATTGTCATGCAGCACGACCTGGTTGCGGGAATATGTACCGAAGATCGATTTCCAGAAACCGATATCCGGCTCAAAGGACGCGGGCCGGGGCAAGGAACTCGCGGCCGCCGGGGCAACCAGCCCCGGGGATACAACCAGAGTGCCGGCCAGAACCAGAGTGCAGAGGATCGACAGGAGAGGTCGAATACCAGCCAATTCACGAATCGACAGCTTCAAGTCCTCTCTGTATGCGACAGCCACCAGACGACACCCTTCCCGAGGCCGTCCGATCTCGCAATCCACAGCCTCCACCAACAAGCAATCCTCTATGCAGCTTCCCGCCATAGAGCAAACGCCTGCCGTCTTCCGGCGAACCTCGAGCCGCTCAGAACTGGCAGCCAGGACACCAGAAAGTACTCCGCCCGCCCATCACCCGGCTGCGAATCTCCGTGCCACAAGCGTCGCAGGATTCTCCGGCTCGGTCGTATACCCGCAGAGTTTGCTGAAAGGTTCCCGGCCGTCCCTCCGCATCCCGGTAATCGAGCAACGAGGACCCTCCCAGCGCAATCGAGCGGCGTAGAATCTCTCGTATAGCCGCCACGATCGCTACCGCTTCGCGCCGCCGCAGCCGGAGCGCTCGGCGCCCGGGGCGCACTTGAGCCTGATGAAGAGCTTCGTTGGCGTAGATATTTCCGACCCCGACGACCAACCGCTGATCCATCAAAAGTGTCTTGATCGCCAATCGAGGATGCGCGGTTCGAAGCGCCCACAGGGCATCTGCGTCGAACAGATCACTCAAGGGTTCCAGACCCAGATTTCCCAACTCCGATTCTTCCCGGAAGAGGAAGCAAGCGCCGAACCGCCGTGGATCCTGCAGATAGACCCGGGCACCCGATCGGAACTCCACCTCCACATGAACATGCTTGGCTTCGGGCGGGGGATCTCCCAGCAGGAATCGCCCGGACATTCCCAGATGGACGGCCCAACGATCACCGTCTCCCAACTCGAGAATCACAAACTTCCCGCGCCGATGGACGCGCTCGACCCGGCGCCCCTGCAGGCGAATCGCAAACTCCTCGGGGATGGGTCGCCGGAACCGCGGCTCATGAACCACCACCCGGCTCACCTCTTCGCCTTCGAGGTGCGGTGCGATGGTTCGACAGACCGTTTCCACCTCAGGCAGTTCAGGCATCGCGCCCCAGAGCGGCTTCGAGCTCACAAAATTCGGGAATCGATACGGTTTCCGCGCGGCGGATCGGGTCGATTCCCGCGCGGGCCATCGCCGCCAGAGCGATCTCCTTGCCATAAACCGCACCGAGACTATTGCGCAGAGTCTTGCGTCGCTGGGCGAAAGCACTCCGAACCAGCCGCCGAAATGCCCCCGGACGACCGCAGGCATGCCGCGGCGTGATCGACAGGTCCAGTCGCACGACCGCCGACTCCACCCGCGGAGGTGGTCGAAAAGCTTCGGGAGGGACCGAAAAACCCATCTGCACCTCGGCTTGCATCTGCGTGAAGATCGACAGGCTCCCATAAGAACGCGAACCCGGCTGGGCCACGAGTCGCTGGGCGACCTCGCGTTGCAGCATCACCACAATCCGCGGGAATTTCTCGGGCATCTCCAACAGTCGGCTCAAAATCGCCGTCCCGGTCGCATAGGGAAGGTTGGCCACGACAAACATGGGCCCCGACGGCAGATCGTCCAAATCAAATTTCAGGAAGTCCGCCTGCGTCACCTGCAACCGGGGCAAAGCCAGTTCCGCCAGACGCTCGGCAAGCATCCGATCAAACTCCACCGCCGTCACCTGATACCCCGCATCGAGCAGCGGCAAGGTCAGAGCACCCTTGCCGGTCCGACTTCCAGCACCGACGCGCCGGGCGCGAGGTCGGCCAACTCGATCGTTCGGTAGACAAAGCTCTCGTCCGCAAGGAAGTGCTGTCCCAGCGCATGCCTTCGGCCCGACATTCAGTTCACGGGGATCTCGACGCGGGGGCCAATCGGGAGCGTCGCTACGGCATTCAAATCGAGAGCATCCCGCTCCCCGCGCTCGAGCTTCTGCCATCCGGCATAGGCGATCATCGCAGCATTGTCCGTGCATCGCGACAGCGCGGGGACGTGAAGCTCGACACCTTCGTCTCGTGCCACTTCGGCCATCCGCTCGCGCAACGGGGTATTGGCCGAGACACCACCGGTGACGACCAGAGCCTTGACGTCGACCCGCTGCAACGCCCGTCGTGTCGTTTTCGCCAATGTATCGACTACCGCTTCCTGAAATGAGGCGGCCACATCCGGGACATTCAATTCCGGGTGCTTCTCCAGTTCCTGCCACAAGGCGGTTTTCAGTCCACTGAAGCTCATATCCAGCTCCGCTCCCCGGACCCGGGGACGGGGCAGACGCATGGCCTCGGGATTTCCTGTCTCGGCAACCCTTTGAATTTCGCGCCCGCCGGGATAGCCCAGCCCGAGAAGTTTCGCGGCCTTGTCAAAGGCCTCGCCAGCCGCATCATCCCGCGTCTGCCCGAGCAAACCGAAAGTTCGATCTTCGCGAGCCAGATACAGTGCCGAATGCCCTCCCGACACCACCAGGCCCAGAAAGGGACGCGGAACGGCTGCGTCCAACTCGCCCGAGAGCAGATGGCCTTCGATATGGTTCACCCCGACAAACGGCAGATCCCGAGCACGGGCGATCGCCTTGGCCGCGCACAAACCGACCAACAAGGAACCCACGAGACCGGGCCCGCGGGTCGCCGCAATACCGTCGATATCGTCCAGGGTGAGATCGGCATCCTGCAAGGCCTTCTCGATAACGGGGAGAATATGCAGAACATGATTGCGCGCAGCCAATTCGGGAACGATCCCGCCAAAGGGCGCATGCACATCGTCCTGGGAGGCCACGATATTGGAGAGCTCCTTGCCATCCTTCACGACAGCCGCGCCCGTATCGTCGCAGCTGGATTCGATGCCGAGAACAATCATCTTGCCAGCAACCTGGTCAAGGCCACCCGGGCAGTACGGTTGGCCGGATAGATCCCCAATGCCCGACGATAGGAGGCAATCGCGCTGTCCCGGTCGCCCTCGACTTCATATACTTCACCATTGACGGCCACCAACTCCGCCAACCAGGCGCCCTTGGGGTCAAGAGCCACGGCGGCCTGCAGATCCCGGCGTGCCTCGTCGGGAGAACCGACCAATAGCGAAGCCTGCGCGCGCGTCAGGTAGGCAGGGACGCAATCGGGGTCGGCCCGAACAGCTTCGTCGAGAAGCTCAAAGGCTTGCCCGGCTGTGCCGGCCTCGAGTTCGGCGCGCGCCCGATCCACCAAGCGCATGGCGGCCGCCTGCCCCGGCGACGTTCCACTATGGATCGACCACGCGAGAGGATCCCGGGTCCGGTCACGAATGCCGCGCCGGTTCGGCGTGGGCGCCAGCGTCGGAGGCGACGGCGACTCCAGAGGTAATTCTTCGAGCCCCGGCGTGATTCGGGGTTCTGGCACCCAATTCGGCAGCAAGGGCCGCCAGGGTGTAGGCTGCGGCGGCATCGCGGGGCCGCCCAGATCGGGACGGGAATCACGCGTGGGACCACAGGCATGGAGTGCCAGCATCAGCACACAAAGGATACCGGGTAATCGTCTAAGTGTTTGTTCAATCATGGTCTCTCGGAATCAGACGTTCCTCGGGGAGGTCATCTGCTTCCAGAGCTTGGTCGAAAATCAGCGCCGGCGCCAGTGGACTGGCAAACTCCGGTTCATCCCCGGTCAAAAAGGCTTCCTGGATCCGCTCGATCGGCTCCACCGGAACGCACGGCGAGAAGATCACTTCTTCCAACGCCGGCGGCTCCTCTCCGTCCGGCAGCGGCTCCTGGGGGCCGAGAATCTCCACTCGCTCGACGGGCGGCAATCCAGTCCTGCGGTCGATCTCCACAAGCGTTACCCCGGGGGGCACGGAGAACCCACGCGGCTTGTCCGCAGCCGTGGCGCGTCGCATGAACTCCGTCCAGATCGGCAACGCCGCACTGCCCCCCGACAGTTCCAGGGGCGTGCCGCCATCATAGCCAACCCAGACACCCACGAGCAGCTCGGGCGTGTAGCCGATAAACCACGCATCTCGGTATTCGTTGGTCGTTCCGGTCTTGCCTGCCGCCGGGCGTCGGAACCCCCGGCGGCGTGCGCCGCGCGCCGTGCCCCGATCCATCACACCTTCGAGCAGGTGGGTCATGACATAGGCTTCTGCGGGCGAAACCACGCGCCGCATCGCTGGCGGCTCCCCGACCAACGTCGCGCCATCGCGGGTCTCTACCGAGGCGATCGCGTTAGGCTCCGCACGGATGCCGCCGCTCGCGAAAATTCCATAAGCTGCCGTCATGTCCAGAGGCGTCACCTCAAGCGATCCCAGAACGATCGAGGGGACGGCCAACAACGGCCCGGGGATTCCGACATGCTCACCAAAAGCAGCGACCTCTTCCAGGCCGACATTCCATGCCACGCGAGCGACCGCCGCGTTGAGCGACTTCTCCAAAGCCGTGCGCACGGTGACGTCCCCGCAATAGCGATCGCCATAGTTGGTCGGCGACCACGACTGTCCCAATTCGTAGGCCCAAGTAAAAGGAGTATCACTCACAACCGTTCCCGGCGTGAAGTGACGCTCGGGTTCGGGTTGGAGAAGACCGGCGAGAAATACGAAGGGCTTGAAGCCCGAGCCCGGCTGTCGCAGCGCATCGGTCACGCGGTTGAATTGGCTCTCGCGATAGTTCTTTCCGCCCACCATCGCACGAATCGCTCCGGTTCGGGGCGAGAGAGCAATCAGTGCTGCCTCGAGCCGATCCTCCTCGGGTGGGGCATGGAGCTTCGCGCGAAGATCAGCGACCCGTTCGACTCCATTTTTCACGGCAATCTCGGCCCACTCCTGCAGCATCGGATCCAATGTGGTGTGGACCGAAAAACCCTCCGCTACCAATGCCTCCTCGGGAAAGCGCTCCGACAACTCTCGCCGAACACTGTCCACGAAAAACGGGGCCCGCCGCTTCTGGCCGCGCGTGGGCAGAACACGCAATTCAGCCGCTCGTTCTCGCTGAAAAGTCTCGTGGTCGATATCCCCCGCCTCGTAGAGGAGACGCAGGACCGTGTCTCGCCTTTGCCGCGCCCGCTCGGGGTAGCGCCGCGGCGAATAAGCACTGGGCGCGCGAATCAGTCCGGCAATCATCGCCGCCTCGCCAGCCGTCAACTCCGAGGGGTCCTTGCCAAAAAAGAACCGGGAGGCTTCCGCGACGCCATAGACACCGCGCGAGCCACGCTGGGCCAAATAGATCTCGTTGAGGTAGGCCTCGAGGATTTTCTCTTTCGAGTATTCCTGCTCGGCAACCAGAGCCATTGCGATTTCATGGAGCTTGCGCTGGTAGGTCCTCTCGGAGCTGAGGAAGAAATTCTTCATCAACTGCTGGGTGAGCGTACTCCCGCCCTGGCGCACTTTACCGGATTGCACATTGGCAATCAGTGCCCGGCCGATGCCCACATAATCAATCCCGTGATGGTCGAAGAAGCGCGCATCCTCGGTCACCAGAACCGCACGCACGAGAATCGGCGCCACGTTCTCGAGGGCGACCGCACGGCGGCCTTCCCAATCACCCTGATAGATACCGGTCAGCTCCTCTGGCTCCAGAGAAATTGCGCCCAGAGACTCCCCGGTGCCCAGATCCTGAATCTCGGTGACTCGATCGTCTTCCAGAAGCAGACGGACGGGCTTGGCGATCGCGGTGTCATTCCCGGACGGCCGCAAGGCGATCTCCACCCAATTATCGCCTGAACGCATTTCACCCCCGCGGGTGGGCGCATTCTCGACCTCGACATAGGAAAGGCGCTGAAGCCTCCGGCCGACACCAGCGGCCGAGACGTCCAGGCCCGGGTAGATCAGAAAGGAATCGCTCAGGATTCGACTCGGGAAGTCCCACAACCGGCCCGCGAAGCGGTCCTCGAGAGTGGTCGCGAGGTCCTGATAGACCAGCCAGCCGCCAATCGCCGCCGCGGCGCCCATGGGAATGAGCGCCACGACAATAGCGACGAATAGCGAACGAAATCGGCGGCGCAGAGACCCCGCCATGCGATCAATCAGCCGGCGGTTTCAGCGCCAGGAATACCGTACTCTCTCCACGACGCACCAGAAGAAGGAGGCTCTTGCCCTTTTTGCGGTCCGCCATTTTGGCGTAGAAGGCGTCGAGATTCTCAACCGGCTGACGGTTGACTTCGAGAATCACATCACCGCGGCGCAAACCTGCGTCACCCGCAGAGGTTCCGGGCTCCACGCCCGAGACGATCACGCCCTTGGTTTCCGGATCCAGACCGAGCGACTCGGCGATCTCCGGCGTCAGGTTTTGCGCGGACATCCCGAAATCTTCGGCAAGATCGTCCGACATCACAGGATCGTCATCTTCCATCTGACCGATCTCGAGTTCGAGGGTCTTTTTGGAACCATCGCGCATCACTTCGACCGGGACATCCTTCCCGACCGGCTCGCGAGCGACCAGAGTCGGCAGATCGTTCGAGCTTTCCACCTCGTTCCCGGCAAACGTCATGATGACATCACCGACCTTGATACCGGCGTCATCAGCAGGACCGCCATCGACGACATCGGCCACCAGCGCGCCTTTCGCGTCTTCGAGGCCCAGGCTTTCCGCAATCTCCGGCGTGATCTTCTGAATCATCACGCCCATCCAACCACGTGTGACCTTGCCATCGGCCTGCAATTGCGGGATGAGCCCCCGGGCCAGATCGATGGGAATGGCAAAGCCGATCCCGATATTGCCGCCGCTACGACTGAAAATCGAGGTGTTGATCCCCACGACGCGTCCATCCATGTTGATCAACGGTCCACCGGAATTGCCCGGGTTGATGGGCGCATCGGTCTGGATGAAATCGTCGTAGTTCCCCTGGCCGATAAAACGGCCCTTGGCACTGACGATCCCTGCCGTGACCGAGAAATCCAGTCCGAAGGGGTTGCCGATCGCCATGACCCATTCACCAACGCGCAGGGCCTCGGAATCGCCAAACGGAATCGCCTGAAGCTCATGGTCCGCGTTGATCTTGAGTACCGCGACGTCGGTCTTGGGATCGCGCCCCACAAGAATCGCGTCATACTCCTCGCCGGAATTCAATTTGATGTGAATCTCGTCGGCGTTCTCGATCACATGGTTATTGGTGAGAATGAAACCTTCCTTGTCGAAAATAAAGCCGGAACCGAGGCTGCGCCGGGGCATGGCGCGTCCGGGTCCTCCCGGTCCGAAGAATCTCTCAAACGGATCAGCGAACTCCTGACCACCGCGCGGATTGCCGCCATGCGGATTCCCCCGGAAGCCGGGACGCCGTTTCGGCGCCTTGTTCTCGGTTGCGATATTGACCACGGAATCGCGCCAACGCTCGGAGAGCTGGACAAAATCCGGGAGCGCGCATCGGCCGCAGGCTCCTGCCTCCTGAGCGACGGCAGTCTTGGCCTCGGCTTCGGCCAGAGAGCGGTTACCGACGGCAAACCAGCCCGTGGCAAATCCAATAACGACGAGAAATACAATTTTCGCAATGCTGCGCATGGTTTCCTAATTCTCAGGTGCCTGACCCGTTGAACGACGAGCGATCTCGACAAAGCGCAATCTCAGATCGTACAAGATGCGCTCCATCAACTCACTTTCGTCCGGGTCCAGATTCCCGGTGGTTTTCTCCTGGAGAACGCCAAGGAGATCGATCAATTGCTTGCCGGCCATCAGATCAATCCGGGGCTCGGCATCAGGGCTCTCGACGATCTCGCCGAGAGAAAAGAGGGCCTGGGTGCTCAGACTCAGAATGAGTGAACTGAAGGTGGGTACCGGAGGTTCCTCGGGTGCTCCGGCTGGCCCTGCGGGCCCACCTGCAGGTGCCGCAGAAGCCGAGGGATCTGTCGATGCCGAAGCCGATCCTTCGGGCGGGATCGAGCCCGTCTCGGGGGGCTGGCTGTCAGGAGGCGCACTCGCCTTAGCGGTTCTCTCCGAGTTCTCCGGCGATGCCTCCGCCGGGGCCGGATCGGCCTCGGGCGACGTTCCGTCCTCGTTGCGGTCGGAGCCATCGGCGTCAAATCGACGCCTGTCCACCACCCGAAATCCGCCGTTGTCCTCGTCCTCTGGTCCCGACTCGCTCATCACACCCCCAAATCCGCTGTATCTGACGGTAATTCAATAAATTTCTTCAAAAAAGCCCTGCCAGTTTCGGTAGAACCGCTCCTGCAGGAAGTCAAGAAGCCGGCACGAATCCGGCTACTCCATGGTACCCGTCCCGAGCCAAGGCGCCACTTTTCCCGTTCGGCCTGAAATCGTTCGCACTCGGCCCTCCCCCGGGCGGGTACAACAGCGAGACGGCGGCACGGCGTGAAACTCGGCACCGGGGCGAACTTTTTCCTTGGGTAGGCGGAAGGATTTCGTTAGCGTGCTGGATCATGCCTGCTCCGAACCTGGTGGCCCAGAGCCCGCTCGATCTGATCGGCAACACGCCGGTGGTGCGATTGAACCGACTCGGGCCTCCACAAGGGGCCGAGATCTGGGCCAAGCTCGAAATGACCAACCCCGGGGGCAGTCTCAAGGACCGGATCGCTCTGAGCATGATCGAGGAGGCCGAGAAATCCGGCGAACTCCACGAAGGCAGCCACATCGTCGAGCCCACCAGCGGCAATACCGGGATCGGCCTCGCTTTTGTGGCCGCAGTCAAGGGCTATCGCCTGACCCTCACCATGCCCGACACCATGACCGAGGAGCGCCGTTCGCTGCTGACAGGCTACGGGGTGGGATTGGAACTCACTGCGGATAATAAAGGCATGCAGGCTGCTGTCGACCGGGCGGAAGCGATCGCGGCGACAGACAGCGAGGCCTTCCTGCCCCGCCAATTCTCCAACCCGGCCAACCCTCTCGCCCACGCCACCCATACGGCCAGCGAAATCCTGACGCAGATGCCGCGCCTCGATGCCTTCGTCGCGGGGGTAGGCACCGGAGGCACCATTACCGGGGTCTCGCCGACGCTGAGAGCCGAGCGACCGGACTGCCGCATCATCGCCGTCGAACCTGCTGCTTCAGCCGTCATCGCTGGCGACCAACCGGGCATGCACGGGATTCAGGGAATCGGGGCCGGCTTTATTCCCGAAAATCTGGATCGCGAGGCCTTTGATGCGGTCGAAAGCGTAACCGACGAAGAAGCCACTCTGGCGGCGCGCCAGATTGCCGAGCAGGAAGGGCTTCTGGTCGGCATCTCCTCGGGCGCCAATCTGGTGGTGGCCCAGCGAGTGGCGGCCGAGCTGCCGCCCGAGGCCGTGGTCCTGACGCTGTTTTGCGACTCCGGCGAGCGCTACTTGACCACCGACCTCTTTGCACAGCCCGAGAGCCCTGACCGGCAGGGTGGCTTGTGATGGAAAGCACTCTGTCACAGGATGTTCAGGAAAAACTGAACCGGCTTCGCGCCCTGATTGCCCAATTGCCATCGGCCCTGGTCGCCTACTCCGGCGGCGTGGATTCGACTTTCGTGCTCGCCGTGGCCCACGAGGTCCTCGACGATCGGGCCCTCGGCCTCACAACCTCCTCTTCGGCCGTGCCCGCCCGCGAATTGGAAGAGGCGCGGCTGTTGGCCGCCGATATCGGCGCACGACATCTCGTCATCGACACCGACGAGGTGGCGATCGATGCGTACGCGAAAAACCCGATCAACCGCTGCTATTTCTGCAAGGACAACCTCTACCGGATCTGTCATGCGGAGGCCGACAACCGCTCGATCGAAACCATTCTGGACGGGGTCAATCTTGACGATCTCGGTGACGTCCGCCCCGGACTCGATGCCGCCCGCGAGCAGAAGGTCCGCCACCCATTGGTCGAAACGAAAATGACCAAAGCCGATGTGCGCGAAGCAAGCGCATATCTGGGGCTGCCGACCTGGGACAAGCCGGCACAGCCCTGTCTGGCGTCGCGCTTCCCGTATGGAACTTCGATCTCACGCGCCCGACTGGGACGGATCGAGGAGGCCGAGGAGCAGGTTCGCTCGCTCGGGTTCCGGGAATTCCGGGTGCGCTTCACCGGTGAGAACACAGCCCGCCTGGAAATTGCCGGCGAGGAGCTCGAGCGGGCCACGGAAACCTCCACCCACGAGGCTCTGGTCCGCGGCATTCAATCCGCCGGGTTCGAAGAAGTCGTTCTGGACCTCCGTGCCTTTCGCAGCGGGCGCCTGAACGAAGCCGAAGGCTGAACCGTATCTCGCGAGGGCCCACCCCCACAGGACGGACGTCCGAATCGGGCTCTCTCGCGTCGGAAAATCCGGGAAATCCGAAAAGCTCAGGGAGCGAAGATCGTCCGGAGTTCTTCCATGATCTTCTCCTCCGGATGCTCGCGCGCGATCGACAATTCCTTGACCAGCAGGGAGCGGGCGGTGTCGAGCATCTTGCGCTCTCCGAAGGAAAGCTCCTTGTCGCTCTTGAGCACAAAGAGGTCACGAAGAACCTTGGCGATCTCGAGAACCGAGCCGGTTTTGATGCGCTCGGTGTACTCTCGATACCGGCGATTCCAGGTCTGTTGGTCGATCTCGACCTTCTTGTCGCGAAGGATCTTGTAGACCTTGGAGACGGTAGCCTTGCCAATGATGGGCCGGAGCCCCACCGCGTCGACATTTTCCATCGGAACCATGATGGTCATATCGTTCTCCAGAAACCGCAGCATATAGAACTTCTTCTGCGATCCAGCGATGGTCTTGCTCTGCACGCTCTCGATGACGCCCACACCGTGAGCAGGATAAACGACCTTCTGACCAACCTTGAACATGCCGGGGAATACCTCCAGTTGAGACTCTTCAGCGTAATGAACAGCCCGGCCGCAAGCAAGGTACAATCTTCTCAGCTAATGCTCCAAGTAAGCAAAATTGCAAGGCGCATCGCGTCAGCCGGACTCCCGGGCCAAAAGCAGGGCATCCTCGCCGGGACCATAGTAGTTCTCCCGGTGCCCGACTTCCGCGAAACCGTAAGCGGCGTAGAGCCCCCGAGCCCCCGCGTTTTTGGTGGCGACCTCGAGGTGCACGGTCGAGCCCAGCAGGGCATCCGCCTCATCCAACAGGCCCTCAAGCAGTTTGCCCGCGACGCCTCTGCGTCGGAAATCTTGCTTGACGGCGATATCGAGAATCTGGAATTCGTCGGTCACCTTCCAATAAATCAGATAGCCGAGAACCGCGCCCTCGAGCTCGGCAACACGGGATCGGGATTGCGGAAGACCGAGTTCGGTCTCGAAGCGCTGCCTGGCACCGGGGCGGGCAAACGCTTCGCGTTCGATCAGAGCAACCTGAAAAAGGTCGTCGGGAACCATCGCTCTTGCCCGGATCTCCGCGACGCCCTCCCCCACGCGCCTACCAGCGAAAGAGCGCTGCCGCCCAAGTAAAGCCCGCCCCGAAGGCGGCCATGCAGACGTACTGACCTTCCTCGGCTCGGCCGTCCTGCATCGCCTCCTCCAACGCAAGCGGGATCGAGGCGGCCGTGGTGTTCCCGTATCGGTTCATATTGTTGACCACGCGGCTCTCGTCGAGCTTCAGTTCCGCAGCGACAAATTGATTGATCCGCAGATTCGCCTGATGCGGCACCAGCAGACCCAGATCCTCGATACCCAAACCATTGGCCTCGAGGGATTCGAGAATCACCTGCGGAAAGCGCGTCACCGCATGTTTGAAGACGTAGCGGCCAGCCATGTAGGGGAAGACCGCCGGTTTTTCCCCTTCCAAGTCCTCGGGAACAAGATGCTTTTCCCGCCGAGTCGCGGGAACCTCGAGCCATAATTTTTCGGCAAACCGCCCCTCGGCATGCAAATGCGAAGAGAGCAGTCCTCTTTCGCCATCGGGCGAGGGGCCGAGAACGACCGCAGCAGCTGCGTCGCCAAAGATCACCCCGACCTCACGCCCCCGAGTTGTCAGATCCAGACCGGTGGAATGGATCTCTCCACCCACAATCAGCACGTTCTGCCCACGCCCGTTTTTTAACCAGGCGTCCGCCATGGCCAACGAATACACAAACCCGGAGCATTGATTGCGCACGTCGAGCGCCGGGATTGCGGGCGCCCCCAACTTTGCCGCCATCATGCACGCCGTCGCGGGCCACTCCAGATCGGGCGAGAGTGTCGCGTAGACCAGTAGATCGATATCCTCGATGGTGAGCCCCGCGGCCGCGAGAGCCCGCTCTGCGGCCAACTTTCCCAAATCCGTGCCGGCACACGCCTCCGCGATATGGCGCCGCTCACAAATCCCTGTGCGCTGCTCGATCCACTCATGTGAGGTATCCATGCGCTCGCTGAGATCGTCATTGGTGACGACATTATCGGGAAGAGCGGTCCCGACACCGAGAATATGATTCAGCTTCGCCATCTCAATCCACCTCGATCACCGCAGCGCCCCAGGTAAACCCGGGACCCGCCGAAGCGAGAACGATTCGATCTCCTGCCCTTGCCTCCTCGAGCGTGCGGGCCAGAGCGATCCCCGTGCCCGCGGCCATCACATGACCGAATTCCGCGGTAGGAACCACCAACTGTTCTGCCGAAAGACCAAGCTCGGCAGCCACTTCGCGCGCTATTTTTGGCTCCACATAGTCGATCACCACGCGCGCGGCCGACGCGAGCTCGGTCTGGGTTTCGGCGCCGACCTCGCGCAATACCTCCAGAAGTCGCTGGCGAGCGACATCGCGCAAAGCCGGAAGGTCGGCCTGAGGGTAATGCCGCCCCTCCGCCAGATCCGCAGGCAGGAGCCGTCCTCCCATCTGCCAGCTGTGCGGGGCATCGGTCCAGAATTTATCCAGAAGCGTGCCGTCGGTGTACCACCGCGAGCTCAGAAGTCGGGGCCCTGCCCCGCCTGCAGCGAGCACCGCGACAGCAGCGCCATCTCCGAGACGAGAAGCCATTTCCTGTCCCGCGGGCGAAAAATCCAGACAACTCGAGAAAACTTCGGCAGCCGCCACCAGAATCGGGGCTCCTCCGTCGTCGGTTTGGTGCACACCGCTGAAACCCGCGGCCATATCGAGTGCGGCCACAAATCCCGCTGATTGTGCACGGATGTCCAGGGCCCCGACCGTGGGCGCGGAGAGTTTCTCCTGCAAAAAGCAGGCAGAGCCGGGAAAGGCGACATCCGGGGTGGTGGTCGCAAAAACGAGCAGCGCGAGGTCATCCACCTCGATCGCCGCCCGGTCCAGCGCAACCATCGAGGCCTTTTGGGCCAAGCCGCTCGGGCCGTGGCCCGGAGCGGAAAAGTGCCGTTGGGCAATACCGGTGCTTTCGCCCAAATCGTCGGTCGTCCCGATGCGCTCTGCCAACTCTGTATTGGAAACTGAGGTTTCCGGCAGGAAATATCCCCAACCCTTGAGGCGAACGTCAGGCAGCATCAGCTTCGCGTGGCAGTTGGTCTGCCGCGCTGGTTTTCACCAGAACGACCTCGAGAATCTTGTTCTCGTACCACTGCGAAAATCCCACGCAGGGCTCTCCCACCGGCACCCGGGTCACGAAATTCGGGGGAAATGCGGGCGCCGTCGCCGCCACTGTCCGCAGCCGTTCATCCACCACGGCGCCACGAACCTCGAACCAGCCACCACGCAGAACAAGATCGATCTCGTAGTCGGGCATCTCGGTCCCGAGGCCCAGGGAGTCCCGGACCCCCGAGGGCGGAATCGTCCGCGGCAACTCCATGCGGAGAATATAACCGGCCGGCCGTTCCTCGAAGCGATAGATCTCTCCATAGCGCCGCTCACGCTCGCGTTTTTCGTCATAGGCCCCACCGGTATCGTAGAAGCCCTCATGAGCCATGGCGCCGCCATGCTGAGCCTCGCTGAGCTTGCGGATCAAGGGCAGCACCACCGGAACGAGAGGCAATCCGTAGAAGCTTCCGCGCCAGACAACCTCGGAGGTCGGCCGGGCCAGAATCAAAGTCTCCCGCAGACGCACGATGGCTTCGAGCACCGCAAGCGTCCCTCCCAGGAGGAACCATTTCGAAATTGAGAGACTATAGAGGTCGTCCCCACGGATCAGGACCACCGCCGCCACCACCACGATCGGGAGAACCAGCAGGTGGACGAGCATGTTGAATCCGGTCGCACCGGCCGCAGAAAAGATCAGCGGGTTCCCGATGGCTTGCTCGAGACGGGTCTTTGTCGAGGCGGGCATCGCGCCCAGCAACGGTTGTGCAATGCAGACGGCCGCGCGCAGCAACGGGTGCCCGCCGCCGCCGGGAGCCTCCGCCTGAACGAGCTCGAGCGCATCATCAAATTTTACCGGCAACTCCCCGACGTAGGGAATTTCCCGGAACCCGGGTTGGGTGAGCGGCTCGGAGGTCATGCGCTCGACCTTCCCGAGGTGCACGACGGGAGCAGGAGCCACCATGGCGGCCGCGGCGACTGGCGCCGCACCTGCTGCCGCAGGAGCGGGAGCAGCCTCGGCTGCTTCGGGCTCCGGCGCGGCAGATTCCTTGAAGCGGGAGGGGAAATCTTCGGGGAATTCTTCGGTCGGATGGATTTCCTTGGCCCGCAGGAACAGGACATCCTCGGCCTCGGGGATATCCGGATCCGGGATACAGCAATCCACAGGGCACACGGCGGCGCAGGCCTCGCTATCGAAGAAGCCCACGCACTCCGTACATTTATCGGGGACGATGTAGAAGAAATCGTCGCTGATCGCGGCACCCTTGGAACCGTCGAGGCCATCGAATTCAATCCCGCCCTGGTAGATGGCCGTATTCGGGCATTCAGGCTCGCAAGCCCCGCAATTGATACATTCGTCGGTGATCATCGTCGCCATTGCGACCGAACCTCCGCCTCGGCCGAGAATAAAAGAACCTCCGAAAGTGGGTCGCTCGGCGCGCCCGGGTCGGAGTCAAAAACCTGCGCTCTCATTAGCAAAGCCGGGGGGACACTCTCAAGCCGCGCCATTGCAGTTGTTCGAAACACGGGGCTGTGACAATCTCGGGGCCAGACCGCTGGACCCGAAAGGGTGCCGGCCGATGTGGAGGATGGGGATGAGAGACGAGAAAAAACACCAAATTGCCGGAAAATTCCTGGCCGCGATCCTGTTGACGACCGGCCTGACGCTCAGCGGCTGTGCCGCCAAGGGGCCCAGCCCTCAGCAATTGGCCGCGGAACAGGCCGATCAGGCAGCCGCGCGCGCCGAGGCAGCCGCTCTCCGCGCCAATCAGGCCGCCGAACGCGCGGAAGATGCGGCCGACAAGGCCGAGGCCATTTTCAAAAAGAACGTTCAGAAATAGACCGTCTTCTCAGGATCGCGCGGCGGGTTGCCGCGCGATCCGCCAGGACTCACGGCTGTAGAGCCCCAGGGCGCTCCAGATCAGCAGGAAGGCAATCAGACGCCCCGGCGTGAAGGGTTCCGAGAAAACCACCACAGCCAGAACAAACTGGCAGGTCGGGCTCACATACTGCAGCAGGCCTACTGTGCCCAACCGTAATCGACGAGCGGCAAATCCGAACAGCGCCAGAGGAACCACTGTCACCACCCCGCCTGCCACCAACAGCAGGTCGGCTCGCCCATCTCCGCCGCCCAGAGTCGCCAGTCCCTCTGCATGCAGCCAAAGTTGCAGAACCAGAAAAAACGGGAACATCATCAGGACCTCCAGCGTCAAACCGGTAATTGAATCCGCTTTCATCTGCTTGCGCAAAAGGCCGTAGAACCCGAAAGACGTGGCCAGCACCAGCGGAATCCAGACGAAACCCTCGATCAGATTGTCCGCCTCACTCCAAAGGGATGCCGCAAAGACCGCCACACCGAACGCAGCGAGGCCCAACGCCCAGGATTGCCGGCCCACCAACTTCTCTCCGAGGAAAAACCTCCCGAGCAAAACCGAAACCAGAGGGTTCAGAAAATACCCGAGACTCGCTTCGGTCAGCCGCTCCTCACGAACCGCGTAGATAAACACAAACCAGTTCAGGAGCAGCATCAGCGCGGAGGCCGCATGGATCCGAAGCGCCCCGGGCGATCGGATCGCCGAGCGGAGTCGACTTACCCCCGGCGGCAGGGCGAGTATCGCGAGACAGATCGGCAAGCCACCCAGCGCCCGCCAGGCAATCAACTCGCGCACATCCACCCCATCCAGTTCCCGATAGTAGAGGGCGGTGACCAAACCCCACCAGAGGTAGGCCAGAAGCCCGGCACCGATCCCCGTGCGGGTCGAGTCCGTATTACTCAATTGCCATCCGGGAACCGCGAACTCGGCACAGAACCCGTGTCCTCCTCAGGAGAACACTTCGCCATATACCTCTTCATTGAAGCCGACCAATACCAGAGAACCCACGCGCAAAAGCGGGGCGCGCATATTTCCGGTATTGCCCAGCATCGAGGCTACGGCTTCGGCAGTTGTCGCGGAACCAACCTTGAATTCCTCGACCTTCCGGCCTTTCATCACAATCATTTTCCTGGACGCGCGAGCGATCTTCTCGGCATCCTCGGCCTGCAGCTTCCGGCTCGCCGGAACACTCTCGGCGATGCTGATTTTATGGGCCTCTACGAACGCAGAGGCACGGACGCAGGAGGTTCAACCCTTGCGCTCGTAGATCCAGTCGATTGATTTGGTTTTGGGCATAGCCCTTCCTTAGACCTCGCCGCGCCGGGAAACAACCCGATTCGCCCGCGCGCGTCAGGCCCGTGGCAGGCGCCGGCGCTCGAACTGAAAAGCCGCGCCCTTGCTGATTTGCCCCAAACCCAGCGAACGCGGCGGTTTGACGGGTTCGGCTGCCGCATCCACGACAATATCCCACGCAAACAAGGCCCCGCCCTTGCCCGCCACCGGAAGCAATCGCGCGCGAGGATTCACCACCTGCGCAATCGCATTCAGAGCGGGATGGCCTTCCGGTCGCAGACCGGCAAACCAGGAACAATCGTCCTGCTCGGCAAATGCGGGTGAATCATGAAACTCGATGCGCGCCCGCTCGGAGTCCTCCATCGAGACGCGAAAATCCACGTAAGCCCGAGGGTGAAAAGTCGGATGTCCTTGAAAGACCTTGGCAATGGCCTCGACATCCTCGCCGACAATGCCCAAACCTTTCTTGATTCGGATCGCCGTCAGAGCAGAGATCCCCTCCCACTGCTCGTCCGCCAATCGCGTGGCGGCCTCGGCGCCCCACCGCTGCCTGGCCGACAAATGCAACGCACGCGCGAGCAGATGGCTCTGCAGGGCGACTTCATTGATCACCAATACCCCGGCGGCATGGCAGAGATCCTCAAGTTGAAAGCCGGGGTCGAAGACGCCCGCATAATCCTGCCAACCACCAGGCTCGGCATCGACTGTCGGCCTCGGGATCACCAACTGCGCAGCCTGCGACTGGCGCAACAAAGCCAGGTTGGGATGCGGCTCGCTCGCCTCTCCCTCACTATCGATGAAGATCTTCCATCGACAATGGGGCATGCGGAAATCGGGAATGCGCGGGGGGCGATGAATCGCGCGCATCTTCATACGCGGATGAGTGGCTGCCGCAGTCGCATCAAACGTGGGGTCTTCCACATCGTGGCACATTCGCCGCACGCGCTCTTCGCCATGCGGCTCGACGTCCATCAAGGCGCCGCAATGCGCGAGCCAGAACTCACCATAGTCCGGAGAATCCAGGCGGAACTGGAAGTCCATGAACTGATGCGGGGCCCCAATATCGAATTGCAGATTCTTGAATACCGTTCCGACATCATCGCCAACAAACCCGAGCGCGCGCTGCATGCGCTCTGAATAGATGGGACTCGTGCCCATCCATTCCTCGATGGACAACTCGGTCATTGCAGGCTCGCCCCACCCAAAAAACACCAGCGGAAGGCCCACCCGATCCTGCAGGTGGCCATGGAGGAGATATTCCCTGCCCAAATCGGCCAGTCCCTGGCGCCCCAGATCCTGCAGCCGCCAATTCGCGTCGAATGCCCCCTGATAATCGGTCCCCAACTGACTCACGATTCCCCCCTCCCGGTATTCGCCCCTGCGGGCAAGGAGGATCTCCTCACCCAGGGGTCCAAAGCATCTTTCCAAACCTGATAGCCGGCATCCACCAGATGGAGACCGTCCCGGCTCAACTCCGGCCGAAGCGTTCCCGCCGGCGACCGCATCGCTTGCCCGACGTCCACCAGCTCTAGCCCCTCGCGCTCGGCCAACAAGGCCAATCCTCGATTCACAGCCTCGACGCTTGGCCCCAAGGCGGCGTCACGTGGCAAAAGAGTCTGCAGAACGAGTGCCGTTGCGGGACTGGTGCGCCGAATCTCCGAAACGATTCGTGACAAATTCGCCAGCACCACTTCTGCGGAAAGCCCCAAGCCGAGATCATTGGTGCCAATCATCAAAAAAATCTGCGCCGGGGCCGCGCGAGCGGCCTCGGGCACACGGGCGTGAACGTCGCTGGTGGTATCCCCCGAAACGCCGCGGTTGCGCACCGGAACCCCCGGAAACATCTCGCCCCAGCGGCCCTGCCGCGTCAGACTATCCCCCAAAAAGACAACATCGCCCTCTTCGACAGGAAATTTGTCGAAGAGAACCCGCTGTCGGGCAGCCGTCACGGGATGCACAAGAGCCCGATAAACCCGAGCCCGCCAAAACCAGACGAGACCCAAAACCGCCGAAGAAAGCAGGATCAGCGCAAAACTGCCGCCAATCCATATAAGTGAGCTGCCCATTGCTTCTCACAAAAATCACCACCCCGACCGATCGGCAAGCCCGGCGAACACCGCGCGCGTTGCAACCTGACCCCGATCGACTAAAAAAGTATTCCATGGTGCGACGGATTCTAAAATACGCGGGCGCCGCCATCATTGTCTTCGGCGCCGCTGGCTATCTGGCTTTCCGCATCTGGATGGGTCCTTCTCCCGAAGAAATTCTGGCGCGCATCGAGATCCCTCCCGCCCCGATTCTCAGCCCCGAGGAACAACAGCAGGTCCTGCTGCCACCCGAAGGGTTCCGCGTCGAATTGGTGGCGGCCGAGCCACTCATCGCAGAACCGGTCGCCATCGACTGGGACGATCAGGGGCGTCTTTATGTGGTGGAAATGCGCGGCTATATGCGCGACCTGGAAGGCAGCGGTGAGGAGGAACCCTCAGGAAGGGTCGTGGTTCTCGAAGATACCGACGGCGACGGCCGGATGGATACCAGCCGCGTCTATCTCGACAATCTGATCATGCCGCGCGCCATCCGGGTTCTGCCCGAGGGTGTTTTGGTCGGGACCCCCGGAGATCTCTGGCTTTGTCGCGATCCGGAAGAAACCGGCCGCTGCGCCATCCGTGAGCGCCTGGGAGACTATGCCGTGGTTGGCCATAACCCCGAGCATCAGGAAAACGGTCTTCTCGCGGGCGTCGATGGATGGATCTACAACGCCAAATCTCGGCGACGCTTCCGCCTGACTCCGGGGGAACTTGTCGTGGAACAAACCCCCGATCGGGGCCAATGGGGCATCGCGCAAGACGACGAAGGCCGTCTTTATTACAATCACAACTCGGGATTCCTCTATGCCGATGCCATTGCAGGCAACTACCCGATGCGACAGGCGGCGACCCGAGCGGCCTGGGCCAAACCCGGGATCAACGTTCCGCTTGCCGACGGCGAAGAGGTGCATGGGGTTCGTGTTGCCCCGGGACTGAACCGGGCCTATCTGCGCGGAACCCTGCGCGCCGACGGTCGCCAAAAAGGTCCCACGGGTGTCAGCGGGGTTGCCATCCAACGAGGGCATCAATTCGGTCCCGAGTTCAAGGGCCATGCCTTTGTTCCGGAGTCTGCCGGGAATCTCGTCACACATTTCGAAATTCGCAACGAAGGAAATACGATCGCCGCCAGCCACCGACTCTACCCCGACGAGACCTTCGGTGAGCGCGAATTTCTGGTCTCGACACACGAACGCTTCCGACCCGTGGATGCCGAGATCGGACCTGACGGGGCCTTGTACATCGTCGATATGTACCGCGGCATCGTGCAGCATCGAGAAATGGTCTCGGACTACCTGCATCAATATATCCTGGACCAGGGGCTGCAGAACTCCGGTGCGATGGGACGTATCTGGCGAATCGTTCGCGAAGATCAGCCCCTCGACTACGCCCCACCGCCGCTGGAGACGACAGCAGATCTCCTGAGGGCACTGGACCACCCCAATGGCTGGGTGCGCGATCGCGCCCAACGCCAACTCGTTTTCCGCAACACCCCGGAGAGCATCGCCCGACTGCGAGACCTCGCGAGCTTCTCGACTCTCGGGCGAACCCATGCCCTCTGGACACTATCCCTGCTCGACCAGCTCGATTCGGAAACTTTCACCGCAGCCCTGCAGGACAAGGAAACTTCCGTACGTCTGGCCGCCCTGCGGGCCTTCGAGCCGAGGCTCGACAGAAACGCGCTTCAGGGACGTGAACAAATCGAGGCACTCCTGAGCGATCCCGACCCGCGCCTGCGATTGCAGGCAACCCTGACGCTCGGGGCCCTGCCGGCGCCGAACCGACCGATCGGGAAAATGCTGGCTCTGGCGCAAGGCTCGGATCCGCTCCTGAATCATGCAGTCCTCTCGGGACTCGAGGGGCTCGAAGCCGAAGCCCTCGAAACTCTGCTCCGCCACCCCGCCGAGCCCCCCCCGAGCGAGGAACATCACCGCCTGCTCGAGCAGGTGGCCATGGCAACCTTTGCCTCCATTCGCGCACGCCCCGCACCCACCGAGGCAACCACCCAGCTTCTTGATCGAATCGAATCCATCGAGAGTCCGGCCAGCCGCGACGCTGTCATTCAGGGAATCGCTTCCGCGCAACGACTGCCCGGGGCTCGTCGGATCGCGCTCGAGCAGGCCCATCCACTTCTCCAAACGGGCGCACCCGAAACACGACCCATTCGAGCTCATTTCACATGGCCGGGCGACCCCCGTCCCGGCGGGGCTCGCGCCCTCTCAAGCCTCGAATCCGAGCGATTTGAGCGTGGGCGGATGCTCTACGCAAACGTTTGTGCTGCCTGCCACGGACCATCCGGCCGCGGCATTCGGGGACAAGCCCCTGCTCTGGTCGGGACGCCATGGGTACGCGACTCGGATGATTGGCTCATCCGGATCGTGCTGGGGGGACTCACCGGTCCCATTCAGGTCCACGGCCAGACCTGGAATCTGAATATGCCCGGCCACGGCGACCCCGACGTCCTCAACGATGATGATATTGCCGCAATCCTCACTTTTTTACGGCGCAGCTTCGGCCATGCGGAAGATCCGATCGCCCCCGAAACCGTGGCCCGCATCCGCGAGGCCACGCAAGATCGAACAGCTCCCTGGACCGTCTCGGAACTGCTCGCCCTCGATGTCCCGCATCGCTACGATCGCTACCACGGCACTTTCGGCATTCCCCTCGTCTCGATGCAGTTGGAGGTCGGACGGTCCGGGACCGCGCTCTCTCTGGGCATGTCCAACGGGCCGACAACGACCTTGCAGGAAATGAACGACGGAAGTTTTCAGACCATGGACGCCACCGGTCTCGCTCTGGAGTTCGCGGCAGACCCCGAAGATCCGCAAGGTCCGATTCAGGAAGCCTTCCTCAATTATCAGGGAACGCGCGTGCCACTCTCTCGCCAGGATTAATCGATCCGGGCCGGCCGGCCCGAGAGCTCCGCAAATACCCGACCGATCGCCTGCATCCCCTCCTCGAGCGTGGCCACTCCCGCGGTGTAGGCCATGCGAACATGACCGGGAGCACCGAAGGCCTCTCCCGGCACCAACGCAACCTGTTCACGCTCGAGCAGCAGCTCGCAAAGACGCGTCGTCGTTCCGACCACCTCGCCATCGACCGAGGCGCTCAGCAGACGAGTTACATCCGGGAAGACGTAGAAGGCACCATCGGGCACCACCAGCGAAACATCCGGCAAGGCCTGCCATCTTGCACAGACAAGATCTCGCCGACGCCGAAACTCGTCCAACATCAGGGCTTCATCCGGCCCCCCACCGAGAGCCTCGGCGGCAGCCACCTGGGAAATCGAACTGGTACCCGTGGTGGATTGCCCCTGCAGCGTGGTCATCGCCCGGATCCATGCAGACGGTCCCACTGCATAGCCCACTCGCCATCCGGTCATCGCATAACTTTTGGAAACCGAATTGATGATCAGACAACGCGACCGCAGTTTCGGGCAGAGCTCCAACAAATGGCGTGATGCTTGACCGGAGAAATCGAGCAGCTCATAGACCTCATCGGTCAACAAGGCGACCTCGGGGGCCGCTGTGAGCACCTCTCCGAGCGAGCTCAATTCACTTTCCGAATACACCGCACCTGTCGGATTCGAGGGCGTATTGAGCACAAACGCGCGCGTCCGGGGGGTGATGGCCGCCGCGAGCTGTTCGGGTCCGACCTTGAACCCTTCATTCGCCGAGGTCGGAAGAAACACCGGATTCCCGCCAGCCAGACGCACCATATCTCCGTAGCTGGTCCAATAAGGCACCGGGATCAAGACCTCGTCGCCCGGATTCAGGAGAGCCTGCAGACCCAGAAATAGAGCATGCTTGCCCCCGGTCGTCGCAATCACCTCTTCCACCGAGACTTCCAGCTGGTTGATTCGTGCCATCTTGGCGACGATCGCCTCGCGCAATTCGACAAGGCCCGCTGCCGGCGTATAGCGCGTCTGCCCGTGCGCGATCGCCCGGCGTGCTGCGTCTCCGATCCTCTCGGGCGTCTCGAAATCCGGCTCACCCGCGCCGAAATTCAGAATGCGCACTCCGTCCGCCCGAAGTCGAAAGATCTCGTTGGTCACAGCCATCGTCCCGGATGGTGCAATTGCCTCCAGCCGGCGCGACAGTCGTATCACAGGGGCACCGGCTTCTAGAGCTTCAATTTCTTCTTCAAACTGCGATGAACAGGCGGGGGGACCAGAGCCGAGACGTCTCCGCCAAAAGTTGCCACTTCGCGCACCAGGCTCGAACTCGTGTAGAAATGCTGCTCGCCAGCCATCAGGAAGACCGTCTCGATCTCCTCGGCCAGATGACGGTTCATGCTGGTCATCTGGAACTCTGCCTCAAAGTCCGAGACGGCTCGCAGTCCGCGAACGAGTACGCAGTCACCGATACCCTTGGCATAATCCACCAACAGGCCGCTGAATTTATCAACGACCACCCGGTCGCCGAGTTCCGCCACCGAGGCAGCGATCATCGCGCAGCGCTCGTCAGGGGTAAACATACCGCTGCCCTTGTTGGGGTTGTGCGCGACAGCCACGGTGACCCGCGAGAAGACCCGAGCCGCGCGGCGAATCAGATCGACATGACCGTTGGTCAGAGGGTCGAAAGATCCAGCATAAATCGCCACCGGGTCTGAAAGCGTCTCCGTCGAAGCCTTCCGGGAGGATCGACGCCGCTTGCTCGCGGCTGCCTTCTTTTTCCCCGTCATCTTTTTTCTGGCGGCCATCAGTCGACCCGCTGTCGCAGAATCGTGATTTCACTGCCACCGAAACGTCTTCGCAAATCCACTTCAAGATCTCCTGTTGAATCCGGTCCCTCGGAATGAGGATGCTCGACCATGATTATGCCATCCACAGCTAATAGGCCAGCGGCGGAAATTTCACTCAGAATGGCGTCGATATCAACCTTTCCGTAAGGCGGGTCAAGGAAAATGAGGTCAAAAGATTGCCCGGAGGGAAAAGCGGCCAAAGAAGCTTCCACCGAGCGGCCCAGCGTTCGGTGGCGATCGGCAAAGCCGCAATGCTCGACGTTGGCTCGCAGGCAATCCGCCGCCTTCCGGTCGTTCTCGACGGCAACGACGCCGGCAGCGCCGCGCGAAAGCGCCTCGATTCCCAGAGAACCCGATCCGGCGAACAAATCGAGAACATCGGCCCCGAGGATTGCGCCCCTATGCTGCAATATGCCAAAGGCGGATTCACGGAGCCGAGCGCCGCTGGGGCGTACCCGGAGTCCGGAAGGAACCGTCAACTTTCTTCCGCGCGCCTCGCCAGCTATCACACGCATCGCTTGGACCCCGGGTAGAGCATAAAGCGCGCTTTGCCATTCGTGGAAGAAAGGCGCAAGGAAAGCGGATGATTTGGGGATTGATTGCGGCACGACTCGGGGCCGAAACCAAAAAGCGGCTGGAGCCCGCCATGCCACCCCCCGTGCGCCGGGAATTCGCACAGGCAATGCTGACGGATGTCCTCAACGCGACCCTCGGCGCCGAGAGTCTGGGTGGCGTGAGCGTCCTCGCCGGCGACGAGCAGGCGGCCCGACTCGCCGCCAGCCTCGGTGCCGCGACAATCCCCGACCCCGGACAAGGCCTCAACCCGGCGGTCGCCGCAGGGATGCAATTCGCAGCCCAGCAGGGGGCCAGCGGTGTTCTGGTAGCCATGGGCGACCTTCCGACGCTGACTGCGGCAGACATTAATCGGGTCGTTGCCGCTGTTCCCGAACGTGGCGCCGCCGCCGCGGCCTCGCGCGATGGGACCGGCACAAATCTGCTCGCCTTGCGTCCTCCGGGGTTGATCGGGACACACTTCGGTCGCAACAGCCTCGCCCTGCACCAGAGCGCTGCCCGAGAGGCTGGCATCGATTGGCAGCAAGTGGAACCCGGGGGTGCGGCACTCGACGTGGACACCCCGGAGGACCTGATCGAGCTGAAGCGCCAGCTTCGCGAGCACTCTACGCTGGCCATGACCACGCGCGAGACCCTGCTGACGGCAGGTCTCTGAGCGATCCGGGTCAGTTACCGGAAAATTTGGGCCGACGCTTTTCCCGAAACGCCGCCAGGCCCTCGGCGCGGTCCTCGGTGCTCTGCGAAAGAACGTAGAGGTCCCCTTCGAGACGAAGGCCCTCGGCCAACGACAAGTCACCGGCCGCGAGAAGGGCTTCCTTCGCCAGTTTCTGGGCGACGGGAGATCGGGCCGCCATGGATCGGCCCAAGGCCGCCACCTTGCGTGACAAGCGCGCCGCATCGTGAACCTCATGAATCAGACCGTCCTTGACGGCTTGCCGAGCCGAGACTACCTCGCTCAGCAGGAGCATTCTGGTCGCCTTCCCGCGCCCAATCAGGCGCGGCAATCGCTGCGTCCCGCCATGCGACGGAAGCACGCCACGCGAGAGTTGCGTAAGCCCCAGGCGAGTGCGGGCGGCAGCAAGCCGAAAGTCGCAAGCCAGGGCGAGTTCCAACCCTTCGTCGAGCACCTTGCCCTGGAGCGAGGCAATCACCGGGACGCGGACGCTGGCAAGCGCCGCGATGCCATCCCGGGGACCGTCGCTATCCCCACCAAGACAAAAGTCCCGACCGCGCGAGCGCAGAACGACCACACGCGTCTCATCCGAGAGGCGGATCTCCTCGACAGCATCCGCCAGAGAGGCCTGCACATCGGCATCCAGAAAACCTCCGTCCAGATGCATCTCCAACGTCGCAACCCCACGTTGGTTCCGGAACTGCAGGCTTTGCCGTTTTGCCAAAACCCCTAATCCTGACCCGCAACAAACGCGTTCTGAAGATCCTTGCGCAGGATCTTGCCCAGCGGGTTTCGCGGGAGTTCCGGAAGAAACTTCACAGCTTCCGGCTTTTTGAAACTGGACAATCGAGCCTGGCAATAGGTCACAAACTCGTCGGCTGTCGCCGTCGCTCCGGACTTCAAGACAATCGCGGCCGCCACGATCTGCCCCCATTCCTCGCTCGGGAGACCGAAGACCGCAATCTCCTCGATGGCCGGATGCCCCTGCAGACAAGCCTCGACTTCGGCAGGTGCGATATTCTCCCCGCCGCGGATAATCATATCGTCCTTGCGCCCGACGAGAAAAACGTAGCCTTCGGGATCGAGATACCCGAGGTCACGCGTATGCAGGAACCCATCGTCATCAATCTCGGCACCACCCGAAACGCCCCCGGCATACCCCTTCATGATCCGCGGAGTTCGCACCAGAATCTCGCCGACATCGCCCTCCGGAAGGGACTCCCCATTCTCGCCCCCAATCCGAACCTCGACATCGGGCAGCGGGCGACCGATCGAACGCAAGCGCTTGAGCACCAGTTCATCGGCCTCGGCCTCCCCCACCAGCCGATGGTCTTCGGGACCCAAAATCGTCAAGGTCGAAGTCGTTTCGGTCTGGCCGAAAGCATTCACAAAGCCACAACTCTGCGGAAAGGATTCGATGGCTCGCCGGATCACCGGAAACGGCATCGGGGCGCCGCCGTAAGAAAGATTCTCGAGACTGGAAAGGTCTGTGGTGTGAAAATCCGGGTGGTCGAGAAGTTTCTTCATCATGGTGGGCACAACAAACGCATGGGTCACTTTTTCCCGAGCCACGGTCGCCAACCAATCTCCCGCATCAAACTGGGGCAACAGGACAATTTTCCGCCCCGCCCAGACGGAGCTCATGATATTGGTTGCCCCGGCGATATGATAGAGCGGCACACATAGAAGCGCGCTGCCGCGCGGCGTTCCGTCGGCCATCTCGACGTTGCCCACCACGTAGGCGGTGAAATCACCATGGGTCAACATCACGCCCTTGGGCAAGGAGGTTGTTCCACTGGTATACATCAGGATCGAGGTGTCCGATTCCTCCACATCGATCTCGGGGGCCTCGGCGTCCCCGGCGTCCACCAACTCGTCGAAACTCGTCTCGCCTTCCTGCGCGTCCGAGATGGGCAGCAACGTCAGATCGGCCGGAAGAGAATCGGCGAGCCGCCCCAGCGTCTCACGGTAGCGATCCTCAAAAAACAGGACAGCCGGGTTTGCCTTGCCGATCATATGCTCGAGTTCATGCAGCTTGGCCCGGTAGTTGAGCGGCACAAAGGTCGCGCCGGCAGCCGCGGCGCCATAGTAGGCGGTGACATAACGATGCGAATTGGTCGCAAGGACCGCGACAGGACGCTCGAGGCCCGCACCTCGCTCCCGCAGGGAAGCCCCCAGACTGCGGACCCGTCGAGCGAGAGCGTCGTAACTGAAGCGATCCTCTCCATCGACCAGAATCTCCTGGTCCGGGAACATCATCGCGGGCATCGTGAGGAAGTTTGCAGTATTCATTTCTTTGTCTGTCGTAGCCTTTTCGCAAGGCGGGCCTCAAGTCGAAGGCCCTCATCGAGAGACAACCCGCCGGCTTGCCGAGAAACCTCACGGGCGGCCTCGAGCACTTCGGCGGGCCGGGCCGCCAACGCGGAGGCCAGAGAATGCGCGCGGCGCCTGAGCGAGCCTGCCGGAAAGACCCATTGTGCCAGACCCAAGCGGCCGGCTTCCTGCCCTGAAATCTCCCGACCAGCCAGCAGGATGGATGCGGCTGCGCCGAGGCGAGCGGCACGCGGCAGAGTTTGCGTCCCGCCCACGCCCGGAAGGGTACCCAAAGCGGTTTCCGGCAGGCGAAAACGGGCGGTATCCGCGGCGATCAGCAAATCGCAGAGCAGAGCCATCTCGAAACCTCCACCAACCGCCAGACCATGCACCGAGGCAATGGTCAGGCACGGCAGCGTGCTCCATAGACCCCAGACGTCCCGGCGCCCTCTGGTCTCGCGCGCTTCGAGCGGAGAAGCCGCCATGCCGAATTCGGAGAGATCGCCTCCGGTCCCGAACGCCCGCCCGGCCCCCTGCACCAGCAGCACACGCACCTCCGGGGTTGCGGCGACAAATTCCAGGGCCTCGAAAATCTCGTCCCGCATCACCCGGTTGTAGGCATTCAGGACCTCGGGACGATTGAGCGTCAGCGTCACCAGCGCGCCTTCGCGTTCCAGCACGACCGCCTTGTTCTCGCGGCTCATGAGGCAACCTTCGGATCGGGCAAGGCCACCCCCATGACCTGCAGGTCGGCAAAACCCGTCGGACGGGGATCCCGGTCGAGAACCAGAAAGTCGGCCTCGCCACCGGGCGCAAACCATGGCGCCGCAACCGACTCGCCACGGATGCTCCGATGGGTCCGGCATTGGGCGGCAAAGACAAACCCGGGCGAAACGCTCTCCGCCCCGCCGAAGTCTGCCAGGCTCCCGCGGCCCCGGCCGCTGGCCGCCGCCAACGTCGGCGCCAGGCCGGGAGAAGCAACCGGCGCGTCACTGCTGAAAGCCAGAGGCACGCCCGCTCGATCGAGCGAGGCCACCGGATACAACCAGGGCCATAAGGGGCGTTCCAGCTGTCGACGATAGCGCGCGCCTCGAGAACTCAGGAAGGCAGGCTGCGTGACCACAGCCACGCCGGCATCAGCCAAGGCCTCGACCAGAGCCGGGGGGCAAAGCGAGGCGTGTTCGATCCGATCCAACCCCGCGGGGCCGCCGGCGGCGCGCGCCGGCGCCGCGGCAAGGACATCGAGAACCGCGGCGATCGCATCCGGCTCCACTGCATGAATTGCCAGGGGCAATCCTTCGCCGCGCGCCGCGACCACAGCCTCTCGAAACCAGGGCGATCCAACCGCCTTCGCATCGCGGGGCAAAAGCTTCACGCCGGCGATCGAAACACGGGACGATCGGCGCCGTGCCTCCTGCCAATCGGCATCGACACCCAGCCAGAAACGAATCGCTTGCGGCAAGTCCGCCGCCTCGAGCAATGCCAGCCGCTCGGGATCATTGGAGGGCGTCACATCGTCGACGCTGGTCACTCCGCATTGCAAAAGAAACTCGCCAACCTCGCCCAAGGCCTTGCGCAAACGCTCCGGGTCGAGCCTTGGCAGAAATCGCGCCAGCTCGATTTCGCAGCCCACCAACAAGGCCGTCTCATCAAAACCGGAAGACCATCCGTGATCCCGCAACCACTGGCGACCCGCGGAATTCACAAGCGAGGCATGGCGCGAGGCGTGACGCACCCGCAAGGGGCGACCCGGGCACGCCGCGTCCAGCTCGGCGAGCGACGGAAGGCGGCCTTCCTCGAATTCGGCTTCCTCAAAACCCTCCAGCCGAATCCAATCCTCGGCCGGGGCATCCGCCAGCTCCGCCACTCCGGCCAGAAAACCGTTCAGCGACGTTCCCGGGGAGACCACGCCTGGCCCATGGAGGCGGGCCGAGGCCATCCCGACCAGATGCAGATGCGGGTCCGCGAGCCCGGGCATCAGAAACGTCAAAGAGGCAGAGCCGTCAGCTCGAGACGGCCCCATCGGATCGGCCGAGAGAATGCGCCCCTCTTTCACCCGCAGGCGGTGTGGCGGCAAGGCCTCGATGGCATCTCCGGCACGAACCAGGGGGCGCCCCTCGACCGCAAATTCGCCAGCCCGGTTCAGGCGGGGAATCGGCGACGGCAACCTGCCCGCCCGCTGCTCGGGAATCGTCTCCACAACCTCATACCCGGGCGGGTTTCGGATCCGGCAACGCCTCTCCATTTCCTTGTGGCGCCTTCACCACCATAGGTTGCCCGGCGTCAAAAATCTCCCGACGCACACGCGCGATCGCCGCAAATTTTCCATCATGCGGCTCGGGCGAAACACTGGTCAAATGACCCACGGCCTTGCCTTCCACCTCCAATTCGGTGCCCGGCGCGCAGGCACCCTCCACCTGAACCGAAGCCACCAGCCACTTGACCTTGCCGCGCGACGCGACTCGCTCCACCACTTCCTGACCGAGATAGCAGCCTTTCCGATTCGAGATTGCGTGAGCCAGCGAAGGGACCTCCGGTGCCAGGGTCTTCTCGTCAAAATCGACCTCGGCACGCGCCACGCCCGCCTCGATCCGCAAGATTTCTCGCGCCTGTGGCGAAAGAGGCGCGGCGCCAGCGACCTCGAACTTCTCCATCAGAGCCCGCGCGGCTTCCAGGTTCGGACACCAGACCCGATAGGCCGGCCCTCCGAGATCATCGACGCGAGCGACCCATAGTTCCATCCCGGCGACCACCCCCGACATATGGGAACCCGGAGCCAGTTCTCCGACACCGCCTGCCCCACCTTCCATGCAGCCATTCAGAATCGCGGCCCCACCGGCACCGCGCAGCCCCACGGCAATTCCCGGCCGCTCCTCGAATTCAACATCGTCCGCCACGATGAAACGCTCCAGGGCCGGCAAAAGGCGATCACAGGCCGCCCGGGTCAGATCCAGACGGATCTCCTCGTCCAGAACCAACAAATTCATCTCGGCGACAATCCGGCCCTGCTCGGTCAGCAGCAGGGCGGCCGCCCCACCTCCGGGGGTCAGACCGGAAACATCATTGGAGAGCATTCCGTGCAGAAAACTCACGCGATCTTCGCCAGACACCTGCAACAAAACCCGCTGCTCTTCCAGTTCCACCGAAGTCGTATCGCGTTCTTCCATGGAGAAACTCTAGCACCATCAAAGCCCCGCGCACCAAGCTCAGGAACGGATTTTCAACGCATCAATTTATAGATCGGCGCGAACATCTCGCGGGTCTCGTCGGGCAAGGGGACCAGATCACCAAGCAAACGGGCCCCCCAGACAATCTTGGCCGTCCGCTCGACCAAATGGGCCACCTGCATGGCCTTCTCGGGGGTACTCCCGACGGTCAACAGACCGTGATTGGCCATCAGGACCGCACCACGGTCGCCCAACCACGAGGCGACCTCCTCGCCCAATTCATCCGAGCCGGTGACCTGATAATCCGCGACCGGGACATCTCCGCCGACAAAAACATCGAACTCTTCGATCACGCACGGAATTGGCTGCCGGGTAATGGCGAACATGGTGGCAAACATCGCATGCGAATGAATCACCCCACCCAGTTCGGGGTATTGGCGCAGGCATGCCAGGTGCAGAGCTTTTTCCGTGGTCGGACCTCGCTCGCCCTCGAGCAATTCGCCGGCCGGATCCACCACCACAAGATCTTCGAGCTGCATCTTCTCATAGCTGAGGGAAGAAGGCGTCAAGACGATATTCCCGTCGGGCAGGCGAGCCGATAAATTTCCCGAGGTTCCCTCCACGAGTCCGGATCTGAGCATCTCCTGCGCTGTTGCGAGAAGCGCCTGTTTGATCTCCGCTGCCGTTCGGTCACTCACACAACACCTAGTCCTGACTGCCCGGAAGATCATAGAGGATCGACATCGCATCCGAGGCGGAAGCACCCCCGTGAACGATCTCCATAAAGGCGCGGGTGATCCCGGAGGGATTATCATGCTGAATCACGTTGCGGCCGTAAACGATCCCCGAAGCACCCGCCCCCATCAGGTCGACGGTACGCTGAAAGATTTCTTCCTCCGAGGCCTTCCCGCCCCCGCGTACCAGCACCGGGCAACGTCCGGCCGCCTCGATCACCTGCGGATATTCGTCCGGATCGTCTGTCGGGTCAGCCTTGATGAGGTCCGCGCCCAGCTCCACGGCCTGACGCACCAAAGTCTTTATGACCCCGACGTCGCCATCGACCGCAAATCCACCCTGCCCGTCCGGTTTCATGGCAATCGGCTCCACCATCAGCGGCATCCCCAGAGCTTCACACTCGGGTTGGATCCGGATCAGGTTTTCCACACATTGCCGATGCAGATCCGTCTCGCCCGGAATCAGGAGCAGAAAGATCACGACACAGGCCGCATCCGTCCGGACGGCTCGCTCCACGGGGGATTCCATCAGAGTACAGAAAAGTTCTGCCGGTGGGTTGGGCCCATAGACGTTGGCAACGTCCACGCGATAGACCAGCGACGGCTTCTGGCGCCCGGGCACATTCTGGAGCAGATGCGCCTGCCCCGGAGCCAACTGCACCGCATCGGGAGCCGCCTCCAGAATCGTCGCCACCGCCGACTCCATGTCCTCAATCCCTGAAAGAAAGCCCGGCGTATTGAAGATTCCGTGGTCGATGGCCACATCAAAACATTTTCGATCGACTCCGAGGAGTCGCTCCATGCGGGGCTGCACGCTCATTCCATCTCTCCGTAGGTCTCGTGGAGGTACTCCACGATCGCGGCGGACTCCAGAAGCATCCGCCCGGTATTCGGATCACGCAGAAAGGGCACCTGCATTTTCCCCGAAATCGCCACAAACGCCGGCCGGCCGGGACTGTCCTTCGCGACGTTGTGCAAAATATACGGAAGTTCGAGTTCGCACAAAGCCTCCCGCACCAACCGACAGAACGGGGAGGCCTCAAAACTCCATAATTCAAGCATTTCCGCCGGACCCTCGGGGGGCCGTCCGGGACGAACCCAGGTTCCCGCACCCATTCGCTGCAGCGACGCAACCGATCCCAGAAGGGTCTTCAAGGAACTCGCCCGCAAATACGGCTCAAACCTGCCGTTGCCGTACTGGCGCACCAGGTACTGGATGATCTCGTCGGACTCGTACATCTCGACTCCGGTATTGGGATCCACCAGGAAAGGGAATTGCTCACGACCTCCGCGCCGACCGACTTCAAGCCGAAAACGGCGGCCGCCCTTGGGACAGGGGCGGACCTCCACCTCGAGGTCCAGGTCGCTCAGGAGTTCACGCACCTTGCGACAGAAGGGACAGGCCTCGAAATCGTAAAGAATCAGGCGCTGCTCGGGACGCGGCCCCATCCCGCGCACGGAAAGACCGCCTGCACCGGTAAGGATGGTCGTTCCCAGCGAGGACGTGACGTCAAGCGCACGAAGCGCGCCGCCTGCTAGCCAACTTTTTTCAGCCATTGCGGTTTCGCACCCTCGCCGCCGCGGACCGTCGCCGTGTAGCGCGACTGCACCCACTCGGTAACGGGCCCACGCTGACCACTTCCGATCTGTCGACCGTCGAGTTCACGAATGGTCGCGATCTCCGCCGCCGTGCCGCAGAAAAAGGCTTCGTCAGCGACATAGATCTGGTCACGCGAGATCCGTTCCTCACGGACGACATACCCTCCCTCACGGAGGAGGCTGATCACGGTGTCCCGGGTGATCCCCGGCAGGATCGACTCGGCAGACGGGGTGAGGACCTCGCCATCACGCACCACAAAGAGATTCTCTCCGGGCCCCTCGGCCGCAAAGCCGGAGGTGTCGAGCAACAAGGCTTCATCGTAGCCGGCTGCCTTGGCCTCATGGCCTGCCAGAATCGAGTTGATATAAAGACCCACAGCCTTGGATTTCGACATCAAGGTATTGCTGTGCACACGCGAGAACGAGGAGGTCTTGACCCGAATCCCCTTTTGGGCCGCATCCGCGCCGAGATAGGCGCCCCAGGGCCAACAGGCCACGGACACCCGCACCTGGTTCAGGACAGCCAAACCCATCTCGCCGGCACCATTGAAGACCAGAGGGCGCAGGTAGCCTTCCTCCAGCCCATTGCGCTCAACCGTGTCGAGGCAGGCTTGATAAATTTCATCGCGCGAAAACGGAATCGGCAACCCTAGGATATGCGCCGAATCAAACAAGCGGCGATTGTGTTCCTCGAGTCGAAAAATGGCCGTGGATCCGTCTTCCTGTCGATAGCAACGAATGCCCTCGAAGACGCCAAAACCGTAGTGGAGTGTGTGCGTGAGGACGTGCACGTTCGCCTCGTCCCAAGGAACGAACTCTCCGTCCATCCAGATCCAGGATCCCTTGTCCACTTGAAACCTCCGTTATCGCCCACACCGGTCCCCGGCCGACGCCCCTGTCGAACCGCGCGCCCTTTCGCAGGGCTGCAGCCAACTTCTAGCAGAAGATTTCCGAGGTGCGCGCCCGGCGCTCCGAGCCTGTTTCCACAATTAGGGAAGCCTCTTCAGCCCGGACCCGCCGGTGCCAGATCGGCTACCGCAAGCGCGGAAAAGGGCTCGATCTCGGCCAGCGCCCGCTCTGCCTGCTTGAGCCGTCGCTCCCGTCCCTTGCGGGTCCGGCCCGGCAAGGGTGGGAAAAGCCCGTAATTCGCGTTGATCGGCTGAAAATTCTTGCGGTTTTCGTCCGTCACATAATGCAACAAGGATCCCAGCGAGGTGGTCGTAGGTGGGAGCAGCGGCTCCTGGCCCCCGAGACGTCTCGCGACATTCACGCCCGCCAACCACCCCATCGAGGTCGATTCCAGATAGCCCTCCACACCAATCAACTGGCCGGCAAGATACAGGTCCTCGCGCGCTCGCGCCTGCAGACTCGGCCGGAGCAATTTGGGGGAGTCGATGAAGGTATTTCGGTGCAAGCTGCCGAGGCGGACGAACTCGGCCTTCTCGAGGCCCGGGATCATCCGAAAAATCCGACGCTGCTCGGGGTAGGTCATCTTGGTCTGAAAGCCCACCATATTGAACAGACGAGCCTCGCGATCATCCTGGCGCAACTGGACGACGGCATGCGCACGGTGTCCAGTTTTGGGGTCGCGTAAACCGACCGGCTTCAGCGGGCCGAACGACAAGGTCTTGCGGCCACGACGCGCCATCTCCTCGATCGGCAAACAACCCTCGAAGTGGACGCATCGCTCAAACGATTTTGTCTCGACCTTGTCGGCTGCGAGGACCTCGTCGACCAGCGACTCATACTGAGCCTCGTCCAGAGGGCAGTTGATATAATCATCTCCGCCCTTGCCGTAGCGGGACCCGCGCCACGCCTTCGCAAAATCGATCGAGTCCGCAACCACGATCGGTGCGATCGCATCATAGAAATACAAATACTCTTCGCCGAAAAGACCGAAGAGGGATTGAGCCAGGGAACTCGAGGTCAGCGGCCCGGAGGCGAGAATCGTCAGACCCTCGGGAACCTCCTGCACTTCTCCGCGGATCAGTCGGATACGGGGCGAGGTTTCGATCGCGGCGGTCACCCCTGCGGCAAAACCCTCCCGATCGACTGCAAGGGAGCCCCCGGCCGGGACGCGGTGTTGATCGGCTTCTCGCATGATCAGGGAACCCAGCGAGCGTAATTCATCTTTCAGCAAGCCCACCGCAGCCGTATGCTCCGCGCTGCGGAAGCTGTTGGAGCAGACCAGCTCGGCGAGGTCCTGCGTTTGATGAGCCTCGGTCCCGCGCTCGGGCCTCATCTCGTGAAGGTCGACCTCCACCCCGCGTGCGGCCAATTGCCAGGCGGCTTCACAGCCCGCCAACCCTCCTCCGATCACCTTGACTCGATCCGACATCCTCACCAGTCTAGCTAGCCTTTTGCCCCGGAGCCACGCCCGCCGGAATCCCGGGGCTTCGCGGGCAACCAAGCCGCGCCGGCCGGAAAGACAAGCCGCCGATCGCCGAAAGACGGCGATCCCCGGCTCGGATGTTCAGGTGCAGATCGCGGAAGTGCGAATCGCGCAGGTGCAATTCTTTCAGGTGCCGTTGGTCCCGGACACAATCCTCATAGCAACCGAAAGCTACCGTCACCCAGTCGCCGGATTCGGCCGGCGCTCTCCAAAGAGAAGAGCTCGGCCTGCAAGCCGCCCACCGGACGTCGCGTCGCGGCCGCAAGGGCATCCACAGACTGGACGCCCCGGTCGATCAAAACTTCCAGAAGGGATCTTTCGGCCGAGCCCCGATCCCGCACCAACCGATGCGCCGCAAGCGGCTCGCCCACCGGGCGCAACAGGGGCTCCCAGGAAGCCGACCAGGGTAGCGCCTCGAGAACGTCCCGGCCTGACTCCACCAGCGCTGCCCCATCGCGCAGCAAACCATTGCTGCCCCCGGCACGTCCATCCAGAGGCAAGCCCGGCACCGCCAGAACTTCCCGGCCCTGCGCCAGCGCGAGCCTGGCAGTAATCAATGAACCACTTCGCCGGCTGGCCTCCACCACCACCACGCCGCAACTCAATCCGCTGAGGATCCGATTGCGCGCAGGAAAGTTCTGCTTCCGGGGAGGAGTTCCCGGCGCATATTCCCCCACGATCAAACCATGCGCGAGAATCTCCGCGCGGAGGTTCCGGTTCACGCGGGGGTAGACCACATCCAACCCGCAACCCACCACCGCGACAGTACGCCCCCCCACCTCGAGGGCCCCGCGATGAGCTGCAGCATCGATCCCGCGCGCCAAACCACTGACCACCACCCAGCCAGCCACTGCGAGCTCCCCGCTCAAGCGCCGGGCAAAGGCCTCGGCCTCCATGCTGCAGGCCCGGCTGCCCACGATGCCGATGGCCGGCGACCGCAAAAAACACCCCAGATCCGAGGGACGTCCGCAGACCCTCAGGGGATGGGGGGGATCCTCGATCCACGACAGGAGTCGCGGATATTCCGGGTCGTCGGCTTCCAACCGACGGACCACATAATTCTCGACGCGCTCGGGCCTCATGACCTTCGGACTAAATTCACGAGGAGATCTGCACAATGGCAAGGCGAGCAAGACCTCGGGAGGAGCTGGTCCGGGAGCGGATTTGACATCCGAGCGTGACTCCACCAGATACCGAGCCGATGCCCAATCTAGCAGAATTGATGGAAGCAATTCCGGATCGGTTCGACCCGGAAGTCGCGGCCGGCTTGCTCGCGGTGATCCAATTCGAATTCTCGCCCGAGGAGACCGGTGGCTTTTATTACATCACCATCGAGAATAATCGCTGCACGGTCGAGCGCGGCGTTCATATGTCCCCGAACATGACCCTGAAAATCGCAGCCGCGGATTATATCGAACTTGCCTCCGGCCGCCTCAGCCACCAGTTGGCGTTCATGACCGATCGACTGCGGGTCAATGGTGACCTATCCCTGGCTACACGTCTTCGAGAGCTCCTGGCCCTCGGTTAAGCCTGCAGATCCTGGCGGAAGGCGCGCACACGGCGGCGACGCTCGGGAGCATAGCCCTCCCATTTCGCGGCCGGCAAAGATTCCGGGGCGACCTCCGCAAATCCCTCCCGGACAAAAAAACCGGCAGCGCGCTCGGCCGAGGTGACACTGAACACATAAGCCAGTTGATCGTGCCGGGCATCCTGGATCATCCGCCGGACAAGTTTCTTGCCGATCCCCTCCCCCTTGAATCGGGTAATCGCGTACAGCCCGGCAATCTCCGCCGCTGCCTCTTCCCGGTACAGGCCACGGCGCAGAGCCCCCACGCCCGCGAGGTGATGCTCGCCAATCCAGGCACCGTAACCATCGAGCAACAACTCACCGGCCTCGGTCGCCGTTCGCGGCTTGAGCAGCCCCTCGGACTGTCCGCGAGCCAGCAAGCGCTCCACCTCGGGGAAGTCATCGATCGAAAGGCGCCCGATCGCCAGATGATCATCCCGGGAGAAGAAGGTTCCCGCGCCCTCGTAGCTGAACAATTCCTGAGCGAGATCCGAAACCGTGCAGAGATTCACCGACCCAACCCCGGCGTCCAGCATGCGACCGATCGCTTCGAGATCCGCGCGCCGAGCACCAAACCCCTGGAATTCGGCCTCCCCCGCCGCAGAGAGCACCTCCAGTCGAGGCCCGTCGAGGTAGGAAAGCGCCTGGCTCGCGTCCGGTTCGCGCAATCCACCCGCTTCATCCAGGAGCACGAGCTTCAAGGCGCGGCTGCGGCTGGCCACAAACCCCGCCACATCGCGCGCCAACGTGGCGGTCACCACCAGACAGAGATCGCGTCCCCGGAGCACCTGCCAGACTCGCTGCATCCCGCCATCGACCGCGGCCGGATCCCACGCGAGGGCATCCTGTCGGGGAGCACGTCCCCCGAGGGCCGAACGCCGCGCCCGGGCACGCGGTGGCAACTGCAACCAATCGCGCACCTCGACCGGATCCCGGGACTCCCCGCCCAGCACCACGACCACGCGCGTCTGGTTGTTCACCAACTCGCCCACCACCCCCGCAAGGCGCCGGCGCGCCGCGAGGCGCCGGAGCGCCGCGGCCTCGACCGCGAGGACCAGGGTTCGTTGACGGAACTCCTCTAGATAGAAATCCTTTTCTCCGGCCAGAATCACGAATTTTTCTTAGCACAATCTCCGCCCGAAGTCGTTTCTGCGTTGCCTTCTCGATTCCCCGGAAGTAGAAACGTCTGTGCTGTTTTCTCGGTTCCTGATCGTCTGCTCCTTTCTGCTCACCGTACCGGTCGTGCAGGCAGCGCCCGGGGTGGTCGCCACCGAGAATCCTCTTGCGGCGGCTGCCGGCGCAAGGATCCTCGAACAAGGAGGCAGCGCTGTCGATGCCGCGATCGCTACAGCTTTGGCCGTTTGTACGGTTCACCCGTCCTCCTGCGGCATCGGCGGCGGCGGCTTTTTGGTCCTCTGGCATGCACCCGAAAAAACCGCGGCCGCGCTGGACTTCCGCGAGCGAGCGCCTGGAGCCTCCAGCAAGGAACTCTATGAGGAAGATGGCGTCTATATCCCCGCGCGAAGCCGTCGCGGCGGCCTTGCCATCGGGGTACCCGGGGAAATCCGCGGTTTCCACGCGGCCCACCAGAGGTATGGCAAGCTCTCCTGGGCAAAGCTCTTCGAGCCGGCCATCGAACTCGCCCGCGACGGCTTCCCGGTATCAGCCCATCTGGCCAAGAGAATCGCTGCCGTTGCCGAACCTCTGCGGCAGGACGCAGCTCTGGGCCCGGTATTTCTGCTCCCCGACGGATCCCCGCCGGCTGCCGGCGACCGGATCCGCCGACCGGAGCTGGCGTCGACGTTTCAGCGAATCGCCGCCGAGGGACCTTCGGCCTTCTACGAAGGCTCGATTGCCGAGGCGATGGTCGCTGCGGCACAGGCCCGCGGCGGGGTTCTCTCTCTCGACGATTTACGCGACTACGAGTCTCTGTGGCGATCGCCCCTGAGCACGAACTACCGCGGCGCAAGGATCTTCACGATGCCACCCCCAAGCAGTGGGGGCATCGCCCTGATCACCGCACTCGACACATTGGAAACCTATGATGTGGCCGCTCTCGGTTCCGATGCACCGACTCGCTGGCACCTCTTTGCCGAGATCCTCAAGCACGCCTTCGCGCACCGGGCCCAATCCGCCGGTGATCCCGGCTGGGACGCCGCCGTCTGGCCCCCACGGGGCGCCGCGCTCCGAAATCGTATACGCAGCTACGAGATTCTCCCCCCGGGGAGCTACCCGCCGGTGGCCCCGCCTCCCTCCGGCAGCGGAACGGCTCATATTTCCGTCCTTGCCGATGATGGGTCGGGGGCCGCTCTGACAACAACCGTCAACACGACCTTTGGCAGTCTCGTCGGCGTGCCGGGTACCGGCATCATCCTCAACAACGAAATGGATGACTTCACCTTCGATGCGCCCAACCTCTTCGGGCTGGCACCGGGACCGACCAACCGGATCGCGCCGGGCAAGCGACCGGCCAGCAGCATGACCCCGACTCTCGCCGTCCGGGGAGGCCAGGCCGTCGTCGCGGTAGGGGCTTCGGGCGGGCCACTGATCATCAGCGCCACCCTCGAGGTTCTCTCCAACGTGCTCGATTTTGACATGTCGCCAACCGAAGCCGTGGGCGCCCCGCGAATTCATCACCAATGGGTGCCGGACTTCCTGTTGGTCGAGAAGGAAATGCCCGAGGTCGATCGCACCGCTCTCGAAATGCTCGGACATCGAATCCGGGAAGTTCCGGGCGTGGCGGCGGCATCACTGGCGATCCGCGAACCCGATGGCAGCCTCTCGGGGGCCGGGGATCCTCGCAAAGGGGGCAGCGCATCGCTCAGCCACCCGGGGGGTGCTCGATGAAACTCGACCGCGCGCGGATCTCGGTGATCATCCCGACGCGAAATCGGGTTTCCCATCTATCTGATCTGCTGCACAGCATGGACAGCCTCGATCCGCCCGACTGCGCGTGGGAGACCATCGTGGCCGACAACGGCTCCACGGACGGAACCTCGAGGCTTCTGGCCGATTGGCGGCGCTCGGGGAAAGCGCGCACCGTCGTGCGCGTGGACAAGCGCGGGAAATCACGCGCCGTCAATGCGGCCATGGCGACTTCGAGCGGGGACATCCTGTGCTTTCTGGACGATGACGTCATCGTCGAACCGCCATGGCTTGCCGCCATTTCGGATCATTTCGAGAAAAACCCCGAAGCGGTTGCCGGACAGGGCACCATCGCCTGGCCGGAAGAATTCGAGCAGGACATGGCCCTGCGCCAATCGATCGAGGGACGCGGCACGGTTGCCCGACACGTTCTCCCACCCGACCGCAAGCGAAGCGAATTGGTCGGTTTCAATATGGCTTTGAAACGGCACACGATGGGCGTGATCGGCGGCTTTGACGAGCGCCTTGGTCCGGGCGCCGCCGGCTTGAATGATGAGCGAAAATTGGACGATCGGATTCGCGACCTTGGCGGAGAAGTCGACTATATCTCCGAGGCGCGCGTCATTCATCGCGTCGAAGACGCCCACCTCACCGAGGAGTTCTTCCGCGAGCACTACCGCGCCCAGGGCCGCAGCCGCTTTACCTACAAACCCAACGGCTTGTTCTCCAGCGTCTTGCCGAATCTGGCCAAGGCCGCCGCTCTCTACGGCGTGTTTACCCTGACCGGTAATATTCGGAACCGCTATCGCGCTTTGGGCCGCCTCTACCATTATCGCGAAATGCTCGGGATCCATTGGCGAAGGCGCTGAGCAGGCCAGAATCGGCATCACGCGCCAATCGGCAAAGAAAATGCCATGGAATATGCTCCTTTTGCAGGCGATCCCGCATTTAGGAGTTGCCAGCTAGAGCTGAGAGGCATAGATGCCGAAGAAGGGTGATAGGTGCAGGTGATGGCGCCAAAAACGAGGCTTTCCGCATGAAAAATACAATTGAGACGAAATCTTCCGGTCCGGGCCTTCTGCTGGGCGTTTTTCTGGGCATTTTGATTTTCGGCGCAGCCAGCGGCGCGCGAGCGCAATCCTCGATCGGCGTGTTGGGGAACCCGGCCGACGGCGGAACCTACAGCGGCATCGGGCTGATCTCCGGATTCCATTGTGGCGCCAACGACCTGAAGGTGATCATCGACGAAGGAACGGCTGAGGAAAGGGTTCTCGTGCCGGCCTACGGAACCGAACGCAAAGACACGCTCGAGACTTGCGGCCAGGAGAATACCGGCTTTGGGCTTCTGTGGAACTACGCATTATTTTCCTCGGGTAGCCACACGGCACAAGCATACGCGAATGGAGCCCCGTTCGGAGCCCCTGCCACCTTCAATGTGGTGCGTCTGGATGAGGACAGGGCCTTTGTCCGCGACCTGAGCGAGAGTCTGAGCATTCCCGATTTTCCGATCGCCGGCGAATCGACCCAATTGATCTGGCAACAAGGGCAGCAGGGCTTTCTCATCAATGGATTCGACGGCCTTCTTGGCACCCCCGAAGAAGTCCCCTCGGCGCCGCGAGAAACCACCACCGCCGGAAGCTTTGAAGTTCCCGGGAACACCTCCTTCCAAAGTGGCATCTCGGTCATGTCCGGCTGGGCCTGCGAGGCCGAGTCCGTCACCATCGAAATCGACGGGGGCGCCCAGGTCGTCGCGACCGCGTATGGCACCGAGCGGGCGGACACCGAGGAGATCTGCGGACATAGCGCGACGGGCTTCGGTGTCCTGTGGAATTACAATCTGCTCGGGCCTGGCCAACACGTAGCTGTAGCCAAGGTCGACGGTGTCGTTCTGGGTTCCTCAACCTTCTGGGTCACCGAAATCGACGGAGACAATGACGAAGGAAGCGACAGGGATTTCCTGCGAGACCTCTCCGGCACATTCCCGATCGACGGCTTTCCCTCGGCCGAGCAAACAAGCGACGTGAGTTGGTCGACCGCGACACAGAATTTCGTGGTGAGCGACGTCCGGGCCAGCGACAACCCGGCCCCCACACCCACGCCTGCCGTCGAGCCGACACCGGCGCCCACGCCGGCGCCTACACCGGCGCTTACACCGGGACCAACGTCCGGACCGACGCCGACGCCAGAAGAAACTCCGGCCCCTACCCCGCCGGCGGGCTTCTGCGGGGACGGCATTCTCGACTTCGATCTGGGCGAGGAGTGCGATACCGGTGGCAGCCAATGCCCCTCTGGTCCCGCCGGCGACGAATGCCGTATTGAGAAATTCGAATACTGGGATTGCGAAGACGCCTTCGGTGGCTACGACGAGAACTCCGATTTTCCCTGCAGCGGCGAGTTGCTTTGCGGCAGCGACTGCAAGATCGATGGCACCGCCTGCACCTGCAACTGCGAGGAAGATTTCGACTGTCTGCTTCCGTCTGGCCACGAAATCCAGTGCGGATCCACTTACTGCACCCCCGAAGTCTGCAGCGAGGATGACCTCGATTTCTGTGAGTGCGAAGTCTACGAGGCCTGCCAACGTGGTAGTTGTGTGACCACCCCCTTCGACCCGAGCGGCCTCGAAGAGCTCTGCTTTGGCGCCGATCCCGGCGACATCGACTTCAAGCGCTGCGATTGGTGCGAGGACTTCTAAACAAATGTCCGATCCTCGGACCCGCCACAGCCCGGCGCGACCGGCGGTGGCGGGTCTGATCCTCGCTGCGGGCGAAGCCAGGCGTTTGGGTGAACCGAAGGCTGCCGCAATCGCCCACGGAAAGACCTTCGCGGCACATCTCACCCATGCCCTGCAGGCCGGGGGCATCGATTCGATTCTGGCTGCCGTAGGCGGCCACGAGAAAGCGACCCGTGCGGCCTTCGGCGAAATTCACGGCGTCAACTGCTTCCGGGTTCGTCATCCCGAAGAAGGTCCGATTGCCTCGCTGCGAGAAGGACTCGAGAATTTTGCAAAGGCATCCGACCTGCGCGGCGTGATCGTGGCGCCCGTGGACCATCCGGCGATCCTGCCCTCGACGATCGTCGCACTCTGTCAGGCCGCGGCTGCATCCAGTTGCCCCATCGTTGCGCCCTGCCTTGCGGGACAACGCGGCCATCCGACCTACTTTGCACGCGAGATCTGGGCGGAATTGGCGGCACCCGATTTGGCGCAGGGCGCTCGCACGGTGGTTCGTCGCGACCCGAATCGCGTGCTGGAGGTCGCGGTTGCCGACCCCGGCATTCTCCTCAATATCGACACCCCCGAGAGCCTCGCCCGGTGGCGCGAGACACCGCTGACACCAACCGCTCGGTAAGGGTGTTGCTTCAGCTCGTGGGGCGCTGGTCGATCATTTCCGCCAAAATAGCGACGGCAATCTCGCCCGGAGTCTCCGCGCCGATCGAAAGCCCGATCGGCGCATGCAGGGAGCCGAGAGCTTCCGCCGAGACACCCGCCGATTCCAGTTCGGCCACGATCCGGCGGACACGACGCCGACTGCCAATCATGCCCAGATATCGCGCCGGCATTGCAGCGGCGACCGCGAGACAGCGAGCATCCATCCGATGGCCTCGCGTGACCAGCACAATATGCCGCGCCGGGTGCGGCGGGAGCGTCCGCAGTTGCACCTCGGGATCCCCGACGATGATCCGATCGACACCGGGCAGGCGCTCCGGGTTGGCAAATGTCGAGCGATCCTCAAGGACCACAACGGAAAATCCTGCCATGCCGGCCATTTGGGCCAATGCGGCTCCGACATGCCCGGCCCCGACCACCACCAGCTCCGGACGGGGCGACAAACTCTCGACCCAAAAGCGGCTCCCGGCTGCACCCACCAGCAACGCTCCGGAATTCCCGGCAGGAAGGTGGGCATCGCCCAATGCGTCAACCAGCTCGGCCTGCCTGGCCGGATCCCCCAAGGGGAATGCGAGTTCCGAGGCACGGCGATCGACCTCCATGAGTCCCGATCCGTTGCCGACAAGAGGGCAGACGGCCCTCTGGCTGGAGCCATCGGCCATATCGCCCGAGACCAGAGCGGCGGCGATGCCCGGCAACCCCTGCGCGACGGTCGTTTGTGCGACCGACAAAAAGGCCGTCGAAGCATCCGGGGTGAACCTCTCGATCCAGATATCGAGAATTCCTCCACAGATGGAGTCACTCTCCCATCCCTGATCCTCGAGAAGGTTGACTTCCAACAGTTCGGGAAGACCGGTTGCCAGTACGCGCTGCGCCCGCGCAAACACTTCGGCTTCCCCGCAACCCCCGCCCACGGTCCCGCACGAGCCACCCAGAGGGTCAATCAGAAGACGCGCGCCCTTTTTTCGGGGTGTCGAGCCACGTGTCCGGACGACGGTCGCCAGAGCCAATTGCCCCGCGGCCTCCATCCTGCGGCCGATCGCGCCAACCATTTCGGAAAAAGTATCCAAACTGGTGGCACTTAAACATGCGCGTGCAAACACATCGACCCGAAACCGCTTGCGCGCCGTACCTCTCTACCACTATCAGTCAACCACGCTTGAGGGGGGCGCAAAACATTGCAGGACATTGAATATTCAGCACCTGACTCCATCGAGGAGGCCGTGTCCATTCTGGCGGATGCGGGGCCGGGGGGGCGCGTTCTCGCTGGCGGCACCGACCTCCTGGTCCAACTGCGCAACGGCGCCCGAGACGTCCGGCACGTCGTCGACATCAAACGAATCCCGGAACTCGACGCCCTCGAACATACCGAAGGCGGCGGCCTGCGGTTGGGAGCTGCCCTTTCCTGCGCACGACTCGGCGAGGATGCTCTCGTGCGGGCCCATTACCCCGGGCTTCGCGAGGCAGCCATGCTGATCGGCTCGGACCAGATCCAGAACCGCGCCACCCTGGCGGGCAATCTCTGCAATGCCTCACCGGCAGCCGATACCGTTCCGGCCTTGATGGCCCTCGACGCTTCCTGCGAAATCCAGGGACCCGCGGGCAGCCGGACCATCCCCCTGAGCGATTTTCTCGACCAACCGGGACAAAACCAACTCGCGCCCGCCGAGATCCTGGTGAGTCTTCGGATCCCCGCAAGCTCCGGCCATTTCGCAGATGCATACCAACGGTTCATTCCCCGCAACGAGATGGATATTGCCGTCGTTGGCGTCGGCGCCGCGCTGACCCTCAGCAATGCCGGCGAGTGCACCCATGCTCGCGTAGCTCTTGGCGCGGTCGGCCCCCGCGTTCTGGAAGCCCGGGAAGCCGCCGCACATCTGATCGGCTCCACGCTCGACGAGGACACGATCAACGAGGCTGCCGAACTCGCGCGCGCGATCGCCAAACCCATTTCGGACAAACGCGGCCCGGCGGAATATCGCCGCTCACTGGTGGGCACCCTGACCCGAAGGGTTCTGCACTCGGCCCTGAAACGTGCCCACAATCGGAAGGATTCCTGAATGGCCCGCAAAGCTCACGTCACGACGACGATCAACGGCGAGTCCACCGAATTTCTATGCGAACCGCGAGACACGTTGCTGGAGGTTCTCCGCGACGAGCTGAACCTCAAGGGCGCCAAGGAAGGCTGTGGCACAGGAGATTGCGGCGCTTGCAGCGTCTTGCTGGACAATCGAGTGGTATGCTCCTGCCTGGTGCTCGGCGTCGAGGCGGAGAATCGGTCGGTCGATACCGTTGAAGGAATGGCCACCGGGGAAACTCTCCATCCGCTCCAACGACAATTTCTCGAGCATGCCGCCCTGCAATGCGGGATCTGTACACCAGGCTTTCTGATCGCCGGAAAAGCACTTCTCGAGAAAAACCCCGACCCCGATGAGGGTGAAATTCGCCTCGCTCTTGCAGGGAACCTCTGTCGCTGTACCGGCTATGACAAAATCATCCGCGCTGTTCAGAGTGCCGCCGAGGAGATGCGTAAATCATGAAATCCACCGAGAAGGAATTTCGCGTCATCGGCACCCGGCCGGTGCGCCATGACGGCATCGACAAAGTCACAGGACGGGCACTCTATGGCGCCGACCACGCATTGCCCGGCATGCTGCATGGCCGCATCCTGCGAAGCCCCCATGCGCACGCCCGCATCATCTCGATCGACACCACTCGCGCGATGGCCATGCCGGGCGTCCATGCCGTGATCACCGGGGCCGACCTGCCCAGCCCCCCCGACCGCACCGAGGCCCTCGGCGAGGGCACCACCAATGCCCACGACCTATCCGAAAACCTGTTGGCCAAGGACAAGGCCCTGTACGACGGTCACGCCGTCGCGGCGGTCGCTGCCACCACCGCGCATCTGGCCGAGGAGGCTCTTGCCCAGATCAGTGTCGAATACGAAAGGCTGCCTCCGGTCATGGACGTCAAGGCCGCGACGGCGCCCGATGCGCCGCTGCTCCACGCCGCCCTGCGCACCGCCGGGGTACCCGAGAGCAAGCCCTCGAATATCGCGAAGGTCATCGAATTTGCACGCGGTGACCTCGACGCCGGGTTCGCCGCCGCTTCGGTCATCGTGGAGCGAGAGTTCTCGACGGCAATGGTCCATCAGGGTTATATCGAGCCGCATAACGCGCTGGCCAAGGTCGACTCGGACGGGCAGACGACTGTCTGGTGCAGCACGCAGGGAGCTTTCGATATCCGCAGCCTCTGCGCCAAGGTCCTGCAGATGCCGCTGTCGCAAATCCGTGTCGTACCCGCCGAGATCGGTGGCGGCTTCGGTGGCAAAACCACAGTCTACCTCGAACCGGTGGCCATACGACTCGCACAAATCTCCGGTCGCCCGGTTCATATGGTGATGTCTCGCAACGAAGTACTTCGGGCCACCGGACCCACTTCCGGGTCGGTCATTCAGTTGAAGATGGGCGCCGACGAAGACGGCAAGATCGTGGCCGCCGATGCTCGCCTGGACTACGAAGCAGGCGCTTATCCGGGCTCGCCGGTATTGATGGGGGCGGTCGTCCTCTTTGCGCCCTATGCACTGGACAATTTCCGGATCGTGGGCCGGGATATTGTCGTCAATCGCCCTCGCACAGCCGCCTATCGCGCGCCGGGGGGAACCAATGCGGCGTTTGCATCCGAGACATTGATGGATGAATTGGCCGAGAAATTATCGATGGACCCCATCGAGTTTCGCCGGCGCAATGCGACCCGCGAAGGGGTTCAGGCTCCCTGGGGGCCGCGCATGCAGAAAGTCGGCTTCGAAGAACTTCTCGACTCAGCGCAAAACCACCCGCATTACACAGCCGACCTCCCGGCAGCCAAGGGGCCTCTGGTCTACGGCCGCGGTTTTGCCGGCGGCGGATGGGGCAATGCGGGTCTGCAATCGAGTGCCATTCTGAGCCTGAACAACGACGGCACCGCCACGTTGGTAACGGGCTCGCCTGACATCGGCGGCTCCCGGACGTCATGCGCCATGATCGCGGCCGAGGAACTCGGACTCGAGGCCTCAGAGGTACGGCCCAGCGTCGCGGATACCGACACGATCGGATACACAGATGTGACCGGCGGCAGTCGCGTCACCATGGCGACCGGCCTGGCAGTCTTTGAAGCCGCTCAGGATACCAAACGCCAGATTCGGGAACGCGCAGCGCGCATGTGGGAATGTCCCGAGGAAGGGATTGTCTTCGAGAACGGAAGCGCCATCCGTCCCAATGGCGAAAGTCTTTCGCTCGCCGAGGTCGCCGCAAAGTCGGGGCGCACCGGGGGACCAATCGTGGGACGAGCCACGGTCAATGCCAACCGCGCCAACGGGGCTTCCTTTGCAGGGTTCCTCGTGGATGTCGAGGTCGATACCGAGACCGGCAAAGTGGCGATTTTGCGAGGAACCGTCTTTCAGGACGCAGGGCGCGCCATTCACCCCTCCTATGTCGAAGGACAAATGCAGGGCGGAAGCGTTCAGGGTATCGGCTGGGGTCTGGGCGAGGAGTATATTTACAATGAGGATGGCCTGCTCGAGAATGCCAGCCTGCTCGACTACCGCGTCCCCACGGCGCTCGACGTGCCCTTGATCGAAGCAGTCATCATCGAATGCCCCAACCCCGCCCACCCGCTCGGCGTGCGTGGCGTGGGCGAGGCCTCGATCGTGCCCCCGCCCGCAGCAATTGCCAACGCCGTCGCTGCGGCCACCGGGAAACGAATGCCGGTGCTCCCGCTCTCGCCACCGCGTGTCCATGCGGCGCTCCAGAGCGGCAATTAAAGCCTGCAGATGCCCTACCTCTTCCTGACAACGCCCATGCGCCGACATACCGATGGGCTGGATCGTCTCGAAGTATCAGGAGCGACCGTTCGCGCGGCCCTCGGCGAGGCCGAGGGCCGCTATCCCGGGATCACCGACGATCTTTTCGAAGGAGGCGACCTTCGCGCGGGGATTACAATCGCGATCGATGATACGGTCGTCGACCACCCGCTCGGCTTTCCCCTCAAGGAAGAGAGCGAAATCTATATCGTGCCCGCAATGAGCGGAGGCTAATGCAGGGCCAGAGAGATCCCGGCGACCAGAAGAACGCCGACCAAAGTGGCCAGAGGAACCGTGCGCGTCCCGGGAACGGCGCCAGCGACCGGCAACATCGTTGTCCCCAAATATAGAAAGACCCCGGCAAACCAGGCCAACGTCAGCCCCACCCACAAGGGGGGAATGACAACCATGCTTTGGAGCCACCAGCCTGCGAGTGGGGCGATTGCGGTGAGAGCAATCATCACGCGGGTGGCGAGAACGCCTTGCTCTGTCCCTCGCATCACACCCGCCACGGTCACGCCGTCGGTGAATTTATGAACCAGGATCGCAATCGAGATCGTCCAACCGGCCGCTTCGCCCAGATGAAAAGCCTGCCCGATCGCCACACCATCCACAAAACCGTGCAAGGCGATCCCGGCCGCACCCCAGAGGCCTGTCTGATGGCCGTGGGCGTGCGGCAACACCGCCTCCTCGTCATCGGCGCGAACATTCTCGATCAGAAAAAAGGCGAAGAATCCCGCGATCACGGCAAGATAGGCGATGTGCCCCTTGCCCCCACCCTTGCCCGCCGAGAGGATCCCGACAGCATCCGGGAGCAATAAAAGGACGGCGGCGCCGATCAAGGCCCCCGCACAAAGGGCCAAAACCCAGGCCCGCCAGGCATCCAGCCGGAGGGCGACCAGCCCTCCGCACAGGGCGACGGTTCCGGCCAGAATCGCAAATAGCGGCGCTTCCATGGAGACCTAGGTACCGACTTGACCCCGCGCTGTCACATCCATGCCAATGGACTAGGGGGAATCGGCCAGAAAACGGTGCGCGGCCTCCCGGACCTCGGGGTGATCCACGAGGCCATGGTCCAGATCCGGCCACTCCCGAAGAAGCGACTGCTCTCCGCTCCAGCGATGCGGACCGTCGGGTTGCATGCCCAGCGCCTCGGCGAGCCGGTAGGTCTGCCGCGGCGCGAGAATACCGTCCTGCCCCGCACTCAGGATCAGCAAACGACCCGGCCCCGCAGCACGAGCGGCGTAGTCGGCCGGATCAGCACCAAGCGCGGCCACCTGCCAGGACCATCGAATATGCCGACCAACGCTTTCCAGGGAGGTATTGACCAGGCACGCACCCGATCCCGCGCAAAGACCATGCCCCAGGCAACTCCGACCATGGTCCTCCCCCCCGGCGCAGGTGACCAACGGAATGCCGGTGGCGCGAACCGCCGGCAACGACAACCAATCTGCAAGATCAGCAGCAGGCGCAACCAGCACCATCCGATCCAGATCCGGTTCGGCCGCACGCACCAGAACTCCGGTCATCCCGCCAAGGGAGTATCCAAGATAATGAAAGGATCCCGGCACCAACCGTCGGCCCGGAGCCAGAGCGACGCCACAACGACGGATCTGGCGCATCGCGGCCATCACATCGAGAGCCCCTTGCTGCAGGATTTCGGCGAGTGCCAGAGGCTTGTCGGCCGCCAGATAAGGTTGCGTGCTCCGGCGCTGTCCGTGCCGAGGAAGTTCCACGGCAACCACACCCAGACCGCGGTCCAACAACGGCTGTGCCTGATCTGCGAAAAAGCGGGCCATACTCCCATTGAGACCATCGACCAGGAAGACCAGATCCGGCTTTTCGGGAAGAGGTTCGGGCAGGGCCATCATGAAGGGAAGCCATTGCGTCTCGCCATCCGCTGCCCGCGCCGCGAAACGCCCGCGGAAACGATACCGCCCCGGCGCCGCTCGGTCGGAACGAAGTTTGACGACCTCACACGGCAGCCCGTCGAGGGCCTGCCGCGCGGCCTGCAGCCGGGCGATCCGATCGTCGACCACGAGCAGAGGTTCACGTCCACCTGGCTCGCCCGGAACAAAGGCCGCACGGACCGCGGGCAGCATCGCTGCCGACACCGGTTGGGCCAAAACCGCACGGACACCTGCCAGAGCGGGACTCCCTCCGGCCGCAGCCGCCTGCGACTCCAATCGCCCGAGAAGCCGCCGGGCGGCGGTCCGGGTCGAGGACGGCAAGGACGACGGCAGGCTCTCCTGCAAGGAGGTCGCAACCGCCTCGGCCACCTCCGGCGAGGACGCCGGGCCCACCTGCAGGGCAACCACCGGGAGGCCCTCGAGAAGCACCTCATACGACGTGCCCGGACTCAGAGCCCGCAGCGGTTCGAGATGCACCACACGGCCATCACCCAGCAGTCGCAGGCGCGCCGGAATCGCGCCCGCCGGCAACTCGGTTTGCTGCCGAAGAACCATTTCCTCGACCAGCACGTGGGAAAGGCGCTGCCCCAGCGCGTCCGCCCGCGGCTCCGTGCGCAAGGCGGTCGCGGCCGCCTCGTTGGCGCCCAGGGCGGCGAGACAAGCATCTCCTGCAGCCGCCGCCCGACAAACCTCGAGAGCCGCTGGGTCCAGCGAAGCGCTCGCAAACGCCTGATTGACTGCCGTCAGGTCGTCCTGCAACCCGCGCAAGTCTCCGGCATTCGCCCGGCCAGCTGGCAAGACCATCAGACAAAAGAGAACGAACATTCGCCCGTAGGCGAACCGATCGGATCGAGGAGCCGGCATGCCCCCTCCTCCTACTGCGCGAGAACGACCGTTGCAAAGCAAGCACTCCTCGTGAGACAAGACCATCCAGAGAGGCCTTGCGAGGCATCTGACCAGCAAAAGGCAACCAAGTTCAATGGAATCCGATTCTTTTCGCAGCACCGAGACCGTTACGCATCCGCTGCCCGGAGCGGGCGAAGGAAACCATTCCGGACTTTCCCAAAATCATCCGGAGGAATGCTGATGAATCCCTCGACACTGACCGCGGATACCATGCGCGAGCTAGCGCTCTCGCAACCAGACGACTGGACCACACGAATCATTTCCATCACGGTCTGCGTGGCCCTGCTGGGAACCGTCTTGTGGCTGGTTCACCGCGGCCGTCTCCGCGAGGAATATTCGCCGATCTGGATCCTGGTCTCGACGGGGATGCTCGTGGTCACGGCATCGCTGGACATCCTGCGCCAACTCACCGAAGCCATCGGCGCCTGGACGCCGAGTTCGACCTTGTTCTTCTTCGGCCTGCTCTTCCTTCTGATCCTTTCTCTGAACTATGCGGTACGACTCTCGGGCATGAGCTTGCAGATCAAGCTTCTGGCACAGGAGGTAGCCCTGCTGCGCCAGAAAAGCTCTGCAGGCAACCCGGAAGGGGATGCAGGGGACTGATGTTCTCCCCCCGCAAACAATCCGGCGACGAAAGACGCGTGGCGCGTCCGCGTGGCCGGAGATCCACCGGTGTCCGCCTTCGCGGAGTCTCCGGCAGCCGCCCGAGCAACATTGCCATGCTCTGCGGAACTCTTCTTTGCCTTGCCGCACTCATGCCGACCCACCCCGCAGGAGCCGCCAGTCCGCCGGCGTTTGACCTGGTCGCACTCGTTGCCGACGACCCCGGCGCCGCAGCAGGCGTCGATGCGGTGATGCGAGGAGCTCATGGACAGACGCGGACAGCGGTGCGCATGAAAATCCCGGCAGCCGCAAGCTACCCGGTCACCATACCACCGCGAGCATTTCTGAAATTTGGGTTGAGCGCATCTGCGCTGGTCTTCGCTGTGGAATCTCCGGAGCTCGCACAGCCGGTAACCGCATCCGTGTTCTTCGCCGACGAAGCCGGTCGAGAAAAACTCTACCAGCGTCGAATCGACCTGAAGAATCGCCCCACCGATCGGACATGGTTTGAAGAAAAAGTGGATCTGGCAGCACTGGCTGGTCGAACCGGGACCCTGCAATTCGAGACCACGTCCGAGATAATCGACGAGGCCGAGATCACTCTCGTCTACTGGAGCACCCCGCGGATCACCGAGGCGACCGCCTCGGCGAAGGCTCCGAACCTCCTCTTTATCACCATCGACTGCCTGCGTGCGGACCACGTCGGAGCCTACGGGTACCCGCACCCGACAACGCCCAACATCGATGCCCTCTCGGCCAAGGGACTGCGCTTTGCCAATGCCTACGCGAATGCGCCCATGACGCTACCGTCGATCCCGCAGATCTTCACCTCTCAGCTCTTTCCCAGCCGCGACGAACCCCTGCTGACGGCCCCCTTCAGCAACGCGGGCATTCCCAGTGCCGCGTTTGTCAACAACGCCTGGATCCCCTTATGGCTGAGTCAGGGCGCCCATGCCGAACCACCGGGCACCTTCGACCAGATCATCAGCGGCAGCCTGGACGCCCGCGCGATCACCGACCGCGCGCTGGCCTGGCTGGGTGATAATGATCAAAACCGCTTTGCCCTCTATCTGCATTTCCTCGATGCACATACTCCCTACAGGCCCCCGGCCCGCTGGCGCGAAATCTTTGTCGATCCGAAATATCGGGGTCCGGTGGGAGACACCTTCCACGACGACAAGGGCGCCGCTGCGGGAAAGTACAACGCCAAGGACCAGAAGAAAATCATCGCCCTCTACGACGCGGGCATCCGTTACGTGGATGCGCAGATCCAGAGAATCCTCGAGAAACTGAAAAGCGATCATGCCTTTGACAATACGCTGATTGTCATTTCGGCCGACCATGGCGAAGAACTCTGGGATCACGGCAGCTTTTTCCACGGCCAGAGCCTCTACGAGGAACTCCTCCATATTCCCCTGATTGTAAAACTTCCCGATAGTGTCGATGCCGGGCGTGTCGTGGAGCGAACGGTTCAGGGCATTGACCTGGCCCCCTCCATCCTCGACTGGATGAACCTGCCCTCACCCGACCAATTCCAGGGCGAAAAACTCGGCAACACACTCGACAAGGAACCCAGCGATTTCATTGCCACCGCAACCCAGGCCCAATTCCCGACGCGGTACGCGATTCGCCGCGGGCAAACCAAATTGGTCGAGAGCCTGGATCAGGCTGAAGTTCAGGGCTTTCAACTGGACACGGACCCGGGGGAGGCAAACGCCGAATCCCCGCAAGATCCATCCGCGGCCCACCTGATGGCAGAGCTGCGCGCGGCGCGCCGTATCCTGCGCGAGAGAGGATTTCAGGCAGAGGTCGCGGCGGCCGGCAGCGCCGAGGTTGTGCTCGAAATGAGCAGTGCTCCGGTATCCGGAACTTTTCTGACTCTCGACCGCCGCGGCGAACGAGGTATCCTGCGCCTGTCGCCCGACGGGCGAAAACTCGCCATCGAGGGCCCAGCCAGCGGCTTCGGTTTCCGCTTCGACAGACTCAAGGACTCCAACAACCTCGGCACGAGGGATCTGATCGCCGTGGCCTCCGCCTCATCGGCGGAGGCTCCTCTCGAGATCCTCCTCGGCGTGAACGGAAAACGTCCGGACGCAAACACTTTCAACTTGAACGACCCGGAACTCGAGAGCACCAGCCCGCCAACCTGCAAACCTCCCGCCAAGGGCGTACGCGTTTGCCTCTGGCACTACCCGGGCGAGAAAGTCAGTGCCCTGCCGGAGATCAAGGATCCGGCTCTGCGCGAACGTCTGCGCGCGCTTGGCTACATCCAATGAGTTCACCGGAACCAAAACGCAGCGGAGAAATCCACGGTCCTCCTGCCCGACTCCCGCGGCTTGCCATGGCAGCGCTCGGGGTTTTCCTCACGCTCGTCCTGGGCGAAGCGATCGCGCGGATCGAGGGCCCCCGGGTCTGCTTCAGCGATGAGAATTATCTTCTACAACCCGATTCGACTCTGGGCTGGACCTTTCGCCCGGGCCTGACGCTCACGCTTGACCCCTGCGACGGGCAGGCCTGGAGCGCCCCGGTCACCATCAATGCCGACGGCCTCGCGGATCAGGAATGGCCCGCCAGCAAACGACAAGGCGAGACCCGCGTGCTGCTGATCGGCGGCCAGATCGCCGACGGCGTCGGTGTCGCCCGAAGCGATCGGCTCTCGGTGCGCCTCGCGCACCTTGCCGATCAGCGACGGGGACAGCGCGTCTCGGTCATCAACGGGCAGATTCCCGGCTACAGCATCGCACGGCAGGAAAACTTCCTCGAGAAACGAGGTCTGAGCTACGAGCCCGACATCGTCGTGGCCGTTCTGGACCCGATCGGCGGACCGCGCGACGAAGGCACGGTTGCTTTGGCGCAAACGCTGCCTCCGGCCAGTGGCCTGCTCAGTGGCTCTGCCCTCCATGCGTGGTGGACAGGCCGGCCCGGGACCGACAAGGACACCTCGGCCCGATTATTCCCGCCGCCGGGGAATCGCCATCCGCAGGAACTCGCCGCAGCCCGCGACCAGATCCGCGCGGGGATGGAAAACCTGGCCGAACAGGCCCGCCAAGCTGGCGCCGGATTCGCCATTCTGGTCGCGCCGCCATGTCCCGAGGAGCCCTACCCCACCAACCTGTGCGAAGATTTGAAAAGCATCGCGCCCTGCATGGACATCGGGGGATCCTTTGCGAGCATTCGCGAGAACGCCACCAAGCCTCCCGAGCTTTGCATCGACGGGCTCGGGCGATGGGGGCGCGATGGCCACTTTCTGGCCAGCCATGCCCTCTGGACCCTTCTCGAGTCTGCGTCCCTCTGGCCGTCGGGCGTGGTGCGGGGGTATCGACTTTGACCGCCGAGCTTCAGGTCTGGATGGATGGCCAGCTAGAGGACCTCCTGACCGGCATCTGGGAAACTCGCCACAGCCTTTTCGCGCGTTTCGCTCTCTATGGCGCGATTTTGGCCTCCCTGGGGCTGGTCCTGGCGCCGTTGCCCCAACGCTGGCGTGAGTGGGGGGTTGTGACCCTCTCGGTGGCGGCCCTCTACCTGCTGGGCTCCGCAGCGATGACCCTGAGTGCGGTGGGATTTTCCGCAGCGCTCTGGCTGGCGATCGAAAGACTTCCGGGCCGCGGCGGCACTTGGGTCTGCTGGATGCTGGTGTTGGCGCTGGCGGCCTATCCCTGGTTGCTGCCCGCCGAGTTTCTGGTCGGGAACACCAGCCAGATGCGCGAGTTCTGGGCCTTTGCCAGCAACGTCTGGCTGCTGCGCTGCATCGCCTACCTGGTCGATCGACGATCTGGCAGCGTCGAATCTCGCTCTCTCCGAGAATTCCTTCTCGCGACTCTTTTCTTCCCCACGTTCGTCAACGGTCCGATCGAGACCACAGAACAGATGCGCGAGGGGAGAGGCCATGGTCCCGCAGTCGCGCATTGGGCCGAGTTCGCCAGCTATCTGAAAACGCTGGGAGCGAGCGCCCTGCGGTTTTCTCTCGGGGTCGCCAAGGTGCTCTTTGCCACCCTCTATCTGGGCATCGACAACGATACGATCTTTGCGACCAGCGGTTCGGTCTTCAGCCATCCCCGTCTCTGGCTGTGGCCCATCGAGCTGTATTTTACGTTCTACATCACGTTTTCCGGATGGACCGATATCTCGATTGCCCTCGGCCGCGTGCTCGGATGGAACCTGATCGAAAATTTTGATCGGCCCTGGGAATCGCGCTCGGTCGCGGAGTTCTGGCGCCGCTGGCATATCTCGTTTGGCATCTGGCTGCGCAATTACATCTACATTCCCTTGGGCGGAAACCGTCGCCACCCGAACCTCAACGTGCAGGCGACCTTTCTTGTCAGCGGTCTCTGGCACGTCTGGGGCGCCTTGAAGGCACTCGGAATTTCGGGCTACCCGCCCGAGGCCTGGCTGGGGTTTATTCTCTGGGGCCTGCTTAACGGCAGTGCCGTGGGGGCCGCCCGCCTGTGGAACAATGCTCAGGTCTTCGACCTCTGGCGTGAGCGCTTGCGTACAAGCCTGCCGGCGAGCCTCCGCCATCGTGCCGCGCAAGCCATGGCGTTCGGATTTGTCGCCCTTGCCTGGATCCCCTTTTTCCTGCCACCCTGGATCGGTCTCCAGAACTGCTGGCACATTTTGCGCCGTATGGTTTTCCTCGGATGAGCACGGACAATTCGGATAATTTCCACGCGCAGCAACGAAAGTATTTCGAAGCCGCGGATGAGACCCACTTCGCCTGGCAAACCGGCGATACGCCTTTCGCCATCCGCGAGCGCGAACTGATCGGCAACCTCCTCGACGGGAGCAAAGCCCCCCTGCTCGAAGTCGGAGCTGGCGAGGGAGGCAATCTCTTCCATCTCGTGGACCGATATCCCGGTTCCGAGCCATGCGTTGGCCTCGACGCCTTTTTGCCGAAACTGCAATTTGCGGCGAGCCACGTCGAGAAGGCACTCTGGACGTCGGCCGATGCCGGGGCCCAGCCTTTCGCGGACGCCACCTTCGAGACAGTCTTGATCCGCGACGTTCTGCACCATCTCGAGGATCCGGCGGGCACCTTGCAGGAAAGTCTCCGCGTCCTGCGACCCGGCGGCACCTTTGTTCTGCTCGAGCCCAATGCGCACAACCCGCTGATCCGCCTCCAGATGGCCCTGGTGGCCGCCGAGCGCGGAGCGGCGCGATCCACACGAGCCTGGCTGGAAGACCAACTCGACCGCCTTCCGCTGCAGGGGATCCGCATTGAGCCAGCGGCGCCCTTTCCGCTGGATCGAGTCGTCTTCCATCCCCAATTCGGCTGGCCTTCGCTGGCCCGAAACGCCACCGTCCAGAAAACTCTGGCGAGTCTCGAGACTCTCGCGGGACGAGCATTGGGGCCGCGCCGTTGGTCTTATTGGACGATTCGGGCCACCAAATGCGGCGGATGACCCCCTAGACCACTAGCGGCGGTTATGAGAGAAAAGGCGTCAGTATGCGGACTCTGGTGATTACACCGACCTACAACGAGCGCGAGAACCTCGAGTTGCTGGCCGAGGCCGTGCTCTCCCAACCCGGCGAGTTGGAGTATCTGATCGTGGACGACAATTCGCCGGACGGGACCGGTGAACTCGCCGACCAGATCGCCGCTCGCGAACCGCGCTTTCAGGTCCTGCATCGGGCCGGAAAATTGGGCCTGGGCTCCGCCTACCGTGAAGCCTTCCGCAAGGCTCTCGAGGACGGCTTTGATGCCGTCATTTCGATGGATGGCGACTGGTCGCATGATCCCTCGTATCTCCCGCAGCTGGCGGCGGCCGCCGAGAATGCCGACCTGGTCATCGGCTCGCGCTATCTCAACGGCATCAGCGTCGTGAATTGGGAGCTCTCCCGGTTGATCATGAGCAAATTTGCCAATGGCTACGTGCGCGCGATCACGGGCTTGCCCTTCCAGGACGCAACAGCCGGCTTCCAATGTATTCGCCGCCAGGCGCTGGAGGCCATCGATCTCGATTCGATCACGACCGACGGGTATTCGTTTCTCGTCGAGCTGAAATACCGCATGCACTACGCCGGGGTCGACGGCGTGGAGGTGCCAATTATCTTCACCCAACGCCGAGCCGGCGCGTCCAAGATTTCGAAGGCGGAAATTCTGCGCTCCATGTTGACGCCCTGGCGCATGCGCCTCGGTTTTTGGCAATAAACGGGTCGGTTTCGAGCGAGAATCGCGCTCGACCCCCAACAAACTGCCCTGAAGCCCCTCTCATGGCACTATTTTCGGTAAAACATCGTTCACAAACGGTTTCGCGTATTGACAGGAGCGAGATGGTACCGGATCCTTGAGTCATGCGGGTTCTCTTCTATTACCGGGGTATCGAGAACATGGGTGTCGGCTATTGCATGTCGATGCTCAAGGCCCACGGCCACGATGTCGATCTGATTTTCGATCCGGGACTCGACGACAATTTGTTCATCAAATTCCCCCATCTCGCATGGATGAACAAACATCAGGAATTGCTCGAACGCGCGAAAGGCTTCAACCCGGACCTGATTGCAATGGGTTGCCTGACCAACCTCTACCCTTTTGCCAAGGTGATGGCGGAGAAGCTCAAGCAAACCATGCCCGACGTCCCCATTCTGATGGGCGGCCACCATGCGCAGGCGCTACCGGGATGGCTGCTCGAGAATGACCCCAATATCGACATGGTCTGCCTCGGCGAAGGCGAGATCGCGATGCTGGAGCTGGCCAACCGCATGGAACGCGGTGAGGACTACACCGACGTTCCCACCCTCTGGGTGCGCAAGGACGGACTGATTCACCGCAATGCGATGGGTCCGCTCGAGAATGACCTCGACACCCTCCCGTTTCCCGAAAAGCAGCTCTGGTTCGAGTACGGCTGCTTCAAGGACAATCTGGAAGTCTTCACCGGCCGCGGTTGCCCTTTCAAATGTACGTTCTGCAACATTCACTACCAGCGGTCGATCTTCAAGGACTCCGGCGACTTCCTGCGCAAGCGATCGATCCCCAACGTGATTGAAGAACTCAAGCAGAACCTCGCCAAATACGACGTGAAGTACATCTCGGTCCACGACGATAACTTCACGACCAACCCGAAATGGGTTGAAGAATTCTGCGAGCACTACCGCAAGGAAATCAACTTGCCCTGGTATTGTTTCGGATACCCGACCACCCTGCGCCCCAAGCTGGTTCAGGCGATGAAGGCCGCCAACTGCCATACCGTCTTCATGGGCGTGGACTCCGGCGACGCCGACATTCGTCGACATCTGATGGAACGTCCGATGACCGACGAGCTGATCAAGAATGCAGCGAAGAACGTGCTGGACGCGGGCATCGGACTGCAGGCCTCCTGTATCTACGGAAACCCGGGCGAAGAACCCGAGCAGATGTTCAAAACGCTGTCGATGATTGACGAGATCCAACCCTCGCAGTCCTCGGCTTATGTCTTTTATCCCTTCCCCAAGACCAAGATGTACGATGCTTCGGTCGAAATGGGATACCTCGACGAAGAGGGCGAGGAGAAAGTCCGGCAGGGAATTTCAGGCTATCACCATGAGTCCATCCTGAAGCATCCTCACAAGGAACTTGCGGAAACGCTCGCCAAGATCACACCGGTCTATGCCCGCTCGCCGAATTTCATGAAGCCGGCGATTCGCTGGATCATCCGGCATCGCATGCGACGGCTCGCCGCCATGCTCTACCTGATCCTGATTCCGATCACCTTCCCCTACCTCGGGGTCGAAGGAATCAAGGTCACCATCCGCATGGCCTGGAAAGCCATCAGCGGGGCTCGCGGCAAACGCCCGAACTCCGCCGAGGAACCCGACGTCACCCAGCAAGCTGCTTGACGCGCGCCTCGGAGGTTCGCGTCGTTCAGCCAGGATCCGCAGGTTCGAGCCGGTAGAGCCCGAGCTGGCCGTGGAAGGTCTGTATGCGTTGCGGCGGGCCCAGGATCTCGGGTTGTAACCGTGTCAGGGTCGGACTCCAGGAACGAACCAGAACGGGTCGCCATCCACGCAGAAGGTCTCGCTCGCCCGGCGTGAGCACAACGGGTTGGTCGGACTCGAAAGTCCCTGCAAGATAGAATACCTGCGATTCCCGCTGCAAAAGCGCGCGCAAGGCAGGCCGGTGCTCTTCGACATCATCCTCGCGAACGACCAGTGTCGCCGGGCCGCCCTCGCCTACCCAGATTGCAGCGGCGAGATGCGTCCAGTCCAGCGGGCGCGCCAGGACCAGCAAGGCCTCCCCCGGAACCGTCTCGGCAATCTCGGCCGCCAACCTCTGACCTCCTTGTTGGATCGTCTTGCCGGCAAGTGGCGAAAGTCCGGGTGCCGCCCACAAGACCCCGAGCACAATCAGAACTCCAGCCATTCGCGCCACCAGACGGTTGCGCGACGCCAATGCGCTCACGGCCATCAAGGCCAGCATGGGCAGCACGGTGACGACCAATCGCCGGGCGGCCCAGATCTGCTCGACCGAAACGCGCCCCGCGAAGACCTGGTCCAGCGATAGCAGAAGGAGCGCCACCTCAAGACCACCCAGCGACAAGAAACCCGGCGCGCCCAGAACAAACGGAATCCACAAAACCTTGGGAATATACCAACCGAGAGCCGAGAGTACCGGCTGATCTCCCTGCGCGGGGGCCAGCAGCAACAACACCAGACTGGCGGCTCCGACGAGGCCGGCAGCACTCCGGATCCCCAGCCCCCGGGTTCGCTTCTCCAGACGGCGCACCATCATCAAAAACCCGAGCACGCCCAGCACCAACAAGGACGGCAGAACGTAGCGCAGGATCGGAATGGCGACGTACCCGTCGTTATTGACGAGAAAGAAAACCATGCGAATCGGCACCGAGTACGCCAGCGCCAGCACCTTCAGAATTCGATTCGTATAATCGGTCGGGAGAAGGAGCAGATCAAAGACCGCCTGCCCCACCCCCAGAGCCATGATCGCCCATGCCAGAGGCGGGAGGATCCGAACGCGGATGGGAAGGAGCGCCCGTGCGAGGCACAAGGCAGGGATAAAAACGAAGATCTGCTCGAGTCGCGCCATCGCCGAGACACCCAGAGCCAGACCGCAGAAAAGCGCAGCCGGCAGTTCCCCCTGCTTACCGCGCTCGCGATTGGCGATCCGTGCCGCAAAGACGCCACCCCATACCAATGCCTGAGTCAGAATCTCCGGCATCAGAAACCGGCTGAAATAATTCTGCGGCATCCAGGAGGCGAGCAAGGCCAGGGCCGCGGCCGCGCCCAACCATCCTGCCTGATCCTGCGCCAGCAAGCCGATGGCCCATAGCGCCAGAAATGCCAACAGAGGCCCCAACCAGAGGATTGCCGAGATGCCCCCGCACCAGTCCGCAAAGGCGATCCAGACAATCAACAAATGGGAAAAACTCGGAATTGCGGCCACCGCTTGCTCGTCGGGCACCACCAGACCACCGGGGATGCGGGAAAAGGAGACCCGGAACGTCGAGAAGCTTCCCAGCGGGAAAAGCGCGGCACGTTCGACAGCATCCATATCCTCGAGGCGCGGATCGACAACGCGGATGGTCCCCTCGCGAGCCAGGTGACGCCCCGCAGCCTGATACAGACTCGCATCCTGTGACATCAAGGTGGTCTCGATCCCCGGCAAGAAGGTCAAGGTCGCCACAAGCGCCAACAAGGGAACCGCAAAATGTCCCATGATGAAACGAGACCGAGTCCACCACACAGTGGCCAGAAACGCGCCAAGGCCGACCAGCAGCATCGGCATCCCGGTCCAGGCCTCGCGCTCCATCAGCACCATGCCGGTCCATGAAGCCACGCACAGGCCCGCAAGCGCACCAAAAAATACGGGGATCACAACGCTTCGCCTCTGCGGTAGGCCGCGACAAAGGCATTTCCGCGATCGGGTACGCGGAACTGTCGGTCGGCGCGCCCCTGCTCCGCCCAGCGCCGCAGCATGGCGCCGCTGCGCCCGTCACCCAGCGCACGACTTAATTGAAACAGAAAATTGCGCAGAGACACCTGTCGTCCGATATGACCCACGCCCAGAAGATCTCCAAATCCGACATCCGAGGCAAGCCGCGTGAGATTCTTCTGGGAGAAAAAGACCAAATGCTGGGGCGGGTCGAAGAAATACCAACGGTGGCCCGAGATCCTCGCCAACAGCGCCTGGGTGTCCCCGGTCTCGACGATCAGAACCCCGCCGGGCGAAAGCAGACGTGCGGCCCTTTGCAGCGCTAGTCGAGGATCTTCAAAATGCTCGATCACGTCAAACATGGTGATGACATCAAAGCTCCCGGCCGGAAGCTCGGCGGTCTCGATGCGACCCGTAATGAGATCCGCTCCCAGCTCCCGGCGCGCAAAATCGGCGCAATCCGCTGCCGGCTCCAAACCGGTGGCCTCAAAACCGGCCCTTCCGGCGAGGTGAACGAAAAAGCCGTAGGCAGCGCCCACGTCGAGAAGGCGGCCGCCCGAGGCATAAGATTGAATCCAGTCCAGCCGGTTTGTGAAATTCGCCTCGATCAGGGCCCGGTCCTGCAGATAGTCGGCATACCCGTTAGCCGAAGCCTCCGAGAAATAGCTGGCATCATAATCCACCGCTTCCGGAAGCGGGTCCGCCACAGAAATCACTTCGCAAACGATGCAGGTAACAAAAGAAAACCCGCGCTTGCGGAAGCGTGCAGTGGTCGCGGCCCCGCAGGCCCTGCATCGGCCCCCTGCACCCTCTCGCCCCATCTCCATGTGGGGTGTGTATCCCTACATACCGTGCAGGTCGAGGGCACCAGCGCCCCGAACTTCCTGCGCGAGCCCCCAAAGCGGCTCGCGTAGAAAATGACCAGCGAGCCGGAGTCCACAAAGGAGAAATGTGGAGCAGCCGGAGGTGACGCGGCAGGACGCTATGTCGCGGGCGTTGCGAGATCCGACGGAGCCTCGCTGCGTCGCGCCACGGCAATGACCGACAACCCGATGGGTAAATTCAGTTTTCGCTCCAACCGAAAAAGCGGAACGAGGCGATTGGCTAATCGAGCCTGCAGACCGGGGACCGAGGTGCGTCGCAGAACCCGCCCATTCAAGAACCATCCCGGCGTCGAGAGGGCGTTGATCATGAAGTCGGTTTCCAGCGAAAACCCCTCGCGTTCGAGCAGCGAGCGCAGAGAAGATCGCGCGTAACGGCGATAGTGCCCGATTGCTGAATCCATGGCACCAAACAGGAATTGATGCGCCGGGACCAGAAGGATCAATCTGCCATCCTCTTCCAGAACCTCTCGCATGCGTCGCAAAGCCGCTCCATCATCCTCGATATGCTCGAGGACGTTCAGACAGATGACCGTGTCGAAGCGCTCGGCGGCGACGTCCGCCGGGACCGGGCGATCGAGATCGAATGCACCGGTCCGGATCTGCGGGTCGTTCTCGAAGCGTCGCTCGAGCAACTGCAGGTATTGGGGGTCCACTTCGGTCGCACAAACGCGCTCGCGGCCGCGCAGAAATTGAGTGATCGTTCCTGTCCCCGCGCCGACCTCCAGAATCCGTTTCCCGACAAATGGGGCCAATACCTCAAAGAGGAACGAATTGTATCGATCAAGAACCGCCATCCGGCGCAGCGTCGCATGCAGGGGGTCGGTGGCTTCCCGATCGTCGATCAAGGCACAGCGAAACATTGTATAGACAGCCGAAACGGCGTCTTTCCAGCCGATCTTCTTTCCTTCCGAATACGACCGTCCGCTATAAGAGATGGGCACTTCATAGATCCGGGCCCGCAACCGCGCCAACTTCGCGGTAATTTCCGGCTCGATACCGAAACGAGCCGATCGCAGAACCATGGTTTCCACCAACTCCCGACGAATGGCCTTGTAGCCGGTCTCCATGTCGGTGAGATTGAGGTTGCAGAGCATGTTGGACAACAACGTCAGCAAACGGTTGCCCACCGTGTGCCAGAACATATGCACGCGGCGCGGATAACCGGCAAATCGTGACCCATAGACCGCATCGGCACGGCCATCGTAGAGGGGCACAAGCAGTTTCTCGTAATCCTGAGGATCATATTCCAGATCGGCATCCTGCGTGAGGAAAATATCCCCTGTGGCTGCCGCAAAACCGGTCCGGAGAGCACAACCCTTGCCCTGATTGATTTCATGTTGGAGAAAGACGATCCGCGGCAAGGCGCGCGGCGCCTCGGCCAACAAGGCAGGCCAGCCTTCTGCATCCTGTTGCCGAAGGAGCTCGGCTGTACCATCGGCGGAACAATCATCGACGATGACCATCTCATAGACCTCGGGATGATGGGCCACGCGACACAGCAATTCCAGGATGGTTGCGTGTTCGTCATAGACGGGAATGATCACGCTCAACGTCATCGATTCATTCATAGCGCACTCCCGCATCGGGAATCCCGAGGTCGGAGACGGCCGCCATCGGCATCAGACCTCCGCCTTTCGATAGGCGATTGCCAACAAATCAATCCATTGCGGCGGCTCGGTCTCGGCAATCTCGAATTCGGAAGCCTGCAGGTCGACCAGCGTGGCATCGTTGGCGGCGACACGGGAACGGACCAGCAAGGCCAGTCGAGAGAAAAGAAACTTGATGATACTTTCCGGAAGGAGATTCCGCAGACCAAGCGGATCAAGGCGCAAAATCCGTTGCGCCTGAGCACCCCGAGCACGCTCGAAGGCATAGACGCGATCACTTCCCACAACTCCCTTGACCGAGACTGTATCGAAGAAGGGCGCGAGCGTCTCGCCCAGTTCATCCGCGACGTATTCGTGCACGTGATAAGGGTTCTCCGAAACACTGGCCAGTCGATTGGGTGTTGTCAGAATCAAACATCCGCCCGGTTTCAAACACGCGGCAGCGGCCTGCAGGAAGGGCGACGGGTCCTCGAGATGCTCGAGCACCTGAAAATTCGTGACAGCATCGAAACGACCCGGATCACGTTCCGCCAACTCCAGCAGGTCCACTTCCCGAAATTCGAGATTCGGGCCGGAGTGCCGCTCACGAGCCATGCCGAGAGCGACCGCATTGTAGTCGATCCCGACCACGCGGGCGGCATGTTGGGCCATCATGGCAGCGCCATAACCCTCTCCGCAGCCAGCCTCGAGGATCTCCTTGCCCGCGACCAGGGGACCGACCAGATGATACGCCGCGAGATGACGGGCCATATCCGGAGCAAAACGCACATCCTCGGCCGCCAGACGCTCCCCGGTGTATCCCTCCGGGGCGGAAAGACCACCCGCTTTTGCCGCTTCCGCCGCTTTATCCGTCGCTTCGCTCACGAACGCTCTCCTTGCCGACGATCTGTTTTCTTTATCGCCTTGTCCGCACCCTGTCGTGCCGAGCTTCTCTTCTCCAGAGCCCATCGAGCGGCACGCTGCACCGCAGGACTCTCATCAGATGCAGCCATTTCCAGACTTATCGTCAAATCCGCATCATTTACATAAGCTGCCATCCACGCAGCCGTTTCTCTTTCTTCTTCGCTCCCCTCGCGTAACTCGATCCGAATCTGCGCCGCCACCAACGACGGATCGACCAGCTGATCGTCCAGCAGGAGCGAGGGGACATATTGCCCCGCCAAAGTGCCTGTATTCAAGGCATCAAACAAGGTTCCAAAATGCTCATGATCCCCCATCTGCACCAGCGAATAGGCCGAAATCATCCGCCACCATGTGGTTTCGTCCTCATCTTCAAAATATTCCAGTTGCGCGGCCAGATCGGGACGCCCTTGTTCGGCAGCAGAGATCGCCGCAAACGGGCCAATTCGCTGGCGCTCGACAAAATCATCGAGCATCGCCACCATCTCTTCGGTTCGGAAGTCCTTGGGCAGGGCCCATAGAGGCCCCTCGGAATCCCCGGCGAGACGGAATCGGTCCGAAAGCCGCCGTGCCAGAACGAAGTTGATCGACCGTGCGGTCTCCCAACGCAGGCGACCCGAGGAGGACAGAAAGACATCCTGCAGATAAGGCAGCGCTGCGGGGCCGGCATATTCTCCCATGGCCCGGATCAAAAGCAATTGCTCGCGTGGGCCATTCACCATGGTCTCGGCAACCACGCCGAGCCCGCCGGGCTCGCGATCAGCGACACGCAAGGCGGCCGCCAGAATAGCGCCGCGGATGCCGCGATCGACATCTGCCAAGCGACTTCCCCACACGGCGAGATCCGTTGGAGATCCCCCCGCACCGATCCGCTCCATCTCCAGCAGGACTTCACGAAAATCGCCTGCGGCAAACGCGACCGAAGAGGCCGGGCGCAACTCGGGTGCCGCCCAGCTCGGATCGCTCTCGCGCAACTCGCGGCGCGCCAGAATATCGTAACGGCCGATCCGTCGGACCAGTTCGTAATGGTTCTGAATATAGTCGCGGAGAATGAAATAATAAGCGGGCGAGGCCGAGAAGTACCCCAGTCGATCATTGAGGGACACCACCAGCGCCGGCGGGTCGGCCGCCAACTCGGCGACCATATCCGCCTCATCGGCATGCGACGGGCGTCCCGGAAAAAAGTAGTCATGGGGGAGAGGCGTCCGCCGATCGGTCACAAAGGGAACAATCGCCAACGCCGGGAACACAAAGATCTCTTCTTGTGGCTCCGTCCAACTTTCCACGAAAGCGGCCACCTCCTGCAATTCACGGAGGTCATGATCCCGGTCGGTTTCCACCCCCACCGGAAGTGGTGCTTGCTGCAAAAGGGTTGTCGCGCGACTCTCCGGCCATGGGGAAAAAGCCAATCGGGCATCCACAAAGGGCGCCCCACGGGCAAAGAGGCCGAGAGCGATGGGGAGCATCACGAGTACTCGAATCCGCCCCGGCGTCCACCAGGGCGTCGTGCTGGCCAGAGAAGCGCTCGCCCAGGTCTCGAAGCGCCACAAGGCCGCCGCTGCGAGAACCAGCGCCGAAGGCATCCCCACCACCACATGCATGAAGTCGATCCGGGGATAGAGCTGAAGGAAAAGCATCAATCCAAAAATGAGGGCGACCGTCATTCGAGCCAACGAGGGCCTTACCTGTTCCTCACTCCAGACCAGGGGGTGGCAGATCCTGTCGAGCCAGAAACCCACGCCGGCCAGCAGCAGGGCCGGAATCAGAAAAAAGCTCAAATTCTCCAATTGCATGGCAATCGAGAGCAGGAGGCCTTCAGGCGCCAGGCCGAAAATCGCCAGCGCACCCACGGCGCCCACCCCGAGGATCGTAGCCAATGCCATCTGGGCTCGGCGTCGCAGGACCCCCGCCCCCGCCAGAAACACCACCCCCCAAAGCGAGACGAGCCCCGCAAGCAGCACGGCACTCCACGCGCTGACGTCCGGATAATAGATCAGGTAAATGCGCTCGACCCCGGCTCCCAGCAGAAGGATCTCCTCGGCGAACCTGTCGATGCCCAGGCGTGGCAGAAAATACGATAGCCAAAGCATCGTGACCAGCACGAAACCCCCGAGGATCGCACCGACATCCACAAAGCCGGCACTCACCGGGCGTCGCGCGAGCGATCCAAAGTTACGCCGGACCACAAGCCGTCGCCATAACCCGCCACCAATCACCAGGAGAAGCGGCAGTCCGAGCAGAAAGAACTGCTCGGTGAGAACATCGAACGTCAGTACGGCAAAAACCGCGATGAAGGCCACGACCAGAAGAAACCCTTCCAGAAGAGCGCCCAGACGCCCGACCAGAGGTGCGGTCACCAGAAGTTGGCAGAGAACTACGGATCCCAAAGCCAGGATCCCTGTGTTCGGTTTGAAAGAGAAGGCCACGCCAGCGCCCACACCAGCGAGCCCCAACCAGATTCGCGACCGCTTCTCTACGGCCTTCATCATCGCCAACTCGGTGGCCAGCCAGGCACAGACGGCATACCAGGCCGGATAAGGTATGTTGAAAGACGCGAACTGCCCGGCGAAAAACGGGAGATAGATCGCATAGACCAAGGCTGCGGCTGCGGACTCCAGTGGGGGTGCGAAGCGTAAAGCAAGGCGGAAGACGAGAACGACAGAGGCCGCATTCACCCCGACCAGAACGAGGCGCAAGGGCACCACCGAAACCCCGAACCAATCGAAAAGCCAGGCGTTCAGATAGAAAACTGCGGGGGTATAGCCCGTATGGAAATCGAGATAAGGCCGATCTCCACGAAAGGTCCGCAAGATCTGGTAGAGGATATTGCCTTCGTCCTCGAGATTGAATCCGTAGCCGACAAACGACCCGAAAAGGGCCGACACCAATACACCCAGCGCAAGAGTCTGGGGCCAGGCTCCCGGGGCGACGCGGTTCATGCCGCACGCTCCCCGGAATCATCGGCGAGGAAATCTCGAACCTCGGGCATGGACTGCCCGGCAGCCAGCGCCTTGAGGACCCCGGCGAAGGCATCGGCGACCGCATCCCACCCGAAGCGGCTCGCCCAGTCCAGAGCCCCGGCCGAGAGACGTCCTCGCAAATCCGGATCTTCCAGAACGCGCACCACGGCATCCGCAAGCGCCTCGGGATCGGCCCGGGGAACCCGCAACCCATTGACGTCGGGACGAACCGAATCACGCAAGCCCGGCACGTCGGTGGCGACCACCGGGGTCCCGCAAGCATTCGCCTCCAGAACCGTCAGCCCCCAGCCCTCCTTGTGGGAAGGCTGAACAACCACCGCAGCCCGGCGCATCCAGTCGATCTTCTCGGCCTCGGAAACAAAACCCGCAAAGGTGATCTGCGAGGCCCCCGGAGATTTCGCAGCGCGTACGCGGAGATCATCTCCCGCCGTCCCTGCCCCTACCAAAACCAACCGCGCATCGGGTTTTCGAGCGAAGATCCGACTCCAGGCATCCAGCAGAATATCGACACCCTTGTAGTATTCCAGGCGGCCCACGAAGACGATCAAACCAGGTTCGACAGCAACCGAGGCATCCGGCGCGAATCGCGCATGATCCAGACCGTTGGGAATGACGCGAATCGAATCTCCGGGAAGAAATCGAGCCCGCAGATCATCTCGGGTGCTGGGCGACACCACGACAAAAGGCCAGCGCCGGTACGCCAGCGGCAACATCGCTTCCGTCGCGGCAACAAAGCTGGCAATCGGCAAGGAGACCTGGCGAAACGCCGAGAGGCCGAAGAGGTGATGGACCAATCCCAACTTGGGCGCCGTTGGCAAATAAAGCTGCGAGAAAAAAAGCAGCTTGCATAGATTTTCCACGACCAGGTCGTAATCCCCGGTTGCCCATTCCCGGCGACTCCGCCCGGGGAGTTGCGCATAATAGGAAAAGCGGTTGCCAAAGCGGAGAAAACGAATCCCGCCACGGCGCTCCTCGGCAATGGCATCCGGAAACCCGGCGCAAAGTACCGTCAGCTCGATGCCATGGCGGGAGGCAAGACGTTGCCCGAGCTCTTCGAGGTGAACCTCGACGCCACCCGCAAGCGGATGGCTCACATCCCGCTCATTGAGCATCAGAACGCGCATGCCCGCTCGCCTACAGCCAGCCGAGCATCCTGCGAAACTTCAACTCCCAGACAATCCACAATGCCTCGAGGCCGATTCGCTTGCTCATCTTGGAGTCCCCGATCGTACGATCCATGAAAATGATCGGGACTTCGACAATCTTGAAACCCTTGCACCAGGCCCGGTAGTTCATCTCGATCTGAAAGGAATAACCGTTGGCGCGAATCCCGGCGAGATCGATCGCCTCGAGCGTCTCTCGCCGCCAGCATTTGAAACCGCCCGTCGTGTCGCTGATCGGCATACGCGTCAATTTGCGAACATAGTAATTGCCGAAATAACTGAGCAGAAGCCGTTCGATCGGCCAGTTCACAACAGTGATGCCCTCATAATAGCGCGACCCGAGCACCAGGTCATTATTCTCGGCTTCCCGGAACATCTCGGGGAGAGAATCAATCGGATGCGAAAAATCGGCATCCATCTGCACAACATAGTCGGCACCAAGATCCAGAGCCTTGCGAAACCCGGTCTGGTAGGCGGGCCCGAGTCCCTGTTTGGATTCCCGTCGAACCAGATGAATTCGGCCCAATTCGGCGGCGACAGCTTCGACCGCGTCCCCGGTCCCGTCAGGGGACTGGTCGTCCACGACGACGACCTCGATCTCGGGGTCCACCTGCAACAACTCCGGAAGCAACTTCTCGATATTGCCTCTCTCGTTGTATGTGGGAACGACGACGACTTTCAAAGACACGGAATGCTTTCGCGGAAATTTGTGGGGAAAAGGGAATCAAAGGGAACCATCGGGGCCTCCAGCTGGCCGTTCTCTACAGTCTCTTCGTAACAGATTTGACGGTCGGATAGGAACCGAAGGAATTGAATCAGCGGGAAACTTCGGACGTGCGCTCTCCGATAGCCTCCTGCAATGCCTTGAGGTCGCCGGGCGCCACCGTACCCGTTCCCCAAAGAACCGCGGGAAAAGCTACGAGGACGACCAAAGCCCTCAATAGTCCTTCGTCCACCACCCACGAAAGCATTAAACAGGCCAAGGCAAGTGCCATAGTGGGCAAAATAGCCCGGCAACAGGGCCAAATCGGTTCGCGAGTCGCAGGTAGCAGGAGCAGCAGCAGATGCCCGGCCGCAAATCCGACCACCACACCAATCGCTGCGCCCTCGATCCCGAAGCGTGGCACCAGAAAGAGCTGCAGCAGAATCAGCACCACAGCGCTGGCGCTATTGACGCCAATCAAAAACCGCTGATGTCCGGTAACCACCAACAAATTTGCATAGAGTGTCCCCACGGCGGCAAAAGGCCCCGACCACAGAAGAATAGCCAGAACCGGCCCTGCGGCCGCAAAGCGCTCGCCGAAAAGACCCTCGATGATCGGGTCCGCCAGCGCGCCTGCCAAAAGAGCCGTGAAGCAAAGTGCCACCGCCAGCATCTTGGCGGTGAGACTGGCCAGCGGCGCCAAAGCCTCGGGACGCGATGTTCCCAACCGAGCGAGCAAGGGAAACATCAGGAGCATCGCCCCTTCGCCCACCAGATTGGTAGCCTCCGCAAGGCGCGCGGCAGAGGCGTATAGACCAACCGCATCCGGCCCCGCGGTGCGCATCAACACCAGGGCTCCGGCCCGCAGCCCGAGCATCAGAACAAGAAGATTCACACCCACCGGCCAGGACTCCGACAACAAGGATCGCCAAACGGGAAAAGCGACTCGGATCCGCACCCGAAAGGATCGCGAAACCAGAAAGGCTGCAAATGCAATCCCCGCCCAGGTGGACGCGGCATAGGCCAGCCAGAGTGCCGGGAGCCCTCCCCCGCGATGGGTGACCCAAAAGATGGCGAGCAGTGTGACCGTCGCGGTAAGTGCCGCAACGGCGAAGACCGCGCCGAGGCGAAGCTCCGCCCGCAATAGCGCTCGGAAACCCGGTTGGGCCAGAAACAGAAGCGAGGCACAGCCCAGAAGGACCACCGGCATGATCCCTCCGCCTTCCCCGGACACCAAAGGCGCCAACAGCACGGCAAGACTCGCACTGCCCAGAGCAAGCCCCAGACGCAGACCGAGAGCAGCCGAAAGGATCGCCGGCCGGTCGGCCTCGGGCGCCGAAAGGCGCCGCACCAGAATCGGCTCGAGACCAAAATCGGCCAAAACCTGAAATAGCGTCAAATAGGCGACGATAAAGCTGTAGATCCCGTAGGTTTCCGTGGGCAGCACGCGCGCCAGAAGGACGATGAGGAGAAACGCGGCTCCTTTCTCCACGACCAGCGCGCCCATCGCAAAGCCGCTCTGTCCCATGAAGGTACGCAACCTCAAGGCTGACTCCGGGGCGGATGGTCCAGTCCGAGTTCGGCTCGCGGCAGAGGACGCCCGAAGAATTGATCACGGGCCCCCTGCCATTTCATCGCCACGCCTGCCGATTCCCCCGAAAGAGCCCGACGAAGCCACTGTCCGGGCAAACTGGCCAGAAAAAAGACGCCAAAGCAGAGCCGCTGCGCGACGGAGCCGTGCCGGCCCACAAACCGCAACATGTTGCGCCCGGCAAAATATTGCTTTCGACTGACGTAGGAACCGCCCGAGCTGCCCTCGCCCCGATGCCTGATCCGGGCCGCACCCGTCCACACGACGCGAAGACCGGCCTGTCGCGCGCGAACACAGAGATCCACTTCCTCATGATAGGCAAAAAATTCCTCGTCGAAGAAGCCGAGCCCCGACAAGGCGGATAGATTCAGCAGGATCGCGCAGCCCGACACCCATTCGGCGTCGCGAACCCCCTCCCACTCGGGGGTGTCGGGAACGCCCTGACCGGCAAGGCCGACCAGACTCTGGCGCCAGGTGACCGTCCCCCAGGCCATCAACAATCGGTTCGGAGCGGCCGCATCCAGGATCTTCGCGCCCACCAACCCGACACCGGAATCCTCCAGCGCGACCTCCAACAAACGATCGATTGCGCCTGGTTCACAGACCGCATCATTGTTCAGAACCACCGCGTAGGTGCACCCTGCCTGCAGAGCCCGGGACAAACCGGCGTTGGCCCCCCCGGCGTAGCCAAGGTTGCGGGGATTTTCGACGGTCAGCAAGCCGGGGAACTGCTCCCGGGCCTCGCGCAGCACAGGCTTGGTCGAGGCATTATCGACCAGAATCAGCGTCGGCACGCAGTCGTTGGCCTGCGCACTTCGGAGTGCTTCGAGCGTCTCGGCGCCGCCGTCCCAGTCGAGGACTACGACGGCGACCTGCCCATGGGTCGATTGCGCCATGCGTCCTACCTATCGCGGTTCGGACGCAAGACAAAGAAGTCGGGGCCTCGGCTCAAGAATCCACTCTCCGCAGGGTGACTCCGGAAACCTCGTCCAAGGGACTGGATTGCGCGCGCACAAACTCGAGCAGATCCTCAAAGTACCTGGGCGCGTCGACAAAAACCGGTGCGCTTGGGTCTCCGATAACCGCGAGAACCGGTCGGACCTGCGGCCAGGCCTGCCGGATCTGCAACGCCTCGCGCGCGTCGGGGCGACCCGGCACAAAATACACGTAATAAAACGGCGAGGGCCGGTCTGCGAGAAAGGCCAAGCCCGCCAGATCCGGGAAGGTGAAGATGGGCTCGTCGGGGCCGGTTTCCCGACGAATCCGCTCCACGACCGCCGCCATCGATCGGTAGGGAGCGGCCCGTGACTCCAGAACCTCCACGGACACGCCGGGGCCGAGAGGCACCGTGACCACCGGCTCGCTGAGGCGTGGCACCACCGTCGGCGCCATCCGCCCCAAAGCAAGCACCAAAAATACTGCGGCCAGGATCCCCGGTGCGCTCAGTTTCCGCGCCCCATCCCGGCGACGCTCGAAAAACCAATGCGCACTCGACCGCCGCCAGGTGCTGAGTCCCGCCAACAAGACCACCGGGCCGATTTGAGCGACGTGAATCAGGTCCGGGCGGGGATAGAGCGTGAGCAGCAGGAAGGCTGCGAGAATCAGCAAGGAGCGCTCCCGCTGACGATCCTCTCCCGAACCCACCGTCAGCAAGCCCGCCGTAATCACCAGGGGGCAACTCCAGAAAAGCATGTTCTCGGCCAACGGTCGCATTCCGCCACGAAAAGCGAACAAGGTCCCCACGATCGCGCCCAAAATCAGAACCCCCGGCGCGAGGCGTGCGGCTCGAGATCGGACCAGCCACATGGCCGCGAGGGCAGCACCGGCAAGAACCACCATACCCGGGCGAAATTCCGGCGCGGCCAGAGCATAAGCCTCGACCACCGATCGGCCCCCGTGGCCGACAAAGAAGACCTTCTCCAGGGTCTCGCTCCAACCGATTCGTGCAATCAGGCTGCCCAGCCAGGGAAGCGTGGGAAGAAGAAACCCGCCACCGAGCAACGCAAGATCCCGCAAGGCGGTCCGACGCCCTGCCTCACGCACCGGACCAGCCACGACAACCGCGGCAAGCGTGGGGAGAAGCAAGGCCACCCCCAGCCGGGAATCAAGTACCGGCATCAGCATCCAGACGAGCAATACGGCCGCCAACCCACGCAGGCCCCAGCTGCAGAGGCGCTCCGCAACGTGGGTGGTTCGCCAGGAGGCCGCTACGGCCAGCGACGAGCCCGCCAACAAGAAGAGTCCGGTGTTGGGCTTCAGCCCGAAGGCAAACGCCGCACCGAGCCCGGCGAGAAAGATCCCCCAGGAATCTCGCCTTGCCGAGTTGCCCTCACCCAACTCGGCAAGCAAGGCCACCGACATCAGAACCGCCGGCAAGGCCAACCAACCCGGGTAGGGAATATTGAGGGGAGCACCACGGTCGAGCGAAACCGGCAGGAGAAACGCGATCAGAAACACCACCCCGACGGAAGCGGATGTCCGCCCCCCGGAATCTCGCAGAAGAGCGTAAATGGTCGCTGCCACACCCGCATGCACCACGACCAGCATCGTTCGGATCGCCGCAAAACCGCCAGCCTCCCAAACCCAGGACTGCAGGGCGAAGTATCCCGGCGTATAGCCGGTCTCGAAATCGGTATACGGCAACGCGCCTCGGGCGGCGCGCGAGATCTGGAAAAGCTGCGTCCCCTCGTCCACGGCATCGAACCCGTACAGACGCCACATCCAGAGATAGGCCAGCGCCCCGAGGCCTACGCAAAGCGATTCGATGACGATGCGAGCCAGAGGTGGCCGGGAAACCTCAGCCGTGTGCTGCACGATACACCTCCAGAGTTTGCGCGGCCGCCCGCGACCACGAAAGCTCGCTGGCGCGGCGCAAAGCCCGTGCGCCGTAGTCCCGGCAGACCTCGGTCGAGGTCACCAGACGGCGCAGAGCATCCGCCAATTGGCCGGAGTCCGGTGCCTTCACCAGGATCCCGGCATCCCCCACGACTTCGGGAACCGAAGTCGCGGCCACGCCGACGACCGGACAACCGCAGGCCATCGCCTCGACAAAGGTCAGTCCGAACCCCTCGAAACTCGAGGGGCTGACCATGACGTCAGCCGCCCCATAGAGCTCGACCAGGTCGGACGCATCGACCTCTCCGGCGAGGTGGACAAACGGCGGCGGTGAGCGCAGCCAATCCGGCTCGTAGCCCGGTCGCCGACGGCCCGCGATCACCAGACGAATCGCATGCCCTTCGCCGGCCAGAGCACCCACAGCCTCGATGGCGGATTCAATGCGCTTGCGTGGCTGCGCGGTGCCCACAAAGGCTGCCAGGAAACCTTCTTCGACCCCGTAGTGTCGGCGCACGACCGCACGACGTGCCGGGTCCCCGATGGGCCGAAATTGTGCATGGACGCCATGGCCCACAACATCGATCCGTGAGGCTGGCACCTGCAGACGCGCCATCAGGTCGTCAGCTGTATATTGTGAAACAGCAATCACCCGTCGGGCCCTTCGGGCTGCGTGGCGCAAATGCACGTAAAGCTGCCAGCGTTGCGCGAAGGAAAAGGTATCGGGTTCGGCATATACGGCCAGATCGTGGATGGAGACGACCGAGGCCACCCGCGGCAGGCCCACCAACGGGAGGGCGTGCTTGGTTCCGTGATAGATGTCGGGACGGATGCGAAACAGGGCCGCCGGCACCCGCACATTGTCCCAGAGGGGCTGGTGCCAGGCGTTGGGCAATGGCAGTGAATGGACTTCCAGGTTGGATCGGCCGGCAAAAAGTTCGGGCCGATCGGTCAGAACATGCAACTCGATATCGTCAGGGTCGAGATCTGCCATCGCCTGCAGCAATTCGACAACATATGTGGCGGGGCCGCCGGTAACCCCGGCCACCGCCCCGATCGCCACGCGCAAACGCCTCACGCCCGCCCCCGCATGAGCCATCGGAAACCCTCGAAGACCCCTGTCCAGAGTGCACCTACCGTGGCTCCATCACCACGCAGCGCATAGAGAAGGCTGCTGGACATCACGAGTACGAAAAAGAAGGGCAGAAACAGCAAGAACGCGAGGAGTCCACCATGGTCCCAGCAAAGTCTCAGCTGGTTGCGCGTCTTGAGGCGGGCGGCATAAGGCTGCAATCCGGCAGTAAATCCCCGCATCCCGTCATGCAGAACAATCGCTCCGGGCACCACCCGGGGCCGGAAGCCTCGGGTCCGCGCACGCAGGCAATAATCGACCTCCTCGTAATACACGAGTAGATCTTCCCGGTAGGGGCCCACCTGACCAAAGCAACTCGCGGTTGCCAGAATGGCCGAACCCATGATCCCGCCAACTGTGTAGGAAGCCTCGGCCTTGCGGCGCACACGCAACAAAGCCCGGGGGACTGCCAGCGACCAGGCGGCGTAGTTCTCCCCGAGAGAAAGGGGCCGGCGATCGCCAAGGTCCAGCAAGGCGGGCCCTACCAGACCTGCCTCGGGATGATCGTCGGCGTCACGCACCAATCGCGCGATACAATCAGGCTCGATGATGGTGTCGTTGTTCAGGAAAAACAGATGCGTCGCGTTTTGCTCCATGGCATGCAAGGCGCCTGCGTTAATGCCTCCGGCGAAATGACCGTTGCTCGGAAGCAGGAGGATCTCAACATCTTCCGCATCGCCCCAGTCCGCCTGCAAGCGATCTCTCTCCGGCGCCGCCGAGGCATTATCCACGATAATGATGCGCGGCCTTACCCCACGACTCTCCCGCAGGGAAGCCACACAGGCATGCGTCACTTCCCCCCCATTGAAATTGACGACCACCGCAAATACCCGGGCGTCGTTCATGCCGGTGTCGGCGCCTCCGCGCTCCCGAAGCTCAGCGTCTGACGCCAACGCTGCGCGCGCACCTGCGGCCCCGCAGACACCAGCACTTCGGCTGCGGCCGTGCGCGCCATCTGTCGGCCCGCCGCAGGCTCTTCGGCCAGATCGCGGAGGGTCGCCACCAGGGCATCGCTTGAGGACGCAATGGTCATCAGGGATTCACCCGGAACGAAAATCTCGCGGATCGCCGGCGTATCCAACGTCACCACCGGGCACCCCGTCTGAGCCGCCTGATAGATCTTGTTCGGGATCACCATATGCGCCTTGGCCGAAGTACCGAAAATACCCAACGCCACGTCCGAGACTCGCAGTTGCCCGACCAATTCTTCCTGCGGCATCCAATCCTCGAGCGTCACGTGTGGCAAGCCACGAAACTGGCTCTCGACGCGCCCTCTCTCGGGCCCCGATCCGACGATCAAAAAGGCGATCCCCTCCTCGGGACGCAACTCGGCTGCAGCCGCCGCAACCACATCCATGCCATGCAGCGGTAAATAGCTGGAGTAGGCCAGAACCCGCAGGCGCGGACCCGGCTGCCACTCGAGCGGGCGTGAGGTCGGTGTCGTCTCGGGAGCGAATGCGGACTCAGCCCCCAGATAGTGAACCCGGATCCTGTCTGCCGGCACGCCCAGTTCGGCGACCAGGTAATCGGCGTGGGCCTGGGTATCGATGACCACGATATCGGCCGCCATCAGCGTCCAACGGTCCAACTCCTGAAACATCCGCGCCGGCAGAGAGTCCGGGGCATAGAGACCCCGGTCCTCGACCAGGGTCTCGCTCACGGTGACCAGAGGAGCAAAGACCACCGGACGCCCACCGGCCAGCAAGCGCGCCAGCAGGACATCGAGTTGTCCATTAAATCCGACCACGATGACCTCGGCCCCGGCCGCAGCATACCGAAACCGCAGAGCCAGACGAAAAGCTGCCAGGATCCAACGCAGGCCGAGCACCAACAAGCCGGATATGGCGAAGTACGAGTCCTGCTTGTCGCGGGTCTCCTCCCACAGGGGTTCGTGACAGATACGCAATTCCGCACCGGACGCGCGTAATTCCTCGGCGAGAAGAATATTCGCCGCATGTCGGGAATTGAAAGTCCCGAAGAGAACCGCTGTCACCGGCGGCCCTTTTCCGGTTCGGAGGAGGCCTCCGCAAGCGATTGGGTCGAGGCATGGTAGCCGGGCTCGAGATCCGGCGTCTCTCCGGCACTTAATTCCAGCTTGCGCACGCGCAGAAGCGTATCTTCGATCAAGCTCCGATTGGCGGCGATCAAATCGGCAATCAGACCCATCAGAATGGTCTGGACACCGATAATCGACAAGGCCGATCCGATAATCAGGGACTGGATCAATCCCTGAGGTCCATAGAGCACCGAGTAGACCCCGAAGCGAACAAAGAGAAGAAAGCCGACGCCGAGCATCAAGAGGCCGAGGCTCCAAAACACGCGGATCGGCTCGTAGAGAGAATAGATCCGGACGAGAGTCACCAGCGACCGACGCAGGTAGCTGGGCATGCTGCGAAACAGGCGGGAAGGACGCGTCTCGCGCGTTCGCACCGGCACGTAGGCAACTGAAATCTGTTTCTTCCCCGCCTGCACGAGGGTCTCGAGCGTGTAGGTGAAATCCGAGATCACATTCAACTGCAGAGCGGCGCGACGGTCGAAGGCACGGAACCCGCTGGCGGCATCCGGCACCTCGGTTCCCGACAGTCCGCGCACCACCCAGCTCCCGTAGTTCTGCAGGAAGCGCTTCAGGGGCGAGAAATGCTGGATTCGGCCCGGAGCACGATCGCCGACCACCATATCAGCCTGGCCGAGCAGAATTGGTTGGATCAGCGCCGGTATATCGTCTGCTTCGTATTGATTATCCGCATCCGTATTGACAATGATGTCGGCACCGAGCTTGAGCGCGGCATCGATTCCTGCAGAAAACGCCCGCGCGAGGCCCTGATTCTCGGGAAATCGCACCACATGATCGACCCCTGCCTCCCGCGCCACGCGAATGGTATCGTCCCGGGAACCATCATCCACGATCAGAATTTCGATCGTATCGACACCGGGAATTTCCCTTGGTAGCGCTGAGATGGTTTCGGGGAGACTATCCTCTTCATTGAGGCAGGGAATCTGGATGATCAACTTGGGCATGAACGACCCTAAAATCGGCAGAAAGACTCAATTTCGTAAGGAAGTTGCACCATCGCTGCCGCCGAGACAGCACAACCTATACCGCTTGCTTTCACCACGCGGCCTCCGTTGTCAATGTGCTTTCCTCTGTCTCCTGCTTCTGGGGTGCCTCGGAGGCCCGCCGGAAACCACCACAACCGGGGCCCAGGCCACGCCCGGGGCCTCGCCGGCGCCGGAACCCGCCGAAGTGCTGAAAACCGTGGTGCTGCGGGCATCCTTCCCCGAATTGACGTCGATCGGCAAACGACGCCGGTTCACAAATGCCGAAGAAACCGGGCTCATCGACCGGCTCAGCCTATATCTCACCGAGGCATCACGCGGACAGCTCCGACTCGAGGCCACCGTCAGCAACAAGATCTACCCCCTGCCCCGCCCACGAAAGAGCTACGTCAGCAAACCCGCGCATATGTTGCGCGATGCTCTGGCGTTGGCCGATCGGCCGGCACCCGCAGGCGAACGGGACATGATCGAGGCCGCGGATGCGGATCTGGTCATTCTCTTCTTCGCCGGCCCGGCGGCCGAAACCGATATGAAACTGGCGTTTCGCGGAAAGCTCCCCTGGTCCAACGCCGTGGCCTCTCTGCGCTATACCCTTACCAACGGGCAACGGATCCAGAATGGCGTCGTTGTCGGAGAGAACCCGCTCGCCAAGCTCGATCCCTTCGGCGTTCTCTGCCACGAAGTCGGCCATATTCTGGGCTGGCCGGAACTCTATGCGCCCAACAAGCCCCACGAAGGCATCGGCGTCTGGGGATTGATGGGTCAGGGGACCTGGGTCGGGATGGGCAAGGCCCCACCCCATCCGTCGGCTTACGCCAAGCTGATGTCCGGCTGGGTCGACGCACGTGTGATCGAAACCAGTGAGTCGGTGGAACTTCCCGCGGTGCAGACCAGCGGCGAGGTCATCAAGATTTTTGCTCGGGGGCCCAAATATCCGCGAGAATATTTTCTGATCGAGAACCGACAGAAGATCGGTTTCGACCGCTCCTTGCGAGGCGATGGTTTGCTCATCTGGCACATCGACGAGCGACGGACGAGCTTTCGGCGCTCGCAGGATATCCCCACCCACAAACGCGTCGACCTTCTCACCGCGGACTCCTGGCCCTCACATCTGGATCTCGGCCACCGCAATGGCGGCAACCGCGGCGATGCGGGCGACCCCTGGTCAGATCGGAAGGAAGGGCCCGGACCCGGCACCCTGCCAGGAACGGGCAGCTATGACGGCACCCCCGGACGCTTCGCCATCCGCAATATCTCGCCGTCGGGCGAAACCATGTCCTTTGATATCGAGTTCCTGCCCGAGACCACCCCGGACACCAGCGCGCCGGCGGGTCCAACCGATATCAACGCGTCAGAGGACGATACTTGATGCGTTGTGGCTGATCGGCGGCCGCCCCGAGTCGACGTTTTCGATCCGCCTCGTATTGCTCGTAGTTTCCCTCGAACCACTCAACGTGACTGTCGCCCTCGAACGCCAGAATATGGGTCGCAATTCGGTCGAGGAACCAACGATCGTGACTGATCACCACCGCGCAGCCAGCAAACTCCAGCAGCGCCTCTTCCAAAGATCGCAGAGTCTCGACATCAAGATCATTTGTCGGTTCATCCAGAAGCAGCAGATTGCCGCCACTGCGCACGAGCTTGGCCAGATGAACCCGATTGCGTTCCCCGCCCGAGAGTTGGCCAACCTTCTTTTGCTGATCGGGGCCCTTGAAATTGAATTGGCCCACATACGCCCGCGAGGCCATCTCGCGCGTGCCCACCTGAATGCGGTCGGCCCCTTCGGAGATTTCTTCCCAGACGTTCTTGTCGGGATTGAGCGCATCGCGCGCCTGATCCACATAGGAGAGCTGGACGGTCTCGCCGACTTCCAAACTGCCGGCATCCGGCTGATCCAGCCCGGCGAGCATCCGGAAGAGTGTTGATTTGCCGGCACCGTTGGGACCGATCACGCCCACGATGCCACCAGGGGGCAGGGAGAAATTCAGCCCCTCGATCAGTTGGCGGTCCCCGAATCCCTTGGCCAGATCTCGGGCTTCAATGACTTGATTGCCCAGCCTTTGCGCGACCGGGATATAGATCTCGCCCTTCTGCTCTCGCGCCAGCCCGTCATCGGCCGCCAATTTCTCGTAGGCCGCGATCCGTGCCTTGCTCTTGGCCTGGCGTGCCTTGGGGGCCATCCGAACCCACTCCAGTTCGCGCGCCAATGTCTGCCGACGCGCACTGGCCTGCTTTTCTTCGGAGGCCAGACGATCCTGCTTCTGCTCCAACCAGGACGAGTAATTCCCCTCCCAGGGGATTCCCCGGCCGCGGTCGAGTTCGAGAATCCATCCGGCGCAATTGTCGAGAAAATAACGATCATGAGTGACCGCAACGACCGTGCCCGTATATTCGGAAAGAAACCTCTCAAGCCACGCGACAGATTCCGCATCGAGATGATTGGTCGGCTCGTCGAGCAGCAGCATGTCCGGGGCCTGAAGGAGCAATCGGCAAAGGGCCACGCGACGCTGCTCTCCACCGGAGAGGTGCTCGCATGAGGTCTCCCCATCCGGACAGCGCAAGGCTTCCATGGCCATTTCCACCTTGGAGTCCAGCTCCCAGGCGCCAGCGGCGTCGATCTGATCCTGCACGCGCGCCTGTTCGTCGAGAAGCTTCTGCATCTCGTCATCGTCCGAGACCTCGCCAAACGCCATCGAGATATCCTCGAATCGCTGCAGGAGCGCTCTGGTTTCGGCAACGCCTTCCTCGACAATTTCGCGGACGGTCCGGGTCGGGTCCAGTTCGGGCTCTTGTGGCAGAAAACCGATCCGCGTCCCCTCGGCGGGCTTTGCTTCGCCGACAAATTCGTCATCGAGCCCCGCCATGATCCGCAGGACGGTGCTTTTGCCCGAACCGTTGAGACCGAGCACACCGATCTTGGCGCCGTGAAAGAAGGAGAGCGAAACACCGTCGACAATCGTCTTGCCCTGCGGGGTGACCTTCTTGAGGTTCTGCATGGTGTATATGAAGTTTTGCGCCACGGACTTTCTCTCCCAGCTTCGATTGTTCGAATTTCGGTCCCGCGTTACACTCCCGGCGAGCGGAGAGCGAATCGTGCACCAGCGAGCCTCGCCTCTGATTTCTACCAGAAGGAAGGAAGAGTCTCATGGGGCGCCGGGAGAATCGTCAGCGGCAACAAGATGCCGCGGGTCAGGTATTGGAGAAAATCTTCCGCGCCTGCACGCCCGGGCTCTCCTACCGCCTCTGGGATGGCTCGGAGGGCCATGTCGGCCAGCCCGACGATTCCTTCCGCATCGTCATTCGCGATCCGGACACCTTTCGCGGCGCACTGGCCAGCGGCAACACCAGTGAGCTCGCGACCGCGTTTGTCGAGCAGCGGATCGATATTGAAGGAGATCTGATGGCCTGCCTGCGGATCGCCAACCAACTTGAGGGCGTCTCGCTCCACTGGACCGAAAAACTCCATTTATGGTGGCTCCTGAGGAAGATCTGAATGGAGCATTACGACGTGATCGTGATCGGCGGCGGTCCCGCCGGCGCCACCGCGGCCCGAACGCTGGCGGAGGCCGGGACCCGCGTATTGGTTCTCGACAGCGCATCTTTCCCCAGAGTGAAGCTATGCGCCGGCTGGGTCACTCCACAGGTCTGGGAGACGCTGGAGATCGCTCCCGCGGACTATCCTGGCACGCTCCAGCCTTTCTCCCGGGCGACACTCGCACTCGGAGGGCGCGTGCGCGAAACACGCTGGGCCCGCACGGTGAGCTACGGCATCCTTCGTCGCGAATTCGATCACTATCTTCTGCAACGCGCGGAGGCAGCGGGCGCCGAGGTCCGCACCGGCATCCGGGTCGGTCGTTTGCGCCGGGAAGCCGATTGCTGGCGCGTGCCGGTAGACGATCGCGAAGTATCAGCAGCCCGGCTCATCGGGGCCGGTGGCCATCAATGTCCCGTAGCCCGCAGCATGGATGCGATCGATCCCGCAGAGACTGTGGTCATGGCCCGCGAGAGCGAGACCCGACTGGATTCCATCCAAATCGCGCGGATCACACAAACGCCGGGCATTCCCGAGCTGATCGTTGAGGAAGACCTCAACGGCTACGGCTGGGTGTTCAGCAAGGGAAATTTCCTCAATGTAGGATTTGGCTGCGTCGACCACGGGCGAGGCCTGAACCAGAGGTGCAAGGATTTTCAGCAACGCCTCGTCCGGCAAGGCCGGCTACCGGCCGAGATCGAGCTGGAACCCTTTCGCGGGCACGCCTATGCCGTGCGAATGCAGGGGGCGCGCCGCCCGGCCGGGGACGGATGGCTTCTGGTGGGCGACGCCGCCGGACTGGCCCGACCACTGAGTGGCGAAGGCATCGGCCCCGCGGTCCTCAGCGCACGACTGGCGGCATCCAGCATCCTCGAGGCCACCACCGAACGCTACCCCGACCAACTCGCGAAAGAATTCGGCCCCGGAGAACCAGGCCGCATCGGGGGATGGGTCGGCCAACTCCCCCGTGCCGCGCTCAATGGCATGGGGCGAGTCGTCTGCCATCAGCCCCACCTTCGTCGCAGATTGGTTTTCGAGGGCGCCTTCGGCATGCGCGTGGAACAGCAACCATGACAGCGACTTCCCTCAAGCCGCCTGCCACCCGGAGTGACGCGAACCGCTCGGACCCGAAACAGGCCCTGCCAAAGCAGGCCGCCCGGCGTGCCATCGCCCACCATTATGACCTCTCCAACGAATTTTATGCCCTCTTCCTCGACCCGGAGATGGTCTATACCTGCGCCTGGTACCGCGACCCCGACGCGGACCTTGCACAAGCACAACTCGACAAGTTGGAACTCATCTGCCGCAAGCTCGACCTACGCGAGGGCGATCGGCTTCTGGATATCGGCTGCGGCTGGGGAAGCCTGGCTCGCTATGCCGCCCGCACCCGCAAGGTTGAAGTGCTCGGTGTGACCCTCTCGGAACAACAGGCGGTTCTGGCCAGCGAGCGCATCCGCGCAGAATCTCTCGAACAAACCTGTCGCGTGGAGTTCCGCGACTACCGTTCTCTCGGCACGGAACCAAAATTCAACAAGATCGCTGCCATCGGGATCATCGAACATATCGGGCGCTCGAATTTTCGATCCTATTTCCGTCAGGTCCATGGGCTTCTCGAAGACGGTGGGTTGTTTCTCAACCATGGCATCACGCGATTGCGCCACTGGACGCCCACCCCGCAATGGGACTTCCTTCTGGCCCATGTCTTTCCGGGCGGTGACCTGACGCATATCTCGCACCTCACCGAGGAGATGGAAGACGCGCGGTTCGAAATTCTCGATGTCGAAAATCTGCGCGCGCATTATGCCCGTACCTGCGCCGATTGGACCCAGAGCCTGCGGGCCGAGGAGAAAACCGCAATCGCGTTGGTGGGCACCCGGACCTATCGGACCTGGTTGCTCTATCTGGCTGCCTCGGCCGTCGCTTTTGAAGAAGGAAGCATATTCCTGCACCAAAGCCTCGCCCGAAAAAATGGCGAACGCGTCTGCCAGCCTACCAATCGTGCCGATCTTTATGCGAACTTTCCGGATCGCCCGGATCGCTCCGGTCGCCCCTCGCTCAGGCGGGACGATTGAGAACTTCGGAAAGGCTCTTCACGCAAAGCTCGACATGACCGACTGTCGACGACGTTCCCATCAGGCCGATCCGCCAGACCTTACCCGCCAGAGCGCCCAACCCGGCACCAATCTCCAGGTTATAGTCCGCCAACAGGGCCGCACGAACCTCGGCGTCCGCGACGCCCGCGGGGATCGAAACCAGATTCAGCTGCGGCAGCCGCTCGTCGGCCGGGACCACGAAATCGATTCCGATTTTCTCCAGCCCGCTGCGGAGCAATTCATGATTGGCGCGATGCCGTGCCCAAGCCTCGGGCAAACCTTCTTCCTGCAACGCCAACAGCCCCTCATGCAGACCATATAATGCATTGACCGGAGCCGTATGATGGTAGGCGCGCTTTGCCCCCGCCGCCCAATATCCATCAAGCAGGGAGAGGTCGCCAAACCAACTCTGCACCGGTGCCTTGCGGGCACGCAGGCGCTCCATCGCGCGCTCCGAGAAGCTGACGGGAGACAATCCCGGAGGAACCGACAGACACTTCTGGGTGCCCGAGTAGACCGCATCGATCTCCCAATCATCGACCTCGACGGGGACCCCACCCAGGGAGGTGACCGCATCCATAATCGTCAAACAACCGTGCTGTCGTGCGATCGCGGCAAGGCGCGCGGCATCCGAGAGGGCTCCGGTCGAAGTCTCGGCATGAACAAAGGCCACGAGCGAGGCTTCGGGGTGCTCGGCCAGAGCCTGCTCCAGCCCCGCGGGGCCGACCGCCCGCCCCCAGTCGTCCTCGACCATGATCGGGATGCCGCCCATCCGCACCACATTCTCCTTCATGCGGCCTCCGAAGACCCCGTTCTGGCAAACCACCACGGTGTCGCCCGGTTCCACGAGGTTTGCAAAACAGGTCTCCATACCAATCGAGCCCGGCCCGGAGATCGGCAGGGTCATCGCGTTCTCGGTACGAAAGGTGGCTCGGAGGAGATCCTTGAGTTCATCCATCATTCCGACAAACGCCGGATCGAGATGCCCAATGGTCGGGCGCGCCATTGCCTCGAGAACACGCGGACTGACGTCCGAGGGGCCGGGGCCCATCAGCACACGGGTGGGTGGGGCAAAGGAATGGATTTCTTTCATCTTAAATCTCTTTCTTCCACTTGATCGAGCAGCCCATGGACGGGTGCTGCTCGGGCAAAGGTTTTCTTCCTTCAATCAGAGACTGCAGCGCCGCCTCGAGCTCTCGCTGCGTCACCAGATCCTCGTCCTTCCAGGAGTCGTCGATGCGCCCATGATAGGCCAATCGACGTTGCTCGTCGTAAACATAGATATCCGGGGTGCAGACCGCATCAAAGCGACGAGCAACCTGCTGGCTCTCGTCCACCAGATAGGGAAACCCATAGTCCTTCTCGCGCGCTCGCGCCGCGAGTTGGTCGGGGGCATCATCCGGATAATCATTCGCATCATTGGAGCATATGCCGAGAAATTGGACGCCGCTTTCCTCGAACTGACGACGCAATTCAACGATCCGATCTTCCACCGCAATCACATAGGGACAGTGGCGGCAGATAAACATGACGACCAGAACCTTCTTGTCCTGGAAGTCGTCGCGTCGAGACCGGCCGCCTTCCACCGCAGGAAGGTCGAAATCGGGACACGCGCTGCCCGCAGCGATTGTCTGAGATTCGAGTAGTGCCATGCCTTCGGCTGTAGCTGCCCGAAAAGCTACCCGCAAAAGAACAATTCAATTTCTTCAAAACACATTGACAATCTCTCGATCGGCCTTATCTGAGGGGCGTCTGCAAAGGACAAAAAAATACAGAACGAGGAGAAAAAATAATGAGAACATTCGCTAGAGAATTTGCCGTTCGACCGACACCCAGTGCCTGGAGCGAGGCCGCTCGACTGCAGGCCAGAGTCGAGAAAGTCTTCCAGAGTTCCAATGATTCCTACGGCGCCCATTACCCGCGCCTGGATGTGGTTTCGGCAGAAGATGAGGCTGTCGTTCACGCCGAGATCCCGGGCGTATCGGCCGAGGAGATCGAACTTTCCATTGACGATGACATCCTGACCCTCAGTGGCACCCGGAAAGCCGAGGAGCTTCCCGAGGGCACAAGCTGGCGCCATCAGGAACGTGGGCATGGAGACTTCAAAAGGCGCGTTCGTCTGCCTTTCCGGGTCGAGACAGGCGCTGTGGACGCCCAATATAATAACGGCGTCCTGCAAGTCACGCTGCCGCGAGCCGAGGCAGACAAGCCCCAAAAAATCGCCATCTCGGCAGCCTGATCGGCTTGGGCGAATGCGGGGCTCAGGAAAGCAATTTCCTGAGCCCCTCCTCGTCAAGAACCGCGACCTCGAGCTTTTCTGCTTTGGCCAATTTGCTCCCGGCCGATTCGCCGGCAAGCAGGTAATCCGTCTTGCTGCTCACCGCAGAGGTCACCTTGCCCCCGTGGGAGCGGATCAGGTCCGCGGCCTGATCGCGACTCAACGACGGCAGAGTCCCGGTGATCACGAAGGTCCTTCCCTCGAGCGTCTGGCTCGTCGTTTCGATCGGTGCGGCCGCGAGGGAAACGCCGGCGGCCCGCAATTTCTCGAGAACCTTTCGATTATGCGCGGTGGCAAACCAATCCACCAGGTTGTGGGCCAGAATAGGCCCGATCCCGTCAACCGCCTCGAGCGCCTCGACGTCGGTCGCGAGCAAATCATCGATCGACGGAAAGCTCGCCACGAGCGTCTCGGCGACCACGCGCCCGACCCCTCGAATCCCCAGTGCCGTGACCAACCGCTCGAGAGGTTGTCCGCGCGAGGCATCGATCGCGCCGAGAAGATTTGCCACTCGACGCTCCTTGTAGCCATCGAGCCCCTCGAGGTCGGATGCCTTGAGCGAATAGATATCCGCCACATCGGCAAGGAGCCCTCCAGAGGTGAGGAGTTCCGCCTGACGGATCCCGAATCCCTCGATATCCATGGCCGTCCGCGAAACGAAATATTCCACAAGGCGCACTAATTGGGCCGGACAGGCCGCATTCACGCAGTAGACGTCGACTTCGTCGTCCACACGGACAGCCCGCTCTCCACAAGCCGGGCAGGTCCTGGGCAGATGAAAAACGGCCAGGTCTGCCTCGCGCAAATCCGGCAGCGCCCGCAAAACCTGCGGAATGACCTCGCCGGCGCGCTTCACCGCCACCTGATCCCCGACGCGAATATCCCGATCGTGAATATAATCCTCATTGTGCAAAGTGGCGCTGCTGACCGTCACCCCGCCGATCTCGCAAGGCTTCAATTCTGCCCATGGCTTCAAGACGCCGGTCCGACCCACATTGACACCAATGCCCAGAAGTTCGGTCACCACCTCTTCGGAGGGATATTTGTACGCGATCGCCCAGCGGGGGGCGTTCCCCACGGCCCCCAGACGCTCCTGAAGAGGAAACGAGTCCAACTTCACCACCAGGCCATCGGTCTCGAACGGCAGGCTCTGGCGTCGTTCTCCGAAGTCCTCGCACCACGCCGCCACCGCATCCAGCGTGTCAAGCCGCTTGTTCTCTCCCGATACGGGGAATCCAAAGCCGCGCAAGGCATCGAGCGCGGCACTTTGCGAGCCGATCTCGATGCCCTCGACGACCACCACCTGATAGGCCCATAGTTTCAGAGGCCGCGCGGCGGTGACGGCAGAATCGAGTTGACGCAGAGAGCCTGCGGCAAAGTTACGGGGATTGGCGTAAACCTTCTCGCCTTCCCGAGCCTGTCTCTCGTTGAACTCCCTAAAGTCCTCGATCGCCATATAGACCTCACCGCGGACGACCAGCCGCTCGGGAATCTTCGCTCCCCGAAGCCGCAAGGGAAGCTCCCGGACCGTTCGCAGATTCTCGGTAATATCTTCCCCCTCCAACCCATTGCCCCGGGTCGCCCCGAGGACAAATTTGCCGTCGGTGTAATGGAGGACAACGGTCAGACCATCGATTTTCGGCTCGGCCACATAGCCCACGGCCGTCTCGGCGGGAAGCAATTTCGCGAACCGGGTGTGCCAGGACTCGAGATCTTCCGCGGAAAATGCATTGCCCAAACTGAGCATCGGCAAAGGATGTGTCACCTTGCGGAAGCGCTCCTGGACCGCGCCGCCGACGCGCTGGGTGGGTGAATCCGAACGACGCAACTCGGGGTATTGCTCCTCGAGCGATTTCAGCTCCCGAAAAAGGGTGTCGAATTCGGCATCACTGATCTCGGGCGCATCGAGGGCATAGTATTGATGCGTATGGTGATCCACCGCAGACCGAAGCCGTTCGACCCGCTTTTCCGCTTCCTTCAAAGTCACTCCCTAGAGGTGTACGAGACCCCACCCCTTCGTCAACTCCGGCGATACATTTGCACCCGCACGCCAATTCGCTAAATTTCCCCGAGAACCTCCGCGTTCATTGATTCATGTCAACTTCTGCCACAGCACCTGTCTTCGCTCGAGAGCGCGGAAATGAGGCCTTCGCCTTCGCGGTTGCCTCGGGTCTGGCCAGCGCCCCACGCAGCCTGCCCTGTCGCTACCTCTACGACGAGCGTGGTTCGGACCTCTTCGACCAGATTACTCGTGTGCCCGAATACTACCTTACACGCGCGGAAGACGAGATCCTGCGTGCCCACGCCCACGATATTCGCCGCGCCGCAGGACCGACCACGCTGATCGAACTGGGCTCGGGCACTTCCACCAAGACCAGACACCTCCTCGACGCCTGGACCAGCCAACCCGGGGCCGCCTACGTCGCTGTCGACATCTGCCGTGAGGCTCTCGACGGAGCCGCCAGGGTTCTGCAAAAGAGCTTCCCCGACCTCGAACTGGAGACGCTGGCCGGAACCTACGAGGCATCGTTCCCCCGATTCCGCCAATTCTCCCCGATCACGGTCGCCTTTCTGGGCAGTTCGATCGGAAATCTGGCCGAACCTCAGCTGGATGCCTTCCTGGAAATGCTCGAGCGCAACCTTCATCCCGGGGATAGCTTCCTTCTCGGGATCGATCTGGTCAAGGATGGCAAGACCCTCGAGGCCGCCTACGACGACGGTGCCGGCGTCACGGCTGACTTCACCCGGAATCTCTTTCATCGCATGAATCGGGAACTGGGAACCACCATTGCGGCCGACCAGATCCAACATATAGCCCTGTGGAACCCGGTAGAAGAACAGATCGAGATCAGCGCCCGCTTCCCCACCGCCACCGAGGTCCGACTTCCGACCATTGGACAGGAATTCTCGATCGCCTCCGGTGAGGCAATCCGCACCGAGATCAGCCGAAAATTTCACGTGGAATCCATGCTCGCGCGCCTCGAGGCGCACGGGTTCTCCCGCCGGGAAGTTTATACCGATCGCGAAGAACAATTCGCTGTCCTGCTGACCACGAAAACCGCGCCCCCATGCCCGCGTGAAAAACGGGCATCGCGCCAATGGGAAGAGTCGCGGCAGGCGACCGACGCACTCCTCTCCGCCCTTCCCGATCCTCTTCTCGAGGCGCAGCATAGCCGGCTGATGAGCCCGCTGGTCTGGGATCTGGGGCATATCGCGAACTTCGAGAACCAATGGATCGCGACAGCGACCGCTACAGCCCGCGGCACAGATCTTCGCGCTCGGGATCACCTTTTCGAGGCGACAGCCCACGCACGGGCCGACCGCCTGAAGCTGGATCTGCCCAACGCAATCCAGGCAAGAGAGCAGCTGCAAAAGACACGCGAGGATTCGCGGCGCCGCCTTCGTGCCCCCGGCGAAAACGCACCGGCGCGCCTGCTGGACAATGGGTTGGTCCTCGAAATGCTGGCCCAACACGAAGCACAGCATGGCGAAACCATGCTGCAGAGCATCGGGCTGATCGACGGCTTTGCCTGGCCGCGGACCCTGCAGGATCCCTCCACAGAGGAGCGCAGCCCCGCGCTCGGCATGACGATCATCCCCGCAGGCGCCTACAGCATCGGCGCCACGACGGGCGGAGGCGGATTCACCTACGACAATGAATCCCCCCGGCATACTCGCGAAGTCGCGAGTTTTGCCATCGCTCTGGCGCCCGTCACCAATCGGGAATTCCTCGGTTTTGTCGAGGCAGGCGGCTACCAGCGGGCTGAGTTCTGGTCTCGGGCCGGGAACTCCTGGCGAGAGAAAGCGAGAGTCGAGGCTCCACTGGGTTGGCAGCAGATCAACGGTGAATGGCATACGACAACCATGGGCCACCACCGCCGGCTGCCGCACCACGAGGCGGTCATTCATGTCTCCTATTTCGAGGCCGAGGCCTACGCGAAATTCCGCGGCAAGCGACTGCCGACAGAATTCGAGTGGGAGGTGGCGGCTTCAGCAGATCTCGAGACCGAAGAGCCCCGAATTTACCCGTGGGGCGGGCGAGAACCACATCCCGGGCTGGCGGATCTGGACCAACGCCTGCCGCACCCGCGAACCGTTGGCAGCCTGCCCGAAGGACGCAGCTTCTTTGGCTGCGAACAGATGATGGGCGGCGTTTGGGAATGGACCAGCAGCGAATTCAAGCCCTACCCCGGTTTTCAGGCTTTTCCTTACGAAGAATATTCCGCAGTTCATTTCGATCAGGGGTACCGGGTTCTGCGCGGCGGGTCGTGGGCCACTCGCGGGGTCGCCATCCGGAACAGTTTTCGCAACTGGGATCTCCCCGAACGTCGTCAGATTTTCTCGGGCCTGCGCCTGGCCGCCGATGCCTGAGCCGCTGGCCGGACGCCTGCAAAGGCGCCTGATCGAGTTACCACTGAACGTGGAAAAGGCGCATGTCGCGCTCGATGCCATTGAACTCCCCTCGTATCCCGATGAGCCGAGACCCAGCTCCACGATTGCCCTTGCAGGTCGTCAGCAAACGGGCACCGGAGAGAACGTCGCCTGGACCCGAAACGACCATCGGAATTTCCAACGCCAGATCGACGCCGGGGACTATACTCACCACGGATCCCTCGGAAGTTTCCTGCGAGTGCTCGGAGCCACCGTGCCCGACGCCTACCAACACGCCGCGATCGAGTCCGCTGCCGTGGATCTGGCCCTTCGTCAGGCCCGAACCAACCTGGAGGAATTGGCCGAGTCAGACCTCAGCGACACTCGCTATGTGCGATCTTTTGCCGCATCCCCCGACCCTCTGCCCGAACTCGCGGCCCATCGGGAACAGAACCCCCGAATCGGACTCAAAGTCGATGTGCATCCGGCCTGGGATGAGGAAACACTCGGGCAACTCGCCAGCCTCGGGAATATTTCGGTGCTTGACTTCAAGCACCAGGGCACCTCCGCCACGCAGACCGCTGTCGCTCAAGCGCTACCCGACCCCTGGCTCGAGGATCCGGGGCAACTCGGCGAATGCCCATCGGGGATTCTGGCCCGGCGCTTCAGTCTGGATGCGGCGCTGACATCCGGAAACCCCGAGGCCATGCTCCAGCGCATGAATCCGGCCGCGGTGAACCTCAAGGTCCCCCGCATGGGCGGCGTTATCGCGCTCCTGCGAGCTGCCGCATTTTGCGAAGCGGAGAAAAGGCCCTTTTATCTGGGCGGCATGTTCGAGGTTTCCGTCGGTCGCATGCAGGCCCGCGAACTCGCCAGCCTGCTGGCCCCCGGCGGCCCAAACGATCTGGCACCCATCCCGCGCGAGACAAACTACGCGTTTCCCTCATCTTTGCGGCCTCCGCACGGGGGGATCGGCTTCGGACATCGCTAAAGCTGTCACTTTTGTGTACTTTCGGGAGCAGGAAGGGGCTGGCGGCCCTTTGCCCGGAAAGTGCGCATGCAAGATTTCAAGCCCACGCTTCAGCGAACCCTCGGCATCATCATCTGGATGGTCGTGATCTCTGTGGCCGCGCAGGCCACCGCCATGCCGGCCAAAATCGTCATCGGGCGATCGGAGAAGATTCGTCTCCTGCCCGAAGATCTGGTTCTCGACGCACGCGTCGACACCGGGGCCACCACCTCCTCGATCGATGCCCATGACATCGAAACCTTCGAACGCGAGGGTAGGACCTGGCTTCGTTTTCGAGTACGGGACAAGGCGAGCAACACCGACAAGGTCTTTGAACGTCCGCGGGTCCGGACCGTCCGCATCAAGAATCGCGCGGCAGAGGAGAACATGGGCAAGAAGTATGATCGCCGGCCGGTCGTCCGCTTGCGCGTCTGCCTCGATGGACATGTGCAGGAGATCGAGGTGAACCTTGCCGACCGGAGTCGGTTTGCCTTCCCGATGTTGCTGGGTCGCTCGGGCATTGTCGATTTCGATGCGGTTGTGGACCCCTCGATCGGCAGTGATCTGGCGCCCAATTGCCCAAAATCCTCGGCCACTAACCCCCAGCAAGACCCGTGAGGAGAGACGTCCACCTCCTTGTTCTGGTCAGCCTGCTTCTCGCGGCAGGCCTCGGTACGACTTTCTATCAGTACCGGATCCTCGGATGGCCGCTGCTTCCTCACGAGACCGAAACGCTCTGGACGATCGAGGCGCGCATGCAATTCAAGGCCGACTCGGGACGCCCCGTGATCGCCCGATTTCTGACGCCGGACCTCCAGGGCCAACGCATGGACCTGAGCGAGAGTTTCGTATCTCGGAACTATGGCGTGACCGTCGAAAAAAATGACAGCCAACGAGTCAGCATCTGGTCCATTCGCCGCGCCAGTGGCCCCCAGGCACTCTACTATCGCCTCGTCGTGACCAACCGGGAGGATCAGGACCCCGGCACGATCCCGCAGGAGGCCTCGGTGCCGGCGCCCTTCGTGGAGGGCCCGGAGAAAATCGCCATCCAGGCACTTCTTGATCAAATCCGCGGACGTTCCGGAAACATCGCCACGTTTACCGCGGCCGCACTCAAACGCCTCCACGACGACACCGACCAGAATGCCCAACTCCTGCGCGGCTCGGATCGAAGCGTGGAGAACCTCGCTCGGACCGCTGTTCTGGTGCTGAATTCGGCCAATATCCCCGCGCGCGCGGTCCATACCCTGCCCTTGCGCACCGGATCCTATTCCATGCCGGAAACCCTTCTCAGCACCTTCGACGGCCGAGAATGGATTTACTTTGACCTGAAGGAATCAGGCCGGGTCGATGCGGAGAATTTCCTTCTCTGGTGGGTGGGCGAGGAGAAACTCCTGACATTGGAAGGAGCATCCTCACCGACAGTGAGCTTCAGCGTCGCGGGAAGCGACGCCAACTCTCTTGCTTTGGCGAATGAGACGGGACGCCTCTCCGGCTCGCCCTGGTTCGAATTCTCTCTTTTCGGCCTCCCGCTTCGGACCCAGGACCTCTATCGGGTCCTGATGATGATCCCCGTCGGCGTCTTTTTGATCGTCATCCTGCGCAGCTTTGTGGGCATTGAAACATTCGGCACCTTCATGCCGGCCCTGATTGCCCTGTCGTTCCGTGAGACACAGCTTTTCGCCGGCATCATCTTGTTCGTTCTCCTGCTGGCCATCGGCATGATTGTGCGGGCCTATCTCGAACAACTCCATCTCCTTCTGGTCCCGCGGCTTGCCGTTGTCGTGACCGTAGTCGTTCTGATCATGGCTGGCGTCAGCATTCTCAGCCATCAACTCAATTTGGAAAGCGGCCTTTCCGTCGCCCTCTTCCCGATGGTCATCGTCACCATGACCATCGAAAGGATGTCGATCGCCTGGGAAGAACGCGGCGCCTGGCCAGCCATCATGGTCGCCGGCGGAAGCCTGTTCACAGCCGCATTGGTCTATCTGGTGATGGCGAACGCGCTGCTCACCCATCTCTTTTTCACCTTCCCCGGCCTGCTTCTGGTCATTATGGCCCTGATGCTGCTCGCGGGCTCCTACCGTGGCTACCGCCTGAATGAACTCCTGCGATTCCGCGCCATCACCGAACCCCGGCCATGATCCGCAACATCCGTCAGCGACTCCGCAGCCGAGGCGTACTGGGCATCAACCAGCGCAACCGTGACTTCGTCATGCGATACAACCCGCGCCACCTCTACCCCTTGGTGGATGACAAGCTGCGCACAAAGAAACTGGCTCAGGAGCATGGCATCCCGGTACCTCCACTATTCGCGACCTTTGCCAATGAACGCGAGGTCCGCGACCTCCCCGAGATCCTCCGGGATACCGAGGATTTCGCCATGAAACCGGCCCATGGAGCCGGAGGCGACGGAATCCTCATTGCCATGGCCAGGCGGGGCGATCGCTTCCGCCGCGCCAAGGGGTTCTGGGTCGGCCTCGAAGATCTCGCCTACCATGCTTCCAATATCCTGAGCGGCGTTTATAGCCTCGGTGGCCAGAGCGATATCGCGATGGTCGAACATCGTGTCCAGCCCGATGCCCTTTTCGAGGCCATCAGCTTCGGCGGCGTGCCCGATGTCCGGATCATCGTCCTGAAAGGATACCCTGCCATGGCCATGGTGCGGCTGCCCACCCAGCAATCCGACGGGAAGGGCAACCTGCATCAGGGGGCGATCGGAGCAGGAATCGATTTGGCCTCGGGACGCACGCTCCATGGAGTGTGGGGGAATGAGCGGACGGAAATCCACCCCGACACCGACGCGGTTCTGGCCGGCCTGGCAATCCCGAACTGGGAAGCCTTCCTGCTGCTGGCCGCACAATGCTACGAGATGACGGGGCTCGGCTATCTTGGTGTGGATATCGTTCTGGACAAGGAACTCGGGCCCCTGCTGCTCGAACTCAATGCGCGGCCCGGCCTGAATATCCAGATTGCCAACGATGCGGGACTTCTGCAGCGGTTTTCGGTTATCGAAAATCAGCAGGAAGCCAGATCCCCTGCCCAAAGAATCGATTTTATCCGCGACCAGTTTCAGGCCGACGCCAGCCTTCCCGCCTGAGAGTCCGCTTCGATCGCGCCCGCGCACGGTCCCGGAGAGCCCGTCCCATTCCACGCCCGCAGCACCTGCCGGGCAAACCCGGTTGGCCCCGAGCGACCGGACATGCAAAGCATAAACCTTCAGTGATGAAGGAGCTCTCTCAGGAAACCCGTCGCGCGATCCATGTAGCCACCCTTGCTTCGGCGGCCATGATAGCGCAGCAAATTGCCGGGAAAGCCGTGCGCGACGGACTCTTCCTCTCGAATTTCCCCGCCACCGATCTTCCCGCCGCCATGATCGGAGGAGCGCTTCTCTCCTTTGCCGGCGCTCTGATTCTTTCCAGTGTTCTGGCGCGCTTCGGGCCTCGAAAAACAGTCCCGGGACTATTTGCCGCCTCGGCGCTGGTCTTTCTGGCGTTTGGCGGATTTTATCATCAGGCGCCCACGCTGATCACGGTTCTCCTCTACCTGCACATGGCCTCTTTCGGTATTCTCGTGATCAGCGCCTTCTGGTCGCTGATCAATGAGCTCTTTGATCCGCATACCGCAAAGCTGGCAGTCACACGGATCGTGACCGGGTCGACGTTTGGCGGCGTCTGCGGCGGGATTCTCGCGGACCAACTCACCGGACTCGAGGGACCGAGCGGGATGTTTTTCCTGCTCGCCGGGCTGCACAGCCTCTGTGCCATCGTGCTGTCCCGGATGAAGGGACACGATATCGGGGAGCGCCAGATGCCGAGTGTCCTGCGTGGCTTCGCGGTCATCCGACGCTCGAGCTACCTCAAACAAATCGCCCTCGCCGTGGCGCTCGCGTCGGGCGTAGCGGCGCTGCTGGATTATACGATGAAAGCCGAGGCCGCCAAACAATATCTCGATGAGGATTCTCTGGTCTCTTTCTTCGCGGCCTTCTATACCGGGACGTCGGTTTTGGCCTTCTTCCTGCAGCGCCTGCTCGCGGATACTACGCTACGCCAGATCGGCCTCAGTGCGACCATGTCGATCCTTCCGGTCGCCGCCATCGCCGGGAGCCTGTTGGGCGCACTATTTACACGCCTACCCATGATCGTGGCCGCCAAGGGCGCCGAGGTAATTCTCGCCAATTCCTTTTTTCGGTCGGGCGTCGAACTGGTCTACACGCCGGTACCCCCGAGCCGGAAACGGTCGGCCAAATCCATTGTCGACGTATTTGCACAAAGGGCGGGCGATCTGCTCGGTGGCGGATGGATCCTCATCGTTCTCGCGATCGCGCCCTTGATGACGCAGAAAATTGTCCTGATCAGCACAGCTCTGGTCGCGATCCTCTCGGTCGTGGTGATCACGCGTCTGAAAAGAGGCTACGTGACGCAGCTGACCGAAAGCCTCAAACGGGGATTGGTACCTGAAGGATATGCCGAAGACGCAGTCGCGGAACCCACCGGCCATCCCGCAGACACCAACAGCCCCGAACCGCTGCCCCAGGAAACAGCCGCCCCCCCGGACTTGATCGAAACCACCCAAGCCCTGATCTCGGGCGATCCGATGCAACAGCGCCGCGCCCTGACCGCACCCAATATCGATCCCCGGGTGGCCTCCCTGATTACCCCCCTTCTCGCCGATCAGCGGCTGAAAAAAACCGCGACCGCAGCACTCGAAAACCTCGGTGATCGGATCACCGGCCAACTCGCCGACGCACTTCTGGACCCCGAACAACCCGAAGTAGTCCGCCTGCAGCTGACCTCGTTGATCGAATCCCTCGGGGGCGCGCGTAGCGCCCATGCGCTGGTGCTGGCGCTGGAAGCAACACCCTTCCCCATTCGATACGCATGCGGTCAGGCACTCGCGCGGCTCACCATGCGCGCGCCGGAACTCGCCCCGTCACCCCAACGCATTTTTGCCATGGCCACCAGAGAACTGCCCGCAACACCAAAGAAAGACACGGCTGAGCCCTCCCTGCAGTTTTTGGAGAAACAGGGGATTTTCGAAGCAGGACTCGCCGAGCGAGCGGGCCCGAGGCTCGAGCATATCTTTACCCTGCTTGCGCTGGTGCTCGACCGGGAAGCCGTCGAGATGGCCCTGCGCGGCTGGCTCTCCGCCGACCGACGCATGCACGGGACAGCCGTCGAATATTTCGACAATGTCCTCCCCGAAGAGCTCCGGAGCGCCCTGGCGCGCTACCAGACGCAGGCAGAGGATCCCGCAGAGGGAGATCGCGGCTCATGAATCCTCCGCAAAAGACAACCGCGCAGATCCCGGACGGCGTGTGTCCGAGATCTGGCCCCGTGCAACGATTTGCACGACTCGGCCTCGTGCTCGCAGTCATGCTGCTGGTGCCAATCCGTGCCAGCGACCGGACCTATGCAGTCGCTCAGGGTGCACCCCAACCGACCAAGGCTTTCCTGCTCAACCCGGTGATCGAAGACAAGGCACCCCTCGAGAAATTCGCCGACCCAGAACTCCAACGCGCACTTGAGGGAACACTGCTCGAGCTCGAGCGAACCCCGGATGTGGCAGAGAAGCGTCTCGGCGTCGCCTTGCTCGAAATCACCAACCCCGCGCGGCCTCGATTCGCAGCGGTGAACCCGAACGAGATGATGTATGCAGCCAGTCTGCCCAAGATCGCGGTCCTCTTCGCCGCCTTCGCGCAGATTCAATCGGGGCGCCTGCCGGCATCGCCGGAAATTCTGGATCGACTCAACCGGATGATTCGCTTTTCCTCGAATACCGATGCCTCCTGGATCATGGAGCGCATCGGCAAGCCCTACATCGCCCAACTGCTCCAATCGCCACAATACCGTTTATACGACCCGGATCGCGGCGGCGGGCTGTGGGCCGGCAAGAACTACGGCAGTGGCGGCGTCTGGCGTCGCGATCCGATGGAGAACCTGAGTCATGCGGCCACTCCCCTTCAGGTGGCCCGATTCTTCTACATGCTGGATCGTGGCACCCTGATCGACCCCGCTGCCAGCGCCGCCATGTTGAAGATTCTGGACAACCCGGGCATCCACCATAAATTCGTGGCCGGCATGCGAGAGGCAGGAGACTCCGCACGCATTCACCGAAAATCAGGGAGCTGGGTGCATTGGCATGCCGATAGTGCCTTGATTCGAAACCGGGGCCGGAGCTTTATTCTGGTCGCCCTTTCCGAGCACCCCGACGGCGATCAATGGCTGCGCACCCTCGCTACCGCGATCGATGCCCTCGTCCAGGAGACCGAGGTCAGGGGCGAAGAAATTCGCTGGGTGGCACGCTCGTCAGCGGACCTCACCAGCACCCGCCGGCGCTGAGCTCAAAACGCCGCTCGTCACGGGCCTCAACTGGCCGGGGCCGCCGGGGACCGCATCGAGATCCACCCGTGGATTCCCGCGAGCGACCCCCGTGTCCATCGCCATCAGTCGGGTGCTGCTTCGAGCCGCCTGACTCTCGACAAAGGGTCGAATTTGCAAAAGCGCGACTCGCCCGTCGGCAACCCCGAATTCGATATCAGCGGGAAAGACGGCACCATCCTCGCCCTGCAACGCAGGGAAGTCCTCGCTCGCCTCTCGTGCCAGATCCAACAAGGCCTGGATCTCCGCGGGCGAGAGCAACGCCGGGGGACGCCGAGCCACAACCCGACGCAGGCCCCCCGCGGGGTCCAACTCACGCCGCTCCCGCAGACTTGCTTCCCCCAGAAGGCGAGTCTTGCCATCGGCTTGCCGCACCAGAAGAAGTTCTGCGGGCTGCCCGTCCACAACCCCGCCAATGCCCTCATTGACGGCGATCGTCACATGCCCCGCCTGCCCACCCTCGACGTCCGTGGTCACCAGCACCCCCGACTTTTCCGACGGAAAGGCCAGTTGGATCAACACGGCAGGGAATACCCATTCCGGATCCTTCATATGCGACTGCCGCCACAGATAAGCCCGCTCGGAAAATGGCGAGGCCCATACCGCGCGGACGGCAGCAACGATCGCCTCTTCCCCGACAACATTGGGCACCGTGCGGTTCAGACCCGCACCGGTAAAGCCGGGGAGGTCCTCGACATTGGTATCGCTCCGAACAAAAACCCCGTAGCTCAGGTCGGGACCAAAGGTCTCACGCAACTTCTGGCGCAGCCGGAGCGCAAATCCCCGGGGTAGTGGCGCGGTTTCGATGAACTGACGGATACGTTCCAGAACACTCGCCCGCGTCTTTGCCGCCAGCGCCGGATCGTCCCTGAGGTAGCCCAGAACATCGTATTGACGCTTGAGCCAGACAAAGGCCTCCGGGCCCCCCTCCTCGATCGGCTGCGCCATGAAGTCCCGAAAGACGCCAAAGGGAACCACAACCCCTTGCGGAACTGCCTGCTCGAAGTAGCGCCGCAACTCTCCCAGATTGGCGCTCTTCGGTCCGGCAATCCGCCCCGAATCCCGACCTCGGATATCGTCAAGGGTCACCAGATCGGTATCCTCGAGTTCCAGCTTTTCCAGATCCGGCACGATCAGGGGGACAGCGGTCGCCTCTCCGGACTCCTGCTCGACAAAGGCCGACTCCCAGGCCTCCCCATCCAACGCGATTTCCACAGCGCCTCCCGGACTCACCGCCACCACAATGCGCCGGCCCAGGTCGGCGCGCAGTCGATCCGCAACCGCCTTGCTGACCACGACATTCGGGATGCCCAGATTCCGTGCGAGTAGTTGTATATGGGAGAGCGAGCTCCCCTCGCCCTCGGTCAGAATCCCGGCGACCGGGGGCAGCTCCGCTGTGGTTTCGGGCAAAAGATAGATTCCCGTGGGGGAAAAATCAGCTACCGCCAAGCCCTCGCCCGCCGCGAGCACCCCGCGGGCCAGACCCGGGTTCAGTCCGCGCAAGCCCGACCCCACATCTTTACCGAAGAGCCGATACCTCACGCCGGCCAGATCCGCCGCGTCGATGGACAAACTGTCCACGATCGCCGAATAGAACAGAAACGGGCTTCCCCGCAGTCGATCCTGCCAATAGAGATCCGCGAGAGGATCGAGTTGGCGAAACTTCTCGACCGCAGCCGACATCTCGAATCGCAAACGCCGGGCTGCCCATTCCGGCGCACGCGACAAATAAAGGACTTCCCGACGATACGTTTCGAGGTCCGGCCGTCTCTGGATCTCACGCAGGCTCTCCTGCAAAGCGGCGGACTGCCTGACCGAAAGCAATCCGGTCCCGAACAAGGATCCGATCTCTTCTTTCAGCCAGAGAAGTCGTTGGCGACGGGTGGCAAAAGGTACCCGGCGAAGAAGTTCGTTGCCGGCAGCGTAGGTGGCCCCCTCCAGCGACAGGCTCGCATCCAGAAAAGGCAATCCCAATCCCGGCGTCCGGAATTCCGGTGCGCGGAGCCGCAAGCGGGTCAGGAGTCGACTGGTCAGAGAAAGGCGAAGCTCGGGATCGGGGGCCGCAGCGAGAGAGCGCGCGTCACGGAGCAAGCCGGCACGAAAATCACCCTCGGGCAAAAGCATCGCCAAGGCCTCCACGTCGGCAGCCGCCTCGGTCCCGCGATACAATCGATCGATCTTTTTCGCGAGGATAAGGTAGCCGGTGCCAACGCTGGCCTTGCCACTCTCCCGCGCATAGGCACGCACGCGTTCGGCATCCTCGGCATCGGGCTGTCCATGAATCTTGATCCGAAGCTCACGGAAGCCGGGGTCCTTGCGAGCAATCCAGGAGGCCGAGCTGCGCACATCGGCTGCCGAGATATCATTCTCCTGGGGCGTGCGCGGCAGATAGCGCGCCGATTCGCGCAGAACAAAGAAGTTCACCGGCCGCTGCCACTGGGGATCCGCCAGCATCGCTTCCAGAATCCGAAAGGTGCCGGCCTCCTCGTCCTCCGCCTGCAGGGCGCCCCGGTAGCTGCGGGCGGCGCGCAGAATCCAGCCATCGTCGGCCTCGACCAGAAATCGCTCCAGCAGAATCTGCTCAAGAATGGGACGACCTTCAGGACCGGCGAGTACGGCCGGGTCAACCTCGACCATCAGATTCGCAATGAGGAACCCGCGGTCTCGGAGCGCCTGGGTGCGCTCGCTCCATTCCCCATGCTGGACGCCCCCTCCATGCCCCCGACAACCCTGATTGGCGGCGCGCACGGTACCGTCCTCGCAAAACCACCGAATACGCGAGAAAGGGCCTCGCGGCGCGCTCTTCATCTCGGCGATCCAGACCTTGGGGTCGACACCGGCGAGCGGGTCCGCAGCGCTGGCGGGCGCCGTCGTCAGAAAGACGCCGAGCAAAAGAGAATTCAGCAAAGAACGCATCACACCCTCGGCGGTATCGGCCCCAAAGCGATCGCGCAAGCTAGAGCAATTGCAGCTGGACGGGCTTGCCCAGAGCCTCATCGAAACTGGTGCGAATCTCGGGCAGGATCGCGTCGGCGATGGGGCGCATCAACTTCTCCAGAGCATGATTGCGGTCAATCTCGCGCGGCAAGGGACGACCGGGCAGGACCGGCTCCGGGCCTGTCGCGGTGATCACGTAGCGAATGACAGATCCGGCATCCTTGCCCGCCTTGCGAGCGGCCTGCACGTGCGGTGGAATACTTTTGACATAGCGCGAGAGGTCCCCCTTGCGCAGCCGTTTGGTATAAACGCATTCCGCATCCAGCGAACCGGAACGGACCTGCTCGACCAATTCCTTGAGCCATGGCAACACCGGCTCCTCGCGAAACAATCGCTCCAGAAGACCCCGCTGCAGACGCCGCGAGAGCTCGGGCCAATCCCGGCGGACAGCTTCGAGACCGACCAGATGCAGCTTGTTGTCCCGCCAACCGGCATACCGTTTTTTGCTGCCGGTTCGGCCGCCCCGGACCCGGGGCAGAAAAAATTTCTCGAGGACGTACTCCAACTCCAGAACGAGACGCGGCTCGACCCCGTAGTCCTCTCGTATCCGCTGGCAGATTCGTTCCTCAACCGCCGCGCGCATCTGCTCGGCCAGAGCCGCGGGGGCCTGCCCCGGGCCGGGGTTCATCTTGACGAAAACCGAGTCGGTATCGCCATAGAGCACCGTCAACCCGAGTTCCTGAAACGCCGCCTCGGTCCAGCGCAACGTCTGCTGCCCAAAGGCCGTGATCGCGTTGGCAATATCCGGGTCGGCGAAACGACAACCCGGCGAAGCCAGAACGCCGAACAGGGAGTTCATCAAAACCTTGATCGCCTGGTCGCCGTGTTTGTCGCCGCGGGCCCGGGCCTCCTTGCGGCTTTTGGCGAGATCATCCAGAAGATCCGGCAAAATCGCGACATCGCGCGAAAACCGGGCCTCATTCGGCGCGACCAACGCATCGTCCCCGGCACAGGCAAAGCCGAGCGGGTCCAGACCGAAAGTTCGGATCAGGCTGGGATAGAGACTCTTGAAATCAAATACGGCCACATGGGAATAGAGCCCGGGCAGCGACTCCAGAACCGCACCACCGGCCACCTTGCCCATCGGTGCGTTGCGCTGCACGCTGGGAGCCACGAATCCCCGTCGGCGCAACTCGGGTAGATAGAGGCGATCAAAGGAAGCCACGCTCGCGCTCACCCGATCCAGAGGCATCCCGCACAACTGGCTGCGCTCGCAGGCCAGTTCCAACAATCCTTCCTGCTCGAGAATCTCGCCAACCAACCGGGCATCCTCGCGATTATAGGCAGCCAGAGCCTTGGGGTCCTCGCGGTAGAGACGTTGAATTTCCGCGGCAGCATCCGTGACACTTTTATCGATTCTCTTGCCCTTGCCCACAACCGAGCGCGCGACAGTCTCGAGCCGATAGTCCGGCAAACGAATCGCCTCACGGACCAGACCAATCCCGTCGACCACGACGCGGCCGGGGATCTCCACGCGCCCCTGCCGGGTAAAACTTGCGTCCTGCTGGAAGACCATCTCCCCGGGCACCCGCCCCAACTCCAGACGGATGCCGAGTGATTCTGCACGGCGCGCGAGGACCCGGAGATCAAAATCAACCACGTTCCAGCCGATGATAATATCGGGATCCATCGCACGGATCCGCTCGCTGAGGGCCTCGAGGAGTGCTTTCTCGTCGGGAACGCGACGGGCCCGATGGACCCTTTTGTCCGAAACGATATGCACCTCGTCGGCACCTCCGCCCACCAGGGCGAAGGAAAGGATTTGCCCCGCATCGGGTGTCGTCTCGATATCGAGTGAAACCGAAACCAGTGACGGATCTGCCCGCGCCGGACGGAGCGTCGGATTATGGAAATAAGCCAGTCCACGTTCGGCCTGGATCGGATCTTCTTCGATCCGAACCCCCGCACGCAAGCCGTGGTCCATCAGGTAGCGATAGGGAAAGCGAAGGTCGCCCTCGAGCGGGCGCGTCCCCGATTTTTCCAGACGTTGTCGCCAGCGAGGCAATTCCGCGGGATCCTCAAAGCCGATCCGGGCAACCTTCTGGCCCTCGAGATCGACCAGACGGCCGACTTCAATCGTCAGACCGTCGCGGTTCTTCAATTTCTCCAAATCGCGCGTCCGCAAAAAAAAGTAGGGACGGAAGCGATCGTCCTCGATCAGAAACGGGCCCCCGTCATCGAGGCGACCAAAGAGCCGCACCACCGGCACCCCACTGCGGAGGCGATAGGTCGGCTGCAATATGATTCCGGTCGGCACGAGAGCCAAAATTGGTCCGGGAGCGCAGCAAGATCAAGCCTTGGCGCCCTTCTATTCGGGAATTGTGCGAATTCGGGGATGTATCGTTGCATAAACGACGCCCCCGGCCATCAAAAGAAGGTTCAAAAAGACCGGTCCGCCGGGATCGATCGCATGCAGATATCCACCCAGAAGAGGGCCGATAATGTTCCCGGTCACGCCCACGGCATTGAGCAGGCCGGCCACTGCGCCCTGCTCTTCTGCCGAAACCGCCAGCGACGATGCCGCGGCGTTTCCGGGACGAACCAAACCGAGGCCCAGCCCGAGAAAAGCCAATCCGACCAGATAGATCCCAAAGGAATCGCCGACCCAGAGCGTGGCAAATCCGATCATCGCCGACCCCAAACCCCCGCGGATCATCAGGGAAGGTGCGGGCCGTAATCGTTGCACCACGATGAGCTGAGACACCAGTCCCGCCATCGCCAGGACCATAAAGCCGATACCGGCAGCGCGGCCGGTTTCTTCGGAACTGAGGATCAACTGATCCTGCAGAAAAAAGGCCAACGTAATCATCGTCACCGCCCGCACCGCCTGCATCAGGATCTGGAGCAGGAAAAACGGACGAATCCGGGCGTCCAAAAAGGATAGTCTTGTCTGAGGCCGATCGCTCTCGGGCTTTTGCGGGAGGGAATCCGGCAACCAGAAATAAATCACCAGGGCGCTGGCCACCGCGAGACCGGCCGAAAAATAGATCGGCGCCAGCAGACCAAAGACCGTCAGGACCGCACCGGCAGCTGGCCCCAACGTCTGGCCGACACCAAAAGCCGCATTGATCAGTGCCACCCCGGCGGCGCGATCCTCGGGGCCGGTGCGATCGGCGACAAAGGCCTGCGCTGCCGGCGGCGTGGCCGAACCGATCGCGCCGAAGACACAACGTGAGGCGATCATCGCCGGCCACGCGATGGTTACCGTGAGCGCGCCTTCGAGAGTCGCGCCGATCACTGCGGCCAGCAAGACCATCGACAAGCCGTAGCCCAGCAATCCGATCAGGATCACACGACGGCGACCAACGCGGTCGGAGAGACGCCCCCATGACGGGCTCGTGAAGGCCCAGAAGACAGCCGAGACGACAAAAATCGTGGATACCTCGATCGAGGACAATCCGATTTCACGCGCCGCGGGGGGAAGGATCGCAAACAACATGGCCTGCCCCATGCCCGTGCTGACCAGGCAGGGGAAAAGCAGACGGAAAGCCTTGCGTGTGTCTTCCGTCATCACCGGGTACCTTAACGCATCGAAATCGACCCGCACGCGCGCGTTGCATCCTGCCTCTTGAACCCGGCGGCCCCGGTGACATAAAACACGGCAGAGCGGTCCCGGAGGGCGGCGCGAAGAAGGGATTCTGAATGAGCAATTTTGAGAAATTCAATCTCGTGGATGGAGCGGATTACGCCAACCATGGCTACCCGCACCCGCTTTGGGAGCAACTGCGCCAGGAGTCTCCGATCCATTGGTATGACCAGACGGCCGGGCGTCCTTTCTGGTGTTTCACCCGCCATGAGGACATCATTGCCATCGGCAAGGACCCCGAGAGGTTTGCCAGCGGACCACGGCTGGTCCTGCAAAATCATCCGGAAAACGACAACAGCTTCATGCCGCCGACATTGATCCAGCTCGACCCACCCAAACACGGCGACTACCGGTCGATGGCGGTCAAACGCTTCACACCGGGGCGAATGCGCACAATGCATCCCGACATCGACCGAATTGCCCGCGAGATCGTCGACGAGCTGCTCGAGCTTGGCGACGAGACGACCTGCGATTTCGTCGAGAAAGTCTCGGCCCCGCTCCCCATCGCGGTGATCGCGTGGATGCTCGGGGTACCCCGCGAAGACTGGCCGCTGCTCTTTGATTGGACCAATCGGATCATCGGTGCGGGCGACCCGGAATTTCAGGGGGAAGGCATGGACGCGAGTGCCACGGCGCAGACCGCGATGGTCGAGCTCTTTGGTTATTTTACCGAACTTGCGAAGGAAAAAAGGCAAAACCCGGGCGAGGACCTGACCACATTATTCACCCAGATGGAGTATGACGGGAAACCGCTACCCGACATCGACGTGATGACCTGGTGCTTGATTATCGTCGTGGCCGGCAACGAGACGACCCGCAATGCAACCAGCGGCGGGATGCTGGCCTTCATCGAGCACCCCGAGGAAATGCGCAAACTGCAGGACAATCTCGACCTGATGAAGCCCGCGGTCGAAGAGATTGTTCGCTGGACCAGCCCCATCATTCACTTCGCCCGCACAGCGACCTGCGATGTCGACTACAAAGGCGTGAAGATCCGGGAGGGCGATGCGATCGGCCTCTTCTATCCCTCGGCCAACCGCGATGAGGCGGTCTTCGAGAACCCCTATCAGTTCCGGATCGACCGCACCCCCAATCACCATCTGGGATTCGGTCAGGGAGAGCATTTCTGCCTCGGGGCTCACGTCGCCAGACTCGAGATGGAATTTGCCTACAAATACCTGCTGCCCAGGATCGAAGAGGTCGAGCTGGCCGGGGAGGTCAAACGCCTGCATTCGCCTCTGGTCGGCGGGGTCAAGGAGCTGCCGATCCGGATCAAGCTGCGCAAGGACCTCCGCAGCTGATTATTTGCCCGTGAAAACCGGAGGCCTTTTCGCAAGAAAGGCGCGCACGCCCTCCTCGTAATCTTCGCTATGGTAGCAGGCATCAATGGACGAGGACCAGGCGGCGCGGTCGCGATCTCCTGTCGCGCCGGCCAGTTGGTTCTGGATCAGCTTCCCGCTGCGCAACGTCAGCGGCGCATTTCGGGCGATGCCCTCGGCAACCTTGCGCACATAGGTCTCGAGGTCCCCCTTCGGGAGCACTTCGTTGACCAGACCGAGCCGCAACGCATCTGGCGCCGAAAAACGTCGAGCGGTGAAAAAGATCTCCTTGGCCGCCGGCAGGCCCACGGTCGCCACCAGCGACTCCTGCAGGGACGCGCCGTAGCCGAGTCCCAATCGTGCGGCCGGAATCGCGAAGACACCGTCGTCCGCCGTATAACGCAGATCGGCTTTCAGAGAGAGTGCCGCACCACCACCGACGCAAAACCCATGGATCATGGCGATCACCGGCTTGGGGCAATCCCCGATCGCGGCAAAAGCCTTGCTGTTATTGGCGTCATAGCTGCTCGCGGCAGCACCGGTGCGTAAAGTCCCGAACTCGGAAATATCGGCGCCCGAGACAAACGCGACCTCTCCGGCCCCGCGAAGCAAAACCACCCGCACCTCGGGGTCGGCGACCATGTCGGCCATGGCCTGCGGAATCGCTTCCCACATGGCCGCGTTAATCGCATTTCGTCGCTCCTCGTGGTCAAAGATCACCCAGCCCAGAGCACCTTCACGAACGGTTCGAACCACCCCCGCCATCGGTCAACCCGCGAGAAGCTCTTCCGCCATTTTCTTCACATTGGCAGCGTCCACTTGTCCCTTATGCGTCTTCATCACGGCCCCGACCAGGCGACCGATCTGGCCGGGTTCGGTGACACCGTTGTCTTCCATGCGCTCGCGTACCAGAGCCCGCAGCTCCTCTTCACCGAGTTGTGTCGGAAGAAATCCGGCACAGAATTCGACCTCGAAGGAGATCTTGCGGAATTGCTCCACTCCGGGTTCGCCCAGCTTTTCATACTCGGCGGCCGCCTTCTTCATTTGCTTCTGGTAGGCGGCGATCACGTCCAGCCAGAGGGCATCGGTAACCTCGCCCGAAAAGCCCTTGGCGGTTGTCTTTTCCTGCACCCGGCTTTTCAGCATGCGGAGCACATCGAGCACCGCCTGATCCTTCTCGCGCAGAGCGGTCTTGAGCCGGCTCTCGATCTCATTCTGGATCGCCATCTCTGTTCTCCTCAGTCCTGAATTTCCAGCGGTGTTTCCCCCGCGATTGTGGTGCGGTGCATGACCCGCCGATGCCCCTCATAGCCACCCTCGGCCTGATGCATCGTGCGGCGATTGTCCCACATCACGAGCATATCCGGTTGCCAGTGGTGCCGGTATATAAAGCGCTCTTCGACCTGATGGAGGTACAACATCCCGAGCAAACCCTGGCTCTCCTCAGCGGAAAGGCCTTCGATCTCGACGGTATAGACCGGGTTGACGAACAGAGCCGTCCGGTCGCTCTCGGGATGCCGGCGCACAACCGGATGCGTCTCTCGTGCTTCGGCCTCGGGCGAGATCACAATTTTGGTTGTACTGGGGTGTGGATCGGTTTGCAGAATACCACGGGGACCATAGGCGGCTCCCGCCGAGTGGACCGCACGCATGCCGCGCAAGCGATTCTTCAGATCGGGATCGAGTGCATCGAAGGCACCGGCGGTATCGGCAAAAAGAGTATCCCCGCCCACCGGGGGCACCGTCTTGGCATGCAATATCGTGGCGGAAGGCGGCGCGGACTGAAAACTCCAATCGGAATGCCAAGCCGCGCCAAAGACGTAGGACTTCTCGTCAGGCTCGCGCGCCAACTCTACAATGTGGGGATGCTCGCCCATTCCCTCCAGATAGGGATCTCGACCGTAGGGCCCGATCTCGGCGCTGAAACGCTCGAGACCTTCGTGGTCCAGAGGTTGGTCGGGGAAGACCAGCACCCCATGCAGAGACCAGGCTTGGCGAATTTCCGCCAAAGCCTCCCGAGGAAGTGTCTCGCTCAGATCGATGCCGGACACCACCGCACCGAATCCACTCGGGCGGGGTCGGACTTCGATGTGGCTATTCCCGGTCTTCATCAACTTGCTTGCGAAAGCGCCCTCAACCCCGATCCGAATCTTCCGAGGTCTCTTCGTCTTCGCTTTCGACTTCTTCGGGCTCGGCCAGACCGAGACCGACCAGATCCTCTGTGCTCGCGATCTGAGGTCCCTTGGCCCGCTCTTCGCCCTCTTCCCCGGGCTCCGGGCGCCTTTCGGCCATGCGCTTTTTCTTGTCCTCGCGCTTACGAATCCGGGCAAGTTCCTTTTGCCGCTTCTGGAATGTGAGCCGCGATTTAGCCAAGATTCATCTCCGACACCCGCATACAACCTCCGAAATCTGCTTCGCCTTCTGAAAAACCCGCCAATGGAGTCTTTTTTCAGGGAAGCCAGCCCTCCCCCAGAAATCTGCGTAGGCTTATCCTTACTGACTGGAGGCCCGAGAATCCATGCCCGGGAGGCCAACCCATCAATTTCGTGCATTTTTTGCTGTTCTGACGAGCTGAGCCGGAGTAAATCCCCCTGATGACCTACCAGAATCAAGTCGCCATCGTCACAGGAGCCTCCTCGGGGATCGGGCACGCCACCGCACTGGCCCTGGCCCGGAAAGGCGCTCGGGTGGTCGCTGTCGCCCGCCGTCAGCCCCTTCTCGACGACCTGATCGGCCTCTGCCGGCCTTTCTCACCAGATTCATTCGCGATTTCGGGAGACCTAGCCGAGCGAGCCTTTGCCGAAAACCTCGTCGACCTGACCGAAGACCGCTGTGGTCGGGTGGATATCCTCGTCAACAATGCCGGGATTTCGTGCCACCAATCTGCCTTGAGCCTGACCCCGGAGGACGCCGACCTGGTGATGCGGGTGAATTTCATGGCCCCGATGTGGACGACCCTGCGTGCCCTCCCCGCCTTTCTGCGAGCCGGGGGAGGTACGATCGTGAACGTCTCGAGCTTTGCCGCCAAGGTCTGCCCACCTCGGGAGGGAATTTATGCTGCCTCCAAGGCTGCGTTGAACGCCTTTACCGCCGGACTCTGGTCAGACCTCGAGGGGACCGGGATCCACGCGGGCATCGTCAACCCCGGACCGATCGACACCCCCATCTGGGAGCGGCAAGCTCATGAGGAGCCTGCCGGTTTCTCCGGCCACAAATTCCCGCCCGAGGTCGTGACCCGCGCCATTCTCGAAGTGATCGAAAAACGAGTTCGCGAAGTCACCGCCCCCCGGGGAAACCCCCAACTCGTCTCCGCCCATCTCCTGCGCCTGGTGGCACCGGGCCTGCTTTTGCGGGGCATGGCGCAGATGGAACCCGTGGCGCCCGAAACAATTGAGGCGGCGCGAGAACAGGCCCGCCGTCGCCTCTAATCAGGCGAGCTCGAGCGCCAATCAGCCACCTGTTTCCTCGGCACCGGCAGTCGATGGCGTGGCCGATGCCACGACGCTGAGATTCCGGCCCGCGTCGTGTTCCACAACGACCACCTCGCAGTTCCCCGCCACCCGCGGGCGTTCAAAACTGCCTTCCACATGGGCGCAGAGGGCCAGCATGGTGCCCCCGTGGCTGACCAGCACCACATCCTGGTCCGGGTAGGCTGCGGCAACTCGCTGCAGAACTGCACCTGCACGCTCCTGCACGTCTTCCAGCGACTCGCCTTGTGGTGGTCGCCAGGCCCAATACCGCGCCGGATCGTAGTCCGGATGCGCCGCCATCGCGCCATAGGGTTCTCCGGCGAGATCCCCGATCGACCGCTCCCGAAGATCTTCCTCGACCTCGATGCGGAATTCACCCTCGAGGCATTCGGCGATCAATCCCGCCGTCCGTTGCGCACGATAGTAGGAACTCGCAATGATCCTGGTGGGCGCGTAGGCCTTCGCGATCGCCTCACCCGTCGCCCGGGCCTGAGCCACGCCGCGCTCGGTCAGGTCAATCGAAGAGTCCCGCGAAAACTGCCGCTCGACATTCCCGGTACTTTCGCCGTGACGGACAAGGAGGATACGACCGGCACGCTTCATCGACAGCCGCCACAGACTCTGCGACATAGGCTGGCGCGACCCGCTCCGGCGCGAGGGAGCCCAACTGCCGGAAATATCACCATCATACGGCCTCGATTTCTTCGAGTTTCTCCACCAGAAACGTCGTCCGCTGGCCACTCCCGACAAACGACAGCAAACGCATCGGGAGGTATTTTCGTGCAAACGCCTTGTTCAGGCGCCGGTGCACGGTGGGGTCTTCCACGACGCGAACCGAGCCGCGCAATCGATGGCCCTCGACGTCGAACTCGACATGTTCCGCAGCGAGGGCATTCTTGACCCACGCCCGGGTGTCGTCTCGGGTTCCCAGACCAATGGATTGCTCCTCACAGACAAACCAGATGGTGACCGAGCGAGGCTTTCCACTCTTGCGCCCCGGCGCTGTCATGCGAATTTCCTTGCTCCGCGCAATTTTGTCGAGATTCAAAGATTCACCCTTTCCGTCCTCATCCACCGGACCTGCCCACAGGCTAAGCCAAGCGCGGCCGCCCCGCCAGCCTGACGAACTGCTGCTCCCGAGATTGCAGCAACATTCCGGATCCGGCAAATAGAGATGGTACTTGGGAGATCTCCCCACCATGAACATCGATTTTGCCTTCGAAAGCCATACGGGCCACGTCCGTGCCTCCAACCAGGACTCGGTGGGATGCTTTCCCGAGCGTGGACTCTTCATTGTCGCCGACGGCATGGGCGGGCACCAGGACGGCGAAAAAGCGAGTCAGATGGCAGTCCAGGAAATTCTCGGCAACTATCCCCCTCCCGCCGATCCGCTCGACGTCGAGAGCCTCGCTCTTGCGATCCGCGAAGCCAACGCCCGCATCCACGCAGCCGGAGCTTCCGCGGCCGGCCGCCGATCGATGGGAACGACAGTGGTCGCCCTCGCGCTCGATGCCGCAGCCGGATCTGCCGCATGGGCCCATGTCGGGGACAGTCGCCTCTACCGCTACCGCAACCAGGAACTTGAACTCCTGACCGCGGACGATACCCAATACGGATTTCCCTATCGCGAAAGCGGCTCGCCGCCGATCCATTTGACCCATACGAACCAATTAATGGCGGCTCTGGGCATTTCGGCCGCCGTTCGGGTCAACACGGCCGCGCAGTCGCTGGCCTCCGGCGACACCTTTCTTTTGTGCAGCGACGGTGTCTCCGGGATGCTGCCACCGGAAGCGATCCGAACCTTCCTCGGCAATCACGAGGGGCCGGCGGCGACAACCGCCCGGCTGATTGCCAGTTCGCTCCAGGCCGGCGGACGCGACAACGCCAGCGCCATCGTGGTCCATATCGAGTAGGAATGGACCCCCCGAGTCAGAGCACTCAGCGAATCCGGGTCAGCTTGGGCTTGCGCGACTTGCG
>CBFHUR010000005.1:0-127101 GCA_965658895.1 Binatia bacterium
ATGGGCGACTCCGGGTTTTTGGCACCCTTGATCGGGGTTGCCGGACTTCTGGCCGGACTTCTGTTGACCGGGGTGGCGCTCGGGGCTCTGGGCGCGCTTCTCGGGGCTCTCCTGGCGCTGGGTTTTCTCCTCGTTCGGGTCTACGGAGTGACGTTTGAAATCAATCCCTTCGTAATGCCCTCGGCCTGAAGCAGCTCTGCTTCTGGCGGTGCTGACCAACTCGCGGTCTGTAGCCGGCAAATCCCGCACAAAAAAAAGCCCCCGCTTGCGCGAGGGCTTTTTCAGTTACCTCTGCAGGTCAGGAACTCATGGCCTGACCGAGAATTTTTGAGGTGGACTCCCGCATGATGCGCGGGTCGACCGGCTCGCCTTTTTGCAGAGCCGCTCGGACGTCCTTCCCGGAGATCGAGACAGGCTTTTCGTCGGAGTGGTTCTCGGTGAGGTCGACTCGTCCCATGGATTCGTAGTAGGCCGCAAAGCCGACGTTGAGCGGGCTGATCTCCAATTTTCCACCGAGGTTGTTGAAGATCTCCTGAGCATCGAAATCGCCCCAGATCGCCGAGCCGTCGGCAAAGGGTGCATCCGCATGTTTGCGGCCGATGACGATATCGGTAAATCCGAAATTCTGCCGATAGATGCCGTGCATCACAGCTTCCTTGGGTCCGCCGTAGAACATCTTGATGTCCAGCCCGAGGAGAATCACTCGGTCCGAGCAGGCCTCGCCGCGGGGGCCCCAGAGGTCGGGGTCGGAGTCGCCCTCGCCGATGGAGCGATTGGTCAGCAGAGCCTCATAGGTTTCCATGCGGACGTCGGCGGGAACATCATCGCCCTTGGTCTCGCCGATCAGAGGGTTCAGGCAGGCGCCGGCATCGTGGCCGGCTCGGATCAGGGTCTGCAGTCCGTGGACCAGAGCGTACTCATGGGCCCGGTGGAGAGGGTTACGGGTCTGAAAGGCGACGACCCGCTTCCAGCCCTTCTCGGCCAGCAGCTTGCGGACCTCTCGCGGTGTCAGGACATACTTCCCGAATGCCGGATCCTTGGGCTGAGGCAGGACTTCGATCGTTCCACCGAGAAGGTGGGTTTTGTCGGCGTCAGCTTCCACCGCCATCTTTGCGCCGGGGTGATCGGTGCGGTCTGTGCCGTAAACGGCTTGCAGGTACCGAGGCTTGTCCCAGGCGTAGATGCTCGAGATGGCCAGACGCGCAACGGTCTCGCCTCCGCTATTGGTCAAGGCGACGCTCTGCCCGGCAGAGAGTTTGCCCGCCAGATCGGCGGTAACCGGCAAGGCCAGCGGAATCGTCCATGCGTAGTCCGCACCGTTTGATTCGATGCTCGCCTGATCGAGAACCCGGTTCCATGTCGCCTCATCCATCGGCCCGGTGAGCGGCGTGAGGGCGCCGTCCCCGAAGCGGTAGACGGTCGAGAGGTCGGCATCGGACACCGGCACCTTCTCGAGCGAGGAGGTTTCTGCCAGAAAGCTGTCGACTTTATCGGCAGGAACCGTGCAGGATACGAGTTCGGCAAGACCGCCGTGCGGCGGGATCAAATCGGACATGAATAATTTTCCTTTATGCGTTGGGGGTCATTTGCCGCAGAAGGCGCCTCGGAAAATACGATGCAGCCTGGTAGGCGATCCCGAAGGATCGGCTCATCACAGCCCATTTTCTTTAACTAGGGGGCACGTCCCCGGCAAGATCAGGGATTTTTGGCGGGAGGTCGACAGTTGCAGGGCTTTTCAGATCGCTCGGCATCTCGGCTGAAAGTGCTGTCGCCGGGGCGAAGTTTCTGAAAGCAGGGCTCTTCTCTCTCGGCCGGGCTGACGATCCATCGCATCGCGACCAATGCCGAAAGACAGCCGGCGATCGCGGCCGCGGCCGGATCAGTGCTGGTGGCAGGCCGGCCGCGCGGGTGGCACGCCGGGCAGGCTCTCGGGAAGGTGGCCGTGGGGTATTGCTGCAGGCAGGTCTCGCCGGCCGCGTTCTCCTCGATGCGCAGAACTCCGTACCGGGTATTGGTTTTCGCCGCGGTCGCATCGGTTTCGATGAGGACATCCAGCGGGAGAGTGGCCGGAGCTGCGGCGAGCACGGTATCTGCACTGCGCTGATTCGGCGGCGCGAATAGCCCCGGTTGGTGGAGCGTCGGGTCGAGGTAGAGCGTACCTACCCCGGCACCTGCCAGATAGCTGGCTGCGGTCTGGGCCGCGAGACCATGGCCGGTGATTTCGATCCGAGCCGCCAGCAGTCTCTCCTGTGCGGCGCCGCTGTATTCCTGAAGGATCAGCTGGCGGCTATAGGCCTCGATCTGGCGATCGGTGAGGCTCACGTCCGTTGGGGCAGGTCACCCCATCCCGCCCAGAGATTCGTGCTGAGGTATTTGTCGCCGAAGTCGCAAAAGATGGTGACGATATCTCCGTGGTCCAGAGTCTTTGCCAGTTCCAGGGCTGCCCAGGCCGCGGCGCCGGAGCTCTGTCCGACCAGCAGTCCTTCTTCCCGGCCGAGCCGATAGACCATATCGTACGCCTCGTCGGTCGGTGCCGGGATTTTTCCGTCGAGTTGCTCTTCGTGGTAAATGCCGGGAACGATGGAGGACGCCATGTGTTTCAGTCCCTCGAGTCCATGGAACGCATCGTCGGGTTCGATTGCGAGGATCTGGATGTCGGGATTTTTTTCCTTGAGGAAGCGTCCTGTTCCCATGACCGTTCCACTGGTGCCGATGGTCGCGCAAAAATGCGTGACTTGTCCCTCGGTTTGCTCCCAGATCTCGGGTCCCGTCGTTTCGTAGTGGGCCAGAGGGTTCACCGGGTTGAAATATTGGTCCGGCTTGAAGTAGCGGTCGGGGTTCTTTGCCAGGATCTCCCGGCAAAGCCGAATCGCACCATCGGACCCTTCCATGGGATCACTCTCGATAGCGGTGGCTCCATACGCTTGGATAATCTGGCGCCTCTCACGACTGACATTGGCGGGCAGGACGAGTTCGACGGGCAGGCCGAGAGCCGCCCCGTACAAAGCCAGGGCGATGCCGGTATTGCCCGACGTCGAGTCGATAATTGTCTTTCCGCTCCGGAGCGCCCCGGAGGCAATGCCCGCCTGCAACATATGCAGCGCGGGCCGATCCTTGACCGACCCCCCGGGGTTGAACCCCTCGAGCTTCGCCCAGATTCGAACCTCCGGCGGCAGGTCCCGGGTGATCCCACGCAGGCGCAGCAGAGGCGTGCGGCCGACGAGGTCGACGACCGATTGGCCGCGCTGGCCCTCCAGCCGAGCGGGTGTGGTCTTAACCCCGTCCACCGGCGATCGCCGGTACGATGGCGAGATCGTCCCCATCCTTCACCGGAGTGTCGAGTTGCTGCAGGAAGCGGATATCTTCCCCGTTGACGTAGAGGTTGACGAATCGGCGCACTTTGCCCTGCTCGTCACAGAGGCGCTCATGCAGACCGGTGTGGCGAGACTCGAGATCATTCAGGAGAGCGCCCACATTGCTTCCTTCGCCCTCGACAGACTCGGCGCCCGCGGTGAATTTTCGCAGGGGTGTTGGTATTTTTACGGTAATGGCCATTTCGAGAAAACCTCCTCTTTCCTCTTCAATGATCGCGATGCGGAGCGCTTTACGCAAGTTTGCCGCATGCCGGGCATTCGGGGCGTCGGGCAATCGCGATCGATCGCCAGATCAGGGTGCGCCCGTTCAGAATCCCGAGTCGGCCGGCCAGGGTAGGCGGCTTTCCCTGCAAGACGGCCTGGGCCTCTCGGGCCGCCGCCAGTCCGATCGCACCGACCACCGGCCCCAGGATCCCCTCCTGCTCGCAGGAAGCGGTCTCGGATTCGTCGGATAGATCGGTGAAAAGGCAATTCAGACAGGCGGATTTTCCCGGCAGAATGGTGGTCAATTGCCCCTCCCAGCCCACCGCTCCCGCGTGAATCAATGCCACGCCTTTTTCGCAGCACCAACGGTTGAGCAATCTTTTGGTGGCGAGATTGTCCGTTCCGTCGATGACCACGGCTGTATTCGCAAGTAGCTCCGAGGCGTTGGCCTCCTCGAGGCGCTCTTCCCGAAATTCCACAACGCGGTCGGGACGTCCTGCCTGCACGTGTTGGGCTGCCGCGCGCGCCTTGGCTTTCCCGAGGTCCCTCTCGCCGAACAGTGGTTGGCGGGGCAGATTGGAGAGCTCCACCTGGTCGGGATCAATCAACCGCAAAGGCCAATCCCCCAAAGCTGCCAGCAGCGCCGTGGCAGGAGCGCCGAGACCACCAACCCCGACGATGGCGCAGGTGCCCGACATCAATCGTCGGTACGGGCAGCGGCTGGTTGGGTCTTGAATTGTTCGAGGTGCAAGCGCAGTAATTGCAGCGCCGGACCCGCGAACGCGGAACGCTTGTCCGGATCGGTGACGGCGTTGTTGGCCTCGACTTCCTCCAGGGCATTGCGTGAGAGCGCGTCGAGGGTCTGGTCGTTTTCTTCGGCGGCAAGCGATTGCAGAAGGGCCAGGGCCTCTTGCGTGATTGTGGTGTCCGGGAATCGCAGGATGATCTCGCCGGCGCGCGTTGCCGCGGCGCGGTATTGATCATTGTCCGCGTAGAACTCGGCGACATATAATTCCCGCTCAGCCAGGTGTTCGCGTGTTTCCGCTAGTTGGTCGCGTGCTTTCTGCGCCTGCGCGGTGTTTGGAAAACGTAACGCCAGGTTTCGATAGCGTTCGTGTGCATTCTGCGCGGAGGCAAGGTCGCGATCAACCGTATCCATCTGGAGCCGGTAGGCTTCTCCGATGCGGTATTCGATCAAGGCCTGATCGGCACTCGTGGGGTGCATATGTTGGAAATGCCCGTAGGTGGCAATCGCCTCGGGATACATCCCGTCTTCGAAATACGCATCGGCGACTCGTCTCTCGACTTCTTCAGCTCTGGGATCCAGCGGGTAGTGGTCGAGAAAGAAGCGATACTCACGAATCGCGGCTTCGTAGCTTTCGTCGTCGTGAGCGATGGTGCCACGCGCATAGACCTCATCCGCGGCCGGGACCCTGAGCCGTTTGCTGCTGCAGCCGTTGGCTGCGACCAAAAGCGCCAGAAGTCCGATTATGATCCGAGCTGACATAATCGGATGGTAGAGGCCGGCTGCCGATGCGTCAATCTCGGAGCACGGTTTCGGCGTAATTTCGGCACCGCTTGACACGTCTTTACAGGCTTCCTTACCAAGGGAGGTGGAATGCGGAGCAATCAACTCATGAGACGGCGCGTCGCGGTGACCGGACTGGGCCTGGTGAGCCCGCTGGGATGCGAAGTGGATACCTGCTGGCAGGCGATCCAGAGCGGAGTTTCGGGGGTCAAGCGGATCACTCGATTCGACCCATGCGACCATGCCAGCAAGATTGCCGCCGAAGTCCGGGATTTCGAGGTCGATGAGTTCGTGGCCAAGAAGGACCGCAAGAAAATGGACCCTTTCATCCAATACGGTCTGGGGGCTGCGACCCGGGCGATGGAAGATTCGGGATTGGTGATCGACGACCAGAATGCCGAGCGCGTCGGCGTTATCGTCGGGGTAGGGATCGGGGGGTTGCAGACGATCGAAGAGGCTCACCTGAGTTATCTGGAGACCGGCCTGAAGAGATTCTCTCCATTCTTCATCCCCAAGCTGATCGGCAATCTGGCGCCGGCGCAGATCTCGATGCGATTCGGAGCCAGGGGCGTCAATTTCGCGACAACGAGCGCCTGCACTTCCGGGGCGCATGGGGTGGGCGAAGCTTTTCGGGCCATTCGTGACGGATATCTCGATGCGGCGATTGCCGGCGGCACCGAGGCGGGTGTGACGCCGCTGGGCGTGGGCGGGTTCGCGGCGATGCGGGCTCTGTCGACGCGGAACGACGACCCCGAAGGTGCTAGCCGACCTTTCGACAAGGGTCGGGATGGTTTTGTGATCGGTGAAGGCGCGGGCATTCTGATCCTCGAAGAATGGGAGCAGGCACGCGCGCGCGGGGCTCGGATTCACGCCGAAATGGTGGGGTACGGAGCCAATGCCGATGCCTTCCATATGACGCAGCCAGCTCCTTCGGGCGCGCTCCGTTGTATGGCTTTATGCCTTGAGGATGCCGGTCTGGCGGTTGAGGATGTCGACTATATCAACGCTCATGGGACCTCGACGCCGGTCAATGACGCGAACGAGACCGCGGCGATCCGCGAGCTGTTCGGCGCGCTGGCCTCAAAGGTGGCAATCAGTTCTACCAAGTCCATGACAGGGCACCTGCTGGGCGCGGCCGGCGGCGTCGAGGCGGTGATTACATCTCTGGCTCTGCGTGATGGTATCCTGCCACCTACGATCAACCAGGAGGAGCCGGATCCGGAATGCGATCTGGACTATGTTCCGAACGTCGCTCGAGAGGCGGATTGCCAAGTCGCCCTCTCCAATTCGTTCGGTTTCGGCGGGACCAACGCGACATTGGCCATTCGCAGAGTTTCGGGTTCGGAGTGACCGAGACCTCCTTGTTGTCGCGCCGCTTGCTGTTCGTTGTTGGCAAGGGAGGCGTAGGTCGGACCACCGTTTCCCTGTCGCTTGCCCTGGCCGCCGCGCGTGAGGGCAAGCGCGTCTTGCTGATCGAATTGGAGGGGGCACGCTCTCTCGAGCGAGGATTTCAGGCCCTGCGATCTGCCGCCGACGCGCCCCCGGAACTGAGCCGGGTCTCTCTTCAGGTTGTGGATGGCCAACGTTCATTGGAGGAATATCTCTCGTTGGTCGTGCCGGTGCGACGGTTGCTCGATACGATTTTCAAGAGCGCGATCTATCAATATTTTGTGGCGGCTGCGCCGGGTCTCAAGGAATTGATGGCGATCGGAAAGATCTGGTTTGAGGCGGAGCGCAAGGAGCGCGATGGCGATGGACCCGATTTGGTCATCGTGGATGCGCCTGCCACGGGCCATGGCATTCAATATCTTTCCATGCCGCAGGCCGCTGCGGAGACCTTCACCGTTGGTCTGGTGCACCGCGAGGCCGAGCGGGTGGCCGGTCTGCTCCGCGATGCCGAACGTACCGGCGCGGTGCTGGTAACCCTGCCTGAGGAAATGCCTGCCAATGAGGCTCTCGAAATGGCCAAGGCGCTCGACGGGATCGGTATGGCACTTTCGCTCCTGGTGGTGAACCAATACCATGAGCCGCCGTGCGAACCGGGTGAGTTGGAAGCGATGGTCACGGGCCTGGCGGCTGCCAGGGAAACTGACCTGAGCGAGAGCCTCGCGGCGACGCTGGATGCGGCCCGTGCCGAGTTGCAATGGGCGACGCTGAACGAAGAGCAGGTCGGTCGTCTCGAGGCTGCCCTGGGGGGCGTTGTGGCTCTTCTGCCCTATGTATTTTGTGAGGAGTTTTCGGCGGCACAGGTCGCGGGCATTGCCGATCATCTGGTCGCGGAGTTGGGTCCTCTGACGCCGACCGCGGAGGGCGAAGGCCTATGAGCCAGATGCAGGGACTCGATCAGCTGATTGCCCGCCATCGAATTATTGTCTGCGCGGGCTCCGGTGGCGTGGGCAAGACAACGACGGCAGCCAGTATTGCCTTGCGCGGAGCCTTGCAGGGGCGTCGCGCCATCGTTCTGACGATCGACCCCGCGCGACGGCTTGCCGACTCGCTCGGCGTTGGTCCGATCGGTAATACGCCGGGCGAAGTACCCGGTGAGGTCCTGGGCGAGGGCGTGGCGGGTTCGCTGGCGGCCATGATGCTGGACCAGCAGGGGAGTTGGGATGAGTTGGTGGCTCGGCATTCTCCGCGCCCCGAGGTGGAAGCCACTATTCTGGCGAATCCCTTTTATCAGCAACTATCCCAAAGCTTTGCCGGTTCGCAGGAATATATGGCGGTCGAGCAGTTGGGGGCATTGGAGAGCAGCGGCGACTACGATTTGATTGTGGTCGATACGCCTCCGACGCAGCACGCGCTCGACTTTCTCGATGCGCCCGACAAATTGCTGGCCTTTCTCGACAAGCAGGTGGTGAAATGGTTCCTGCCGGGCGTGACGTCGGGTTGGTCGGTGTTTCAATCCATGAACCGGAGCGTCCGATTCGTGGTCGACAAGATCGAGGATGTGACCGGTGTTGCCGTGCTTTCTCAGGTCAGTGAGTTCTTCGCCGGCATGGGTGAGCTTTTCGATGGATTTGAGGCTCGCGTCGAGCGGGTGACAGCCCTTCTTCGAGATGAGCAGACAGCGTTTGTGCTTGTGGCGGGACCCGGGGAGCAGGTTCTTGGTCAGGCCGAATATCTGCAGGGTCGGATGGCCGACAAGGGGATGCCGCTCAAGGGTGTGGTCATGAACCGCGTTCATGAACTTGCCGGAGCTCTGGAGAGGCAACCGCTTCTGGTCGGGGCGGAAGAAGTCTTTGCTGCGATCGCGACAGCAAAAGGTCTTGCCGCGCCCGAGGCTCTCGCGGCGGTGCTGGCCGGCACGGGCCGGGACTATGTGTCGCGCGCGCAGGGTGATGCGCTTCGGATCGAGTTATTTCGTGCCGGATTGCCGGTCGGGCTGCCGATTGCGCAAGTTCCCGATTTATCTTCAGATATTCATGACATCGATGGCCTGCGCTCTCTCCACCCCTATCTCTTTCCGGTTGAGGCCGTCCCCGCTCGGCCGTCCTGAGCCTTTTCAGGCCGGGCCGAGCCGTGGTAGCGGTCAGGCATGGAGGCGAGCGGAGGGGCTCTGGTGACCGGGGCCAGTCGAGGTTTGGGGCGCGCGATTGCCGTGGAGCTTGCCGGGCGAGGCTTCGACGTCCGGGCCGGCGTGCGCCGCGAGGTAGATGCCGAGGCGCTGGCTCGCGATTGCCCCGAGGTGACACCGATTCTTCTCGACGTCACCGAGCTCGAGAACTTCAAGCCCCCTGCGGGGCTGCGTGTCCTGGTGAATAATGCGGGCGCTGACGACGAGCATCTGCCGTTGGAGCATGACTCGATGGATGTCTGGCGGCGAGTTTTCGAAACCAATGTTTTCGGCTTGACGCAGCTGACGCAGGCGGTGATCCCGGAGCTTCGCATACGGGGAGGGGTCATTGTGAACCTGACCTCGATTTCGCTGCTGGCGCCAGTTCCTTTCTACGGGCTCTATCGAGCCAGCAAGGCGGCGGTGGCTGCTCTCGGGGAGTCCTTGCGTTGCGAACTGGCTCCATTCGGAATTCGGATTCTGGAGATTCTGCCCGGACCGATCGATACCGATATGCTCGCGGCGTCGGGCGAGGAGCCGCGGGCGACATCCTTTGCCGCCTACGCAGCGGCCGCAAATCTGGGCCATGCGGGTCGGTCGGCGGTCGAGGACCTGAAAACCTCGGCGCCGGTTGCCGCCAGGCGCATTGTGGACGCGATTCTGGACGACCAAGCGCCTTTGAAAGTGGCTTGCGACCCGTTGAGTGAGGAGATGCTCAAAGCCTGGCGCGCAGTGACCGAAGAGGAGTTCCAGCGCTCGTATTACCCGATGTTTGTTCCGGAATCCTAGACGGACTCCCGATTATTTTCGGGCCGAGGGGCCGATCTGTGCTGCGCCCACCCGCCATTCCAGTTCTCCCCACACACCGCAGGAGCAACCGTCGGTCCATGCTTCGAACGGGCGCTTGCACGCACGACATTCGTAGGAAAACGGAAGGTGATTGCCTTCGGCGGCGCGGCGGAAAAGCGTGGCCGCCTCGCGATCCTCGCCGCGAGCGGACGCGAGTTCTGCTGCGAGAAGGTCTCTTTCCGGGGAGAAACTGGTCTCGGTGTCGATGGTGGCACTCAGCGATAATTCCTCGAGTTCTGCGGCAACAGCGTCGTAGTCCTCGGCAGCGAGAAGCCCTCGCGCCAGCGCGAGACGGGGTGCGGCCAGTCGGTTGTTGCGCATCACGGAGCGCAGGGCGGCCACCGCCTTTTCCGGGGAGCCGTTGGAGGTATGAAGCGAGACAAGACGCTCGAGTACGACGCCGCGGGTCTCGCGCTTCAGGGCGGATCGATAAAGCCGGTCGGCAGCCTTGTTGTCACCAGCCTCTTTCAGCAATCGGGCCAGTTCCAGAAGCGGCGGGAGAAAGCTTGGCTGATCCTTGACCAATTTCCGCAGATTGGTGAGTGCTGTCGCAGCATCCGGTTCATGCAGAGCTGCCTGGTACCGGAGGGAGAGCCAGGTGGCGCGTGCGCTGGCTTGGCGCGCCGGTTCGCTCTCTCTGGAGAGGCATTTTTCGGCGGCCTCTGCGGCTTCGGCGTATTTAGCCTCCTGGGCCAATGCCGTTGCGAACTCCGACCATAATCGTGGGCTGTCGGGTTGCTCCTGGACCGCCTCGCGAAAGGCCGCGCTGGCTGCGCCCGAGTTGCCCGTGCGTAAAGCCAGCCGGCCAATTCTGGACAGCAGGCGACTCTCGCTCCCCTGGCGACTGGCTCGCAGGCCTTCGAGGATCTCGAGCGCCGCGGCCCATTCCTCGCGCTCCTCATGCGAGCGGGCGAGTGCGAGAGCGGCTTCCAGATCATCGGGCCGTCTTCGGACGGCTTGTCCCAGTGCCTTGGTCGCGCCCCGGGTGTCGCCGGACCAGAGGCGCTGGGTTCCTTCGTTGCGAAGTTGGTCAGCGGCGCGTTGTCGACGGTCACGTCGCCGATCGCCGGCGCGGCGCAGCGCCTGCAGAAGACTGCGGATCGAGAGCCCGGCGAGTACCGCGGCTGCTCCGAGGGCGAGCGCTCCGAGGATGTGGATTGCCATGGGCAATACGATCTGGTGTCCGTCGGCCAGATGCAGCGCGGCCTCGTGGCCGTTCCAGTAGAAGATCCAACCCACGACGCTGCCGACGAGGGCAACGAGAATCGCGATGCCGATCGCGCGCAGCATTCAGGCCTCGGTGAAGCTCGGTCCTGCAGGCTGAGCGCTCTCCGCCTCGATGATCTCGGGTGGGAGAGGGCGTTGCGTTGCTCGTGCCCAGAGGCGCTCGAGCCCATAGACCTCACGGGTGGGCGCGTAGAAGACGTGGACGAGAAAGTCGCCGTAATCCAGAAGGATCCAATGTCCGGTGCGCTCGCCCTCCACGGAGATCGGGTAGAGGCCGGCATGACGCAGCGTCTCTCCGACGCTGTCGGCAATCGCGCGTGCTTGCGTATCGGAACGCCCCGAGCAGATCAGGAAATAATCGGCCATCTGGCTATGCTCGCGCAGGTCCAGAACCAGCGGGTCGATCGCTTTTTTATCGACGGCAGCTTCGCTGGCCAGAAGGATACGTTCCCAGATGGGGTCGAGTTCTTCGCTGGTTTCTTCGCTACTCAAGTCGGGATTCTCCGCCGGTCAGGGAGCACGGTACAGCCCGTGCTGGTGCAGGTACTCCAGGGAAGCTTCCGGCATGAGGAACTTTCCCGAGCCTCCCGCGGCAATCGTCTCGCGGATGGCGGAGGCCGAAATGTCGATCGGCGTTACCGGGATGAATTCCAGTCTGCGCCCGCTTTGATGAGTGTAGCACCGAATGGCTTCATCGTAGCAGAATTCGCGACTTACGGCCACGGGGAGTTTTCCGAAGGCGGCCTCATTTCGTCCCGCAGCAACGGTGTCCGGGGGGCGCGAGGTGATCAATAGATCGACTTCGGCCAGGATTTCGCGGAAGTCCTTCCAGGTCGGCAGATCGCAAAAGCTGTCGAATCCGAGAATCAGGCCGTACGAAAGATTCGGGGTTCTGCGGCGCAGTTCCCGCAAGGTATCGATTGTATAGGAGGGTCCCTCGCGCTCGAGCTCGAGGGGGTCGACTTCGAGACCGGATTCTCCGGTGAGCGCCGCCTCCAACATGGCTACCCGATGCTCGGCTGGCGCGATGCCGGCAGCTTTCTTATGAGGCGGCATGCGGGCGGGTACCAGTTTGACCCGCTCCAGATTCGCCCGTTCCCGTACCTCCAGCGCACAACGCAGGTGCCCGAAATGTACCGGGTTGAAGCTTCCTCCGTAAATGCCAACGCGGGACGCCATGAGGGGTGTCTCTAGCCTAGCGTGTCGAGCAACACGAGGTCGTTGCGATGCACGACCGCCGAGCCCATCTGGTAGCCGAGAATATCCTCGACTTCCGAGCTGCGTTTCCCGAGGATGGCCGTGGTTTCCTTGGAGCCATAGGAGGTCAGCCCGCGCGCGACTTCGCGGCCCTGGGGGTCGAGAAGGCTGACACAATCGCCCGCCTCGAATCTTCCTTCGAGGGCGGTCAGCCCCGAGGGCAGCAAGCTTCTTCCCTTCTTGCAGACGGCCTCGGTGGCACCGGCGTCGAGATGCAGGCTTCCGCGAGTTTTCACGGAAAACGCAATCCAATGCTTGCGTCGCCCGAGGCGGTCGCCGACCGGAAGCACCAAGGAGCCTTCGTCGCATTCGGGGTCCAGGGCCCGATGCAGGCAACCGGCCACCCGGCCGTCGGTGATGATCGTCGGAATCCCGGCGGTAGCAGCCTTGCGCGCCGCTTTGAGTTTGGACTCCATCCCGCCGGTCGAGAGTTGCGACCCGCGTCCCCGTGCGCGCGCCAGCAGGCTGGCATCGACGCGTTGGATCAGCGGGATGCGCTCTGCGTCGCTGGCCTGCAAGGGATTGGCGGTATAGACGCCACCGACATCGCTGAGGACGACCAGCAGGTCCGCGCGCACCAGGCTGGCGACCATCGCCGAAAGGTGGTCGTTATCGCCGAATTTCAACTCGTCGATCGAGACCGTGTCGTTTTCGTTGACGATGGGCAGAATCTTGTGCTGATGAAGGGTCTCGACAGCGTGTGCGGCGTTCAGATAGCGGTGGCGGCTCGCCAGATCCCCCGCATCAATGAGGATCTGTGCCACTTGAATATCGTATTGCGCGAAGACTTCTTCGTAGGCGCTCATCAAGTGGATCTGACCGACCGCCGCGGCCGCCTGACGTTCCGGGATGCTCGGGTGGTCGCCGATCGGCAAACGCGAGCGACCCGCAGCGATGGCACCCGAGGAGACCAGGGTCACGGCAATGCCGCGCTGATGGACGGCGGCCAGATCGCTGGCAAGAGCTTCGATCTGTTGGGTCCGAAGTCCGTCGGGCTCGGTCAGCAGGGCGGAGCCCACCTTGACCACAAGGCGCTGCATCCCCGCGACCAGCGGGGCTTTGGCTTTCAGCTGAGGCTCAATCGTCATCGGATTCTTCTGCTTCGATCTTCAATCGTCGCAATTCTGCGGCAATCCGTGCCACCAATTCGGAAAGACCTTCGCCCGTTGCGGTCGAGATGGCAAGGATCTCCTTTCCACGCTCTTTGAGTCGGGCTTGGAGATCCTCGAAATTCTCTCGAGCTTCGGGCAAGTCCATCTTGTTCGCGACCAGAATCCGGGGTTTTTCCTTCATCGAGACTTCGGCACCGGCGAGTTCCTCGTCGATCGTGCGGATATCGGTGAGGGGATCGCGTCCCTCGGGGCAGGAGAGATCTACCAGATGAATCAGCGTTCCGGTTCGTGATAGATGGCGCAGGAATCGGGTTCCGAGGCCAACACCCTTATGGGCCCCCTCGATGATGCCCGGGACGTCTGCCATCACGAAAGAGGCGCCTTCGTCGATGCGGACGACGCCGAGATGCGGTTGCAGGGTGGTAAACGGATAGTCGGCGATCTTTGGCCGTGCTGCCGAGAGTCGGGCGACCAGGGATGATTTGCCGGCGTTCGGGAATCCGACCACGCCCACGTCGGCCAACAGGCGCAACTCGAGGGATAGTCGTCGTTCCTCGCCGGCTTCTCCGGGGGTGGAAATACGGGGTGCTTGTTTGGTGGAAGATCGGAAATGGATATTGCCCAGTCCGCCCTTGCCCCCGCGTGCGACCGCGACTCTCTGCCCGTCCTGTTTGAGATCGGCCAGAGTCTCGCCGGTATCCGCGTCGCGCACCAGGGTGCCGACCGGGACCCGGATGGTCTCGTTTTCGCCACCGTGCCCGTATTGGTCCTTGCCACGACCATGCTCGCCGCGTTGGGCATGGATATGGGGGCGATAGCGGAAGTCGAGCAGGGTGGTCAGTCGCGTGGTGGCTTCGACATAGACATGGCCGCCATTGCCGCCGTCTCCGCCCGAGGGTCCGCCACGAGGCACGAATTTTTCACGCCGAAATGCGACGCAACCGTCTCCGCCGGACCCAGCCGTGACCGAAATTTCCGCCTCGTCGACGAATTTCATCAGGGGCCCCCTGGTGGCGAGCGCAAGGCCTGCCGGTCAACCTCCCGCGGGGGAGGGGGGAAGGTTCTAGCCTTCGGCCGGAAGGACGCTGACGCGCTTTTTGTCGCGACCCACGCGTTCGAAGTGAACGGTGCCTTCGACCTTTGCGAAGATCGTATAGTCGCGACCCATCCCGACATTCTTGCCAGGGTGAATCCGGGTGCCCAGTTGACGCACGATGATCGCGCCCGGACTGGCGGACTGTCCGGCGAAAAGTTTGACGCCGCGGCGCTGACCGTTTGAGTCACGCCCGTTGCGTGTGCTGCCTTGTCCCTTTTTATGCGACATGAGTGAACTCCTATGCCACCGAGTCGATACGGACCGCGGTGTACGGCTGCCGGTGGCCGTTCAACTTCTTGAAAGTTTTCCGACGTTTTTTGTGGAAGACCAGAATCTTCTTTGCCTTGTCCTGCTCGACGATCTTGCCGGCAACTTTTGCGTCGGTGACCAGAGGCACACCAATCGAGAGGCCGTCGTCCGTGGAGCGCAGCAGAACCTCGGGAAATTCGATGTCGGAACCGACTTCCCCGGGAAGTTTTTCCACTCGGATCGTTTCTCCGGGCTCGACCTTATATTGCTTGCCGCCAGTGCGGATGATTGCGTACGCCATTATTCCACCGTTTTTCTTCGGAAAACCGAGATTCTATGGGTTAGCGAACACCCCGGCCTGCGTCAACGGAGCCCTTCGAGGGGGCCTCGGGCCCGCCGCAAGGGTCGGAGGGGCCGTTTTGCGGCGCCCATGGGTCCCGGTGGGCTCGATGGGGGCCGATTTTCGGACGTCTTTCATCGCCTCGCCGGAGATTTAAGGAGCCTCGGCCTATGGCGCCCCCGGATACCTCGATGTATCCAATGAATCGGTGCGTGCGGACCTTTTCAGGGCAGAGATTGCCGACTCCTCCTCGGTATCAGGGGAGTCTTTCGCGAGGGGGCTGCGGCGGTGAGATCGATGGGGCTTTTCGGCAGGAAGAAAGAGAAGACGCAGGGCCGTATGCCGCATGTCGTGCTCTACGGCCGGCAGGATTGCTGCCTGTGCGACGAGGCTCAGTTGGAGCTCGAGAAGGCACAAGGATCGGCCTCCTTCTCGCTCGAGAAGATTGATGTGGACACGGATCCAGAGCTCGCCGCGAAATACGGGCATGAAGTCCCGGTGGTGGAGATCGAGGGGCGAAAGGCTTTCAAGTTTCAGGTTTCACGATCAAAGTTCCTGCAACTTCTTCGGCGGCTATCATGAGGGCCCGCATTGCCGTGGACGCGATGGGCTTCGATGGTGAGTCCGCATCGGCGGTTCGTGCCGCGTGCTCTCTGTCGCTCGATACGGATATCGAGACGATTCTCGTGGGCGACGAGATCCATCTGCAGCAACTGATCGGGCAACAGCCCTATGATCCGGGCCGGGTTACGGTCCGGCATGCGTCTTCCTGGATCGAGCCGGATGAAGCTGCAGCCGCGGCGATGCGACGGAAAAAGCGCAATTCGCTCGCTCTGGCCGGGAGCATGGTGGGTGAGGGGGAAGCCGATGCCCTCGTCGCGCGGGGCAACCGTGAGGCCTGCCAGTTGGTTGTGCAGAAATACTTCCGTCCGCTCCCCGGGGTCCCTCCTGCCTTCGGGTTTGCGTTTTCTCCGCAGCTGGCCTCGGGCTCCCGAGATTCGGTCGCAATCCTGCTCGATACGGGTGGGTCCGAGAGCGCGGGCCTCCCCGAGTTGAAGGCCTATGCTGTCATGGGGGCGGCCTATATTGCCGAGCTTGTTGCTGGCGCTCGTCCGCGTGTCGGGCTGGTCGGGGAGGCGATGGATGCGGCAACCAGCCGGCTTTATTGCGAGGGTCTCTCCCAGGTGAGTGCCGGCACGGAGGGGTTCGAGTTTGTTGGTGAGATCGGGCCGTCGGACCTGTCGTGTGCGGAGGCTGATGTTCTGGTGTGCTCGTCACAGGTCGGGCAAAGCGGGGCCCGACAATTGTCGGCGCTGGCCACCGACACGGTCGCTGATCTCGGCGGCGATCTCGTGGCTTCTCGAGGTCGCCAGCGTTGGGAACGCCTCCGCTGGAAAAGCCGAGGCGCGACCCCTCGTTCCGTTTTCGACCTGGGCGTCTTCGGTGGTTCTCCGACGCTGGGTTACTCACAAGTTTGCCTGCATGTCCACCAAGGTTCGCCCGAGCCGGCCCTGCGTCACGCGATTGTGCAGGCGGCTCGGCTGGTGCGCGGGGATCTTGCCTCTTCAATCCGCAAGGCGATCGCGGGTATTGCATGACGTCATCCGAAAAATCACCGGAGAGCTCGTCCGCCAATCCTGAGGGTCATGAGGCGGAAAGCGACTCGCGGTTGCCCGCACAGATCGCCTTTCGATTGGATCTCGACAAGACGTATCTGGCGACCCGGTTCGAGAGCTTGCGCGGACTTCTGAAAATCCCCTTCGAGGAAGCCGCGGACAAGCAGCATCTCCCCGGCGTGCCCGAGTTGGTGCAATCCCTGCGCCGCGTCGCGCAAAGCCAGAATCTCGAACCCCAGGTTTTTTTCCTGTCAGCGAGCCCACCGCAGTTGGGAAAGGTGATTCGCGAGAAGTTGGCAAACGACGGCGTTGCGGTCGACGGGATCGTCTTCAAGGATCAGCTCCGAAATCTGGTCCGTGGGCATTGGCGCAGCCTGCGAGAGCAGATCGGCTACAAGCTGGTCGAGTTGCTCGAGAGCCGGGTGACGGGAGAACGTCCGCCGACCGAGGTCTTGTTCGGGGATGATTGGGAGAGCGATCCGGTGATTTATTCCCTCTATGCCGATGTCCTCAATGGGCGTCTGGACGCCATGGAGCTCAATGGCTACCTCGGGCGGTTGGGCGTGGGCCGTCGTCAGCGCGACCGGATCCTCGATGCTGTCAAGACGCTGGCCGTCCCCGAGGGTGGCGGCGAGGTGGTCGAGAAGATTTTTATTCGACTGGAAAAGAGAACACCGCCTTCGGCCTTTCACGTTTTTGGTTCGCGACTTGTCCCGACGTTCAACTATCTGCAAACGGCGGCAGTGCTCTTTGAGCACAATCGAATGGACCTGAGCGGTGTGGCCGCCGTGGCCGCAGCGATGCGGGCCGATACAGGCGTTGGCGATGATAGTTTGCGAACCTCTCTGGACGACCTTGCCCGGCGTGGCTGTTTTGGACTGGGCTCGCGAAGCCGGGTCCTGCGTCATCTGGAAAAACAAGGGTTGTCGCGACGCACGCCTCATGAACGACAGATCCGGGAACGGATCCGGGCTACGCGCGAGCGCTGGCGGAGGATTCCCCATCGACCGCCCGACCCGGTGGACTACGATACGCTTCTGGCCGACTGAGAATGTCGCCGGCCGGGCCTTTTGGGGCCCGAGGGATCAGGCTGTTGCGGGTGCGGGGGCCGCTGCGGCCAGCAGCTGGACCGCCTCGGTGTCGCCGAGTTGTCGGCGCAGGGCATCGATGGTCGTCTGGAGGTTCACCAGACGGGCATGGCTGGCCATGCCGAGAAATCGAGTCTGATTTTCCTCGACGAAGCGGTTGATTACATCGAGTGAAACCCATTCGAGCCCTGCGAAGTCGATGGTGACCTCCACAAATCCCGACTGCAGTGCCTCGCCTACCCGCTCGAGGAGTTTCCGGGCACCGCGCAGGTCGAGGCTGCCGGCCACGGCGACCTCGAGCGTCTGTCTCGTGGAGTTGCTCGCCGCACGAACCTCCAGCCAGGCGCGCCGGGGCTGGCTGGCAAGGTCGGGAGCCACCGGCAGCATGGGTTGGCTTCGGGACGCCTTGCGCCGCCGGTTGAGGGCACGCAGCATCTGCATGGTGGTCGTATAATGGCCTCGGGTTTCCAGAGGTGTTGCTCGCCGCTGCCGATACCCGGCGTCAACCAGGGCGCGGGTTCTTCCCGAGGGCCAAAGCGCGCGTCTCCATATCTCCCGATGTCGAACGAGCTTGTTCTGTAACCAATCAAAACCGTTCTGCCGTTCCTCGGCCGTCATCAGCGGGGTGCCCGGCGACGCAGGTTGGTGGAGCCGTGGGATGGCGATCATAGATTCTTGCAGAAACACCATCGTCCGCTCGTAGACACCCTCGTCGTCGCCCGGGATGCCGAGATCCACGTCCATCAGGGTCGCCAGGCCGAGGCCGCGAGCCCGTCGCAGGCTCATGGTGAGATCCTTTTGTTCGGACGACGCGGCCTTCAGTCCGCTGCCGAGTGCGCCGTCGAGGAAGCCCTCGCGACGCAGCTCGATGCCGGCGCACCCCGAGCGGGCGGCCTCGTCGATCAGTCCCTTGTGGCAGATGGCATGGAGCGTGAGCGGCAGAATAAGGTTGTTTGCCGGACTCTTCAGGGCGTGGATGATGCCCAAAGCCTGTGTTGCCTCCAGGCCCGCGGCCGCCTCGGGCACATCGATCCGACAGGTGCCCGGGCCGGAAAAAGCCTCGATCCTGCGGGCGATTTCGTGGGCCGAGTGGGGCTCACCGGACTCGCCCAGAAGAGGAATACTCGTGCAGTGTCGGGGGTCGAAAAGATCATCGGCCATGATTGAAGTCTATGAGGATGGCCTCGTGCAAGCAACGATCGCCGCCGCCCATTTTCGATTTACGAGGGAAAACCGCTGGTTGAAGCGTCTCGGATGGAAATATCTGCTTTCGTTGTTAGGGTTCGCGCAGGAGCATCGATCATGTCGGGACATTCAAAGTGGAGCACAATCAAGCACAAGAAGGCGGCCAAGGACGCCAAACGCGGGAAGATCTTCACCAAGTTGATCCGCGAAATCACGGTGGCCGCCCGGATGGGCAACAGCGGTGATCCGAACTTCAATCCCCGGTTGCGTACCGCGATCGCTGCGGCGAAATCGGCAAGTATGCCGGCCGACAATATCGAGCGAGCGATCAAGAAGGGCACCGGGGACCTCGAGGGGGCGACCTACGAAGATGTAACCTATGAAGGGTATGGACCGGGCGGCGTGGCAATCCTGGTGAATTGCCTGACCGACAACCGCAACCGCACGGTGTCGTCGATTCGAGCCACCTTCAATAAAAACGGCGGCAATATGGGTGAGGCCGGCTGTGTGAACTGGATGTTTCATAAAAAGGGCCTGGTATTGGTGGAGGCCGAATCCGCGGAAGAAGAGCGCATCATGGAAGTGGCTCTGGAGGCGGGCGCCGAAGATGTGGCTCCGTTGGGCGACGGCTTCGAGATTACCACCGACCCCGACGGATTCGCGGATGTGCGCGATGCTCTCGAGGGGGGTGGGTTTGCGATCCTGAGCGCAGAGGTTTCCAACGTGCCGGAAAATACCCAGCCGATTGCCGGGGCGGAGGCTGGCCGTTTGCTCAAGTTGCTGGATGCCCTCGAGGATGATGACGACGTGCAGACGGTCTCGGCAAACGCGGATGTGGCTCCCGAGGGTCTGGCGGATGTCTGAGCAGCGTCAGGGCGCCGTGGATATTACCGACGGGCGCGACCTGGTCGATCCTGCAGCCTACGCCGAGAATGGCGCGCCGCATGAAACCTGGGCGCGTTTGCGCCGCGAGTCTCCGGTACATCATTGTGCGCCAGCCGGTTTCGAACCTTTCTGGGCGATCACGAAACACGCGGATGTGTCCGCGATCTCGAAGCAGCCGAATCTGTTTTCCAGCGAGCCCGGGATTGTGGTCCTCGGCGATCATCAGCTCAAGGCGCGCGCCGAGGGCAGCGGTCTCGGCGCGATGAAAACCATCATCGAGATGGATCCGCCGGATCATGTTGCCTACCGCAAGGTGACCAGCGCCTGGTTCACGCCGCGTGCGATTACCCGCCTCGACCAGGCAATGGAAGAAAGCGCTCGCAGGATCTTCGATGATCTTGCCGGCTCGGACGGCGAGGGTGTTTGTGATTGGGCCAACGACGTCGCCGTCCGTCATCCCCTGACGATTTTGTCGACCGTGCTTGGGCTGACGCCCGAGCAGGAGCCCAAGGTTCTGGAGCTGACCAACCAGCTCTTTGCCTCGGACGATCCCGATCTGCAACGCGAAGGGGATGATTATAACGAGCGGACGGTTGCTCTTGGGGCCGAGATCTTCGGTTTCTTCGAGAAGATCATCGCGGACCGTCGTGAGCACCCCACCGATGATCTCGCGACGATCATCGCCAATGCGCAGATCGATGGAGCGCCAATGGGCCCGATGGAGACCTTCGGCTACTATCTGATCATCTTTACCGCCGGGCACGATACGACGAAAAATGCGATCGCCGGAATGATGCAGCAAATGCTCCAAAACCCCGAGCAGCTGCGCCAGCTTCGCGCGCATCCGGAACTGACCGATTCAGCGGTGGATGAAGTGGTCCGCTGGACAGCGCCGGTGAATTACATGAAGAGAACCGCGTTGGCCGATACCGTGGTGGGGGGGCAGAAGATCGCCAAGGGCGACTTTCTGGCCATGTTTTACGGCTCGGCCAACCGGGACGAAGAGGTTTTTGCCGACCCCTTCGCGTTTCGCATCGACCGCGACCCCAACCCGCATCTGGGCTTTGGTATCGGTGAGCATTTTTGTCTCGGCGCGCATATGGCCAAGCGGTCCATTCGCGCGCTGATCTCCGAGATGGCGAGCCGTCTCGAGAGCGTCGCGTCAGCCGGCGAGGTCAAGGAGATTCAGTCGAGTTTCGTGATTGGTCCCAAGCAGCTCCCGGTATCCTACCGCATCACGCCCTGAGCGCGCGTATCGATCAGCCTTTGGGCAGCGCCAGGATCGCCCCCGCGCTCCGCGAGGTCAGATCGGCGGCCGGCAATTCGAGGCCGGCCGCTTGCCCCACCTCCAATGCCAGACCGAGATCTTTTTCCAGGAGTTTGGCGGCCCCGGCGAAGCGTTCGGCGAGGAAGTCGTTGCCTGGATCAGCTTCGAGCGCATTGCGTCCCGCCAGCATGAGAATCGCGCTATCGTTCAGGATCCATCCAAGAACTTCCTGAATCTTCTCGTCGGCGATGCCCTGGCTTCGCGTGAGGCTCTGCGCCTCGGTCAGGGCCTGCCAGAAGCAATACTGGACCAGGTTGTTGCCCAGCTTGGCGGCGGTGCCGGTGCCCAGCGGGCCGCAATGGATGATGTCCTGTCCTGAAGCTTGCAGGAAGGGGCGTACCCTTGCGAAATCCTCCTCGCTGCCCCCGACCATATAGCGCAGGGTTCCGGCCGCAGCTCCGTGGGGTCCTCCGGTCATCTGCGCATCGACCAACGATACTCCGCGCTCGGCCGTTTTTTCGGCCAGACGCTTGGTGGTTTCGGGATGGATCGTCCCGTGCAGCGCGATGATGGTGCCAGGTCGAGCTGTCTCGAGCAGTCCACCGGTTCCGCAGACGACCGCTTCGGTTTGCGCGTCGTCCAGAACGCAGACACCGATGACGTCAGCGTGGCGCGCGACATCAGCGGCACTCTCGGCGCGATGGGCTCCCGCTTCGACCAAGGGCGCCATGGCCTCGGCCGCGATGTCGTGGACCCAGGTCTCGAAGCCGGCCTGGGGGAGTCGGGTCGCCATGGGGCCGCCGATGAAACCGAGCCCGATAAATCCGGCCTTGAGGTTCGTCTGCTCTGTTGCGCTCATGGGTTCATCTCCTTGTGGTTGGCGGCCCGCCAGCAATCATGGGCGGCGCCCGGCTGTGAGTCCGTGATTCATTTTTTCTCGGCAGGTCCGACGCGAATATGGTCTGGCTGGAGTCCTGACGTTAGGCAAGGTACTTGTCTATCTCAGTGAGGCAGGAACAGACAAATACCCCGCCGGTTTTATCCGGTGCGTGGCCGTTTCTCGGGCATCTGCTCGCTTTCCGACAGGCTCCGATCGCAACCATGCAGCGCGTGGCGGACGATTGCGGTGAAATCGGGACCATGATTCTGGGCCCGCAGAAAGTCGCCATGCTCTCGGGCGAAAAGGCCCATGAAGCGTTCTTCCGTGCGCCGGATGAGCAATTTGATCAAGCCCAGGCCTACCCGTTCATGAAGCCCATCTTCGGAGCGGGCGTCGTCTTTGATGCGGAGAACCCCGAGCAGCGCCGTCAGGCGATGAAAAATCAGGCGCTGCGGGATGCCCAAATGCGCGGGCATGCTGAGGGGATCGCGGCCGAGACCGAGCAGATGTGCGCCCGCCTGGGCCAGCAGGGCGAGATCGACCTGCTGTCGTTTTTCTCGGAGTTGACCATCTATACTTCAACCGCCTGTTTGATTGGTCAGGAATTTCGCGAGGAGATCACCGGCGAGTTCGCCGAGCTATTTCACGAGTTGGAACTTGGCACCGATACGCTCGCCTATGTGAGCCCGCACCTGCCACTGAGCAGCTTTCGGCGCCGGGATCGGGCTCGGGCGGCTCTGGTGGACCGCATCGAGACCATTATTGCCGGTCGGCGAAAAGAAGGACGCAAGACCGGAGACCTGGTTGGCGTCCTGACCAGTCTGGTCGATGAACAGGGAGTTTCCCGCTACTCGGCCGATCAGATCACCGGCATGTTCATCTCCTTGATGTTCGCCGGCCACCATACCACCTCGGGCACCGCTGCCTGGACGTTGATCGAGTTGCTGCGCCACACCGAGACCTTGGCGCGGGTCAATGATGAACTGGATATGCTTTTTTCCAGTGGCGGTGAGGTCAGCTACCACGCCTTGCGCGAGATTCCCCTGCTGGAGGCTTCGATTACCGAGGCCTTGCGCCTGCATCCTCCGCTGATTCTCCTGATGCGCCGAGTGACCGAGGAATTCCAGTATGGGGGGTTCCGCGTCCCGGTGGGCTGGAACGCCGCGGTATCTCCGGCTGTCTCGAATCGTATGGCGAGCAGTTTCCCGGACCCGGACCGTTTCGATATCGAACGGCATCTGGGGGCCAGCCCGCAGAGCCGGCGCATTTTCTCCTACCTCTCCTTTGGTGGGGGCCGACATCGATGTGTCGGCGCGGCCTTTGCGTTGATGCAGCTCAAAGCCATCTTCAGCGTTCTTCTTCGCGAATTCGAGTTTGAACTGGCGCAGCCTTCCGATCATTACCGGAACGACGAGACGCGGATGGTTGTTCAGATCGAACAGCCGTGTCGGGTCCGATATCGACGTCGAGAGGTGCGGACGCCGACGGTCGAGCTGGCGCAGGCTGCTCCCGGGGCGGAGGCGGGTGCCGCGCGGTTGTCCGTGGACCGCGATCTTTGCCAGGGGCACGGGGTATGCGTTTCGGAATGTCCGGAGCTCTTCTCCCTGGATCCCGACGAATTGAAGGTCGTGCTGAAAAGCGAAGTCGTGCCGGAAGAGTTGCGTGAGCGCGCCGAGCGCGCCGTTCGTTATTGCCCCACGCGGGCGCTGTCGCTGCGCTCGGAATAGAGGCTAGCGTTTTGGCCGGAAACCCACGGCCTGCGCATCCCAGGTTGTCTCGGTGATCCCTCGGTCCCGCAGCTTGTATTTTTGCACGCGGCTGGTGGGGGTCATCGGAAGCTCATCGAGGAATTCGATGTAGCGAGGGACAAAGAAATACGGGGCATTTTCGTTGATGAACTCGGCCAATTCGAGGGGGGCGAGTGTCGCACCCGGCTCGAGGACGGCGCAGATCTTGAGTTCGGACTCTGATTCCAGCTCGGCACTCGGGACCCCGTGGGCTGCGGAAGCCAGAATTTTGGGGTGCGCGCTGGCCGCCGCTTCCACGTGGAACGACGAGATGTTCCGGCCTTTGAATCGAATATAGTCGGAGCGTCGGTCGACAAAGAAATATTCGCCGTCTTCGTCCTGCCTGGCGAGGTCTCCGGTATGGTACCAGAGGTTGCGAAAGGCTTCGGCGGTCGCTTCGGGGTTTGCGAAATAGCCGTTGAAAAACACAAAGGGTTCGCGCGTCCGGATGGCAATCTCGCCGACTTCGCCGCGGGGAACCTCGTTATCGTGTTCGTCGAGAAGGCGGACCTCCATCAGGGGATGGGGCTCGCCCAAGGCATTGGGCTTCCATTTTGTTCCCGGGGTGCGCCGCAGAATGGGCATCGCCTCGCTCTGTCCGTACGCCTGGATGATCGTCTCGATGCCGAAGCGTTCGCGGAAGGGCTCCTCGATGGCATCGGGCATCGGCACCATCAGGGCTGCGCGGAGCGGGTTGTCGGCATCCTCGGGGCGCGCCTCGGCTTGCCAGAGAAAGATATGCATGGCTCCGAGAGTGATGGTGACCGTAGCACCGAAGTGCCGAAGTCGATCCCAGAAGTTGCCGGCCGAGAAGACCGGATCCATCGCACATGGAATGCCTCCGGCGAGAGCAAGGAAGATATTGCCGACCCAAGCCGCCGACTGGTACATCGGCAAGCAGTTGTAGGCCGCATCCCCGGGGCGCAACTCCAACTGGTCCAGCGTGGATTCCGCACCGTAGATCCAGACATTATGACTTTGCATGACGCCTTTGGCGCGACCGGTCGTCCCGGAGGTAAACAGGATGGCCGCGGTCTGGCCCAGATGTCGTTCGCTGTCGTCGGGTTCCACGGGTTCGGCCGCAAAAAGCTCTTCCATCGAGATCCGTGGCAGGTCGAGGGTCCCGGGATCTTCGCCCCGAACGACAAGCTGCTCGAACGGTAGATTCTGTAAATCGGCAAGCTTTGGGAGGAGGTCTCCATCGACGACCAGAATCCGTGCCCGGCTGTCGCTGAGGCTCTGCTCCAACCATGGCCCCTTGTAGTCGGTATTGGTGGGGACCCAGATGCCCCCCAGCTTGTTCAACCCGAGAGCGGCAACGGCGAAATCCGGGCAACTGCCCATCAGGAAGGCGACGGTGTCTCCAGCCTCGATTCCATAGGTCTGGAAGCTCGTTGCGGCGGCGCAGGCTCGCCGGTTGGCCTCCTGGAAGGTCAGGCGTTGCTCGTCGGATACGAGGAAGTCGGCATCGGGGATCTGTTCGGCTTGACGCCGTAGCATCCTGCCCAGGAGGCGTTCTTCCGCTTTTTTCAGGTCGAGTCTGTTCACAGGGGTCGATTTATATCCTAAGACCGAGGAAGGAAAGGAACTGAATCCAATGGCAGAATTCTCAAGAGACGAACTCGAGGAAATGGTGAGCCGCTTTGTGGCTGGAAATCTCGAGGCCGGGCGGACCGGCGACTGGAGCGCCATGCCGCAGTTCTATACCGAAGACGCCCTCTATTCGTGGGGCAACGGGCCCAAATATGAATTCGTGGCTCGCGGCCGTCAGGAGATCGCCGATTACGCCTACGGGTCCGAAATGGAGGGTCTCGAGACCTGGCATTACCCGTATGTCCGGACTTTGGTGGACGAGAAAAAAGGCGAATTCATGGGTTTCTGGCGCCAATTGGCCCCGGTGAAGGGGCCCGACGGGGAGCTCTACGAGATCGGGGGCACCGGCGGCTCCTGGTTTCGCTATGCGGGAAACTTTCAATGGTGCTGGCAACGCGATTTCTTCGATACCGCATGCTCGGGGGCAACCTTTCAGCAGATGTGGAAGGATGGCGTTCTCACGCCGGCGATGCAGGAACGCCTGAAAAAGGGCAGTCGCATGCCTGGCTGGGTCAAGGCCGATACTTTCGATTGGTATGCCACGCTGGCCGACCGTGAAGACGAAAAGTGACGCGAAACCAAGCCTGATCTTGGCCCGGTGGCACGCTCTCGCTTGACCGGGTCGCGGTTTCGCAGGACAACACCAACAGGGGGTTGGAGCTGGTGCGGGTATTGGGGATCGATCCGGGTTCGAGAATCACGGGTTTCGGTGTGGTCGAGGAAAAGGGGCGTCATCTCAGCACCTTGGCCTTTGGCATCGTCAAGCCCGACGCAGGCGACCTCGGCGTCCGGCTGGCTTCTCTCGTCTCCGGGATAGCGGAGGTCGCCGATCTCTGGGCCCCCGAAACCATTGCTCTGGAGCGAGCCTTTGTCGGCAAGAGTATGTCGAGCGCCTTGCGTCTGGGAGAAGTCCGCGGAGCCTTGCTTGCCTTTGCAGGTGCTCGCGGCATTCCGGTTCTCGACTACCCCCCGGCGACGGTGAAACTCACCGTTGCGGGTGTGGGCAATGCCAGCAAGGCGGCGGTGGCCTCGGCGGTGGAGGGCGCACTGGGTGGCGCGCACCCGGCGGGTGATGCGACCGATGCTCTGGCGGTCGCCCTCTGTCATTTACGGCACGGAACCTTCGCGGGGCGCGTGGTCGAGGTGGGCCCACGACGCGGCCGGATTGCGCAGGCGGCCTCCCGCCTGCCGGCAGGCGCGCGATTTGTGCGCGTGTCACGTTAGGAAGATGCGATGATCGGAGGTCTCAGGGGCAAGGTCGCATGCAAGGAGCCGGATCGGCTGCTGGTGGACGTCGGCGGTGTGCTCTACGAGGTCTCCATTTCCTTGCAGGCCTTTGCGCACCTCCCGGATGCCGGTCAGAAAATCGAGATCGATATCATCACGCACGTTCGCGAAGATGCCCTGCAGCTTTTCGGATTTTTTGACGATCTGGAGAAGACCCTTTTCGAGTGGCTCCGGAGCGTCAGCGGGGTGGGGCCGCGGTTGGCGCTGAACATTCTCTCGGGGATGCCGGCCGCCGAGATTGCGGAGGCCTTGCGTGAGGCCGACGCGGCGCGATTGGTGAAGATCCCGGGCGTGGGCAAGAAGGTGTCCGAGCGTTTGGTGGTGGAACTGCGCGACCGGGCTCTGGCCAGTGAGCTTGGCCGCTCGGAGGGCGGTGGTTCGGTGGCACCGGCAGAGGGCCGGGGTTCCGAGGAAGCGCTCTCGGCGTTGGTGAATCTCGGTTACAAGAAGCCGGAAGCCGAGCGCGTCCTGCAGGCCCTTCCTGACGGGTTGAGTCTGGAAGAGACACTCCGGGAAGCCTTGCGCGGGTTTGCCAAATGAGCGGTCCTTCCGAGAAGACGACGCCGGAGACGCCGCAAGACGTGGCGCTGTCGGAAGGCTCGGAGGCTCCGGAAGGTCGGGGGCTCTCTCCGGAGGCCGGCACGGACGAGGTTTCGTTTGAATCCTCATTGCGTCCCGAAACGTTGGTGGACTACATCGGACAGGATCCGATCTGTGAGCGATTGGGGGTCGCGATCGAAGCGGCTCGGCGTCGCGGCGAGCCGCTCGACCATATTCTCCTCTCTGGTCCGCCCGGGTTGGGCAAGACCTCCCTGGCGCAGATTGTCGCTCGCGAAATGGGCGTCTCGTGCCGACGGACGCAGGGACCTGCGATCGAACGCGGCGGTGACCTGGCAGCTCTTCTATCGGATCTGCAGGCAGGCGACGTTTTGTTCATCGACGAGATTCACGGGCTGCCCCGGAAGGTGGAGGAGATCCTCTACCCGGCCATGGAGGACTTCGAGCTGGATCTGATCGTTGGGCAGGGACCCGCGGCGCGCAGTATGCGCTTGGCGCTGCAGCCCTTTACTCTGGTGGGAGCCACCACGCGGGCCGGGATGCTCAACGCGCCCCTGCGTGATCGTTTCGGTTCGGGTTTCCGGCTGGAGTTCTATGATACGAAGTCCCTCGCACGGATCGTGACGCGCTCGGCGAAAATTCTTCAGTTGGAGCTGGAAGAGGACGCGGCTCACGAAGTGGCTCGACGTTCGCGGGGTACGCCCCGGATCGCGAATCGTCATCTGAAATGGGTCCGTGATTTCTCGCAGGTCCATCATGCAGGGGAGGTCGTGTCCGCAGAGATTGCCGGAGATGCCTTGAGCCTGCATCAGGTGGATGCCTCGGGTCTCGACACCATGGATCATGCGATCCTTCGTGCAATTATCGAGCGTTACGATGGGGGGCCGGTTGGCGTGGAGAGCCTCGCGGCGCTTCTTGCCGAAGCCCGGGAGACCATCGAATATGTCTACGAGCCGTATCTGGTCCAATCGGGCTATCTGGCCCGGACGCCTCGCGGTCGGGTAGCGACCGAGCAGGCCTGGTCTCTGGTTGCACCGGATCGTCGGCCTCCCAAGCCGGAAGGTTCCCTGTTTTGACCCCGGATCCCGATGGCGGTGGGCGCCCCTGGCGCAAGCGCGAGGCGACCCTGTTGGTCGCCGCACTTCTGGCAGCCTTTTTTGCCCTGATCTACGAGACGCGACTTCCGCCGTTCACCTCCAGCCAGACCCTTTCCCAGAACGTCGTCTTTTTTCTTCTGATCAATCTGAACATCGCGCTCATCTTGCTGGTGGTTTTTCTTCTCGGGCGTAATATCGTCAAGTTGGTCATCGAGCGCCGACAACGAGTGCTCGGATCGCATCTGCGGACACGGATCGTACTGAGTTTTGTTGCGGTGGCGATCGCACCGGCCATCCTGCTCTTTGTCGTCGCGCTTGGTTTTATCCGCAGTTCGATCGAGAGCTGGTTTTCGGTGCAAGTCGAAAGCGCGCTTGAGGCCTCGATTGATATGGCCGACACCTATTACCGGGAATCCATGGCGATCTCGGTTCATGAGGCGCGTTGGATCGCCGGGGATCTTCAGGATCGGGGTGGCGTGGGTTCGGTGACGGCCGGTTGGCTCTCGGACCGCGAAAAGGAAGTCCAGGCGGCGGCGATCCGTGTCTACGGGCCCGGCGGAGCTCTGTTCAACAAGGTGCAGACAGCCGGTCTTGCGGCATCTCTGGCTGTGCCGCCGGAAGAGATCTTTGTCGAGAATGCGTTGGCCGGCGCCGAATCCACCGAGGTCGTCGAGCAAGGGGGAGCCACCGTTCTGCGCGCCGCAGCCGATCTGCGCGATCCGGCAGGTGCCGTTGCGGGGCTGGTTGTGGTGGACACCATTCTGCCCCGAAGCGTTGTGCGACGACGTGCCGAAATCGAGCAGAGTTATCGTCAGTACAAGCAGCTCAGTTTGATGCGACGGCCACTGGTCAACAATTATATTCTGACCCTGGTTCTGGTTTCGTTGGTGGTGGTCTTCGGTGGCACATGGCTGGGTTTTGCCATCGCGCGCAGTATTACTGGCCCGATCCAGCGTCTTGCGGCGGGAACCCAGCGGGTGGCCGACGGCCATCTCGATGCGAGTATCGAGTTGGAATCCGGGACGGACGAGATCGCGACGCTGGTTGGCTCCTTCAACCAGATGACTGCGAATTTGCGCGGCACCCATTCGGCGTTGGCCGAGCGTCGGCGAGCGCTCGAGACGATCCTCGGCAATATTACGGGGGGCGTGGTCTCGATCGATCGGAAAGCGCGGATCGAGACGGTCAATGAGGCGGCCCGCGTCATGTTGGGTATCGGCGACGAAGCCGTCGGAATGCCGTTCCGAGAATGGTTTGCCAGCCCGCGTTTTGGTGCTGTTCGTGAGATCTTGGCGGAATTGGACAAGCGCTCGCAGCAGGGCGAGTGGGACAAGTTGCCGCCGCAGCGGTTGTCGATCGAGCATGACGATGGCGCCGTTCAGGTGGTTGCGACCGGCGTGGTGCTGAAATCCGAAGGCGGCGAGTCCATTGGTGCGCTGCTGTTTTTCGAGGACGTCACGGAAATTCTCAAGGCGCAGAGAATGGAGGCCTGGCGCGAAGTGGCCCGGCGGATTGCGCATGAAATCAAGAACCCGCTCACACCAATTCAGCTCTCGGCACAACGTTTGCGCAAGCGCTATGGCGAGGAGCTGGGAAGTTCGGTCTTTGACGAATGCACGCGTACGATCATCGACGAGGTCGGTGTGCTGAAGAATCTCGTCAGTGAATTCTCGAATTTTGCACGGATGCCCGCGGGCCCCCATTTGCCGACCGATTTGGCACAATTGCTGGAGGACGCGCTGGTCCTCTTTCGGGAAGGGCATCGTGGTGTGCAATTCCATCTCTCGATCGAGGCCGATCTCCCTTCTCTGGATCTGGACCGTGATGGCATCCGCCGCGTGATTACCAATATTGTGGACAACGCGGTAGCGGCCTTGCCTCTTGCGGCTCCGCCCGCGGGAGATGCCCCGAGTGCTCCCCAGAGCTTCGCGGAGGGGAATGTTTGGGTTTCGGCACGCCTCGACGCAGAGCAGGAGGAGGTTCGGATCGAGATCGCCGACGATGGTTTGGGCATGACGCAGGAAGTGAAGGCTCGTCTTTTCGAGCCCTATTTTTCCACCAAGGCACAGGGGACGGGCCTCGGATTGGCGATTGTGCAAACAGTTCTGGCCGACCACCGCGCGTATATTCGAGTTCGGGACAATCAGCCTCGGGGCAGTCGTTTCGTCATCGAAATGCCGGTTCGCACGGCCATGGGGACACCCGAGGCCGAAGCTTAGGGCTTCGGGAGATTTGCGGTAGTTTGCGCTAAAAGGAAGTTTGATGGGTAAAAAGATTCTGGTCGTTGACGATGAAGAAAAGATTCGTCTCAGCCTGCGAGGTGTTCTTTCGGATGAGGGCTATGCCATCGCCGAGGCCGGGGACGGGCGACGCGCTCTCGAGTTGATCGACGAGGATATGCCGGACCTGGTGATTCTCGACGTATGGCTTCCGGAAGTGGACGGATTGACCCTGCTGGAAACGGTGAAGGGGGACCATCCGGATCTGCCGGTGATCATCATCTGTGGTCACGCGAATATCGAGGCGGCCGTGCGCGCGACGCGCCTGGGTGCTGCCGATTTTATCGAGAAGCCTTTTTCGATCGATGCTCTGCTGGCCTCGATCACCCGTGCTCTCGGTGAAGTGCCTGGACAAGACGCCGCCAGTCCCGAATGGGGCGGGGCGGTGGTCTCCCATGATGCCGAACTCGTGCTGCCGCAGAAAACCATCGCCCGCAGCGTGACAGCCTCGGGTCTGGGCCTCCACACAGGAATGCGTACCGGCGTGATCCTGCATCCGGTCGCCGCCGGAAGCGGGATCCTGTTTCAGAGCATGGCGAGCGAGAAGTCGGTTCCGGCACATGTCGATTTTGCCGATTCCACCGGCTACGCGACGACTCTTTTTCGGGGAGGGTTTGGCGCCAAGACCGTCGAGCACCTTCTTGCGGCCCTGCAAAGCTACGGGATCACCAATTTGATGGTCAAAATGGAAGGTGAGGTTCCCGTGCTCGATGGTTCGGCACTCGCTTTTTGTAATTTGCTCGAGGACGCCGGGATTGTTGAGCAGGGTGGACCGGGCGTCGAACCCTATATCGTGCGCGAGAAGCACGAGATCTCCCTTGACGGCAATACCATTTTGGTGGAACCCCACGATGGTCTGGTTGTGGACTACACTTTGGACTACCCCGAGCCGGTCGGTGTTCAGCATTATGTCTATGAGTTTGCGGGGCCCGAGTCCTTCAAGGCAGAGATCGCGCCCGCCCGGACTTTCGGATTTGTCCATGAGTTCAGCACGCTGGTCGAACACGGCCTCGCGGCGGGGGGGCGGCTGGATAATTGCGTCCTGATTGGTGAAGACGGCGTGATCAACGGTGAGCTGCGGTTCCCGGATGAGTTTGTGCGGCACAAGATCCTCGACATCCTCGGTGACTTTGCCCTGCTGGGGCAGCCTCTCCGGGGCCGGATCACCGCGCGCGCAACCGGGCACCGGCATAATGTAGCCATGGTGCGCGAGCTGCTTCAGGCTGCCTGAGCGGTGCCGGGACCGATTACGCCAGACCTTTGGCTCTGCCCTGGGCCGAGCAGGGGCGCCGCTCGATGCCCGTAGCATCAGGCCCGACCGATTAATTATTGCAGGCGGGGTTTTCCCAGAGTCCCGCGAATCTTGTAGAAGGTCTCGCCGTCCTTGCGTTTGGGCAAGAGCCGCGGAAGCATTCTCAGACCCGCTGGCGCATCGGGGTCGATCATGAGCTCGAAGCGCAGGTCCAAGGTGCTGCGCTTCCAGACTCGGTTCAGCTTGATCTTTCCGGTTGCGCGGATCGAGACTTCGCTGCCGTTGGCGACCAGCTTCCGGATCTGAAGGGTTTGGCCGTCGGCTTCCGCCTCCAAATCGAGGGTTTCGAAGGTCAGGTCCGGGACCTTGAATCCCTGAGCCATCAGATCGCGGAGCGCGAGGTCGCGAACGGCAAGTCGCAGCGCGCCTTCGAGACGGCGTCCGCGATCCTTGCCTTCGACAGCGAGCTCCAGACGGCCGCTGCCATAGATCTTCCCGGCTGGGGGGAAAGCGCCGCGAGTGGCCTCGTCGAGCTTCAGATTCTCGCCCAAGGCGTCGATCGCAAAGTCGTCGGCGTCGCCTGCTATGCGGGCTTCCAGCTGCCCGCCCCAGAGGGCGACGTCGAGGTCGACGGCATTTCTTTGCCCCGGGACCAACAGGCTCAGCACCGATGGTCGGGCATGCAGTTGGCCCGCCTGGAGCTCGAAGGCACTTCCGGGATCGGGGACGATTCGGAGGTCCGAGACTTCATAGCCAAATGGCGGTCGGTAGCGAAGTTCGGCGAAATCGATCCGCGTGGGGGACCCTGCCGTGGCCTGCCGAAGCCCCTCGCGCACCAGGGTTTCATGGGGGAAGGTCACTAGCAGCGCGACCAGGAAGACCAGAGCGGCAAACCCGAAATACAAACCGAGAAGGTAGCGTTCGGAAGATTCGTTCTGTGGGCCTTTCCCCGAAAAGGGCAGACGCGGGAGCCTCATCGTGGCTGCAACCGCACGACCACGATCGTTGCATCGAGCAGTGTCGGGTCTTTGTATTGGCGTTTGAAGCTGGTCCTCTCGACGGTCATGCCGCTACTGCGAACTTCGATGGCGTGAAGCAGGCGGACCAGCCGCTGAGCGGAAATGCCGGAGAGTTTCATGTCCACGGACTCCTCGCGAAAGTCCGCGTCCACGTCGCGCGACGTCGGGTTCATGGCCGTGATCTGTTCTCTGCCCACGACCGGGACCGTGACGGATTCCAATTGAGAAAATAGCGAGCCCCGATTGCCGCGACCGGCTTTCTTCTGCAGTCGGGAAACCTGTTTTTCGAGACTGCGATATCGGGCGGTCAGCTCGTTGAGGGCTCGTCCATCTCTCTGCGCGATGGCCAGATCGCGGTCGAGACGGTTGATCGATTGCGTGACTGGTTCAAACACCCCGAGCCAGAGGAAAAGAATCAGGCTCAGAGCCCCGGCCCCATAGAGAAGGTTGCGTTCCCGAGGGGCCAGTCGGTCGTGCCAATCGCGGGCCTGATCGAGATAGGGCTGGAGTCGCTCACGCATCAGGAGCCTCCCACGGTTTCGAGATTGGCTCTGAATTCAATGCGACCGTCGACGCCGGCTTTGACGTCCTGCACGTTTGCGGCAGAGAATTCCGGTAGGGAAGCCAGCGCGCTGGAGACGATGTCCACGGATTCAAAGGTGTCGGTTCGTCCCCGAAAGCGAACGCCCGAGGCGTCCATGGTCAAGTCGGCAACTTCGAGGGGGACCTCCTTGGGGATCGCGGCATGGATGGCGAGAAGGCGGTCCAGAGTTGGGGCGCCGGTGTTGGCGCCTCCCAAAAGAGCACTTTTTTTCTCCAATTGTTCGAGCGCGGCGCGCACGCGTCGGACCTCTGTGCCGCGGGGGGCCTTGGGGGCAATCGATCGCGTCTGTGCCGTGATTTCCGAGCGCAGGTCGTCCAGTTCCGCCTGTCTTTCGGCGAACATTACCAGCCAGGTGCCGAAAAGAATCAATGCCGTGGCCGCCGCGATCCACCCGGTACGGCGCAATTGCCGTTGCGCTTCCTCGCTGGGGGCGTGGTAGACAAAGGGGCCGGTGCGGAAGTTCAGCCATTGTTGCGGCGGTTCGCCGGCAGCTTGCGCGAGAGCGGCGGCGCGGAACGCATTGTCGGGAACCGCGCTCAGCCACTCCGGTGTTGCGCTCCGGAATGGCTGCGGCGAGAGTCCGCCGGGCAGGTCGAGGCCCTGGGGCAGCGCGGATTCCCCGAGGCGAAGAATCCGATCCGGGCGGTCTGTTTGATAGGCGGCCAATGCCCAGCGCATTTCCGCATCGGGCTGCTCGCTCGGCTCTACGTTGTCCGACGCGGCGCTGCCGGCGGCCTCGGCATTGCCCAGACTGTGAAGCTTGAGGATTTCGCCGTCTTGCCAAAGGATCAGGCCACCATCGGCAAGGGAGTCGATGACCAGGGTCTTCTCCGGGGTGGGGTCCAGCAAGGTTGCGGTTGCCACGGTGCCGAGGGTCACAAGCGCGGGGTCGATCCCTGCCTCGGCGAGGAATTCCAGATGCGCTGCGACGTCCTCGTTGCGGGCCACGGCAGCCAGAACCGTCGCGCTATGGGAGGCGTCGCCGACCAATTTCCAGGCAACCACGCTTGATTCGATATCGAGAGGCACCTCGGATTCGATCTCGAAGGGAATCGTAGCTTGCAGTTTTGCCGTCTCGCGGAAGGGCAGGTGGAGCAGACGATGACTGATCTGTGCGCCGGGAAGTGTCGTCGCGATGGCATCCGGGGCCGTCGCACATTCCTGAGCCAGACTTTCCCGCAACAGATCAGCAGCAGGCCGTTCTCCGGAGAGGTCGATTTCCCAGGAACTGCGGAATTCGAGGTTTTTTCCGGAGCGCACGACCAGAGCACAAATGGCTCGATCGTCTCCAATATCCATGCCCAGAGTAATCACTTCTAGAAATGTACCGGATTCCGGCGAAAGTCCCAATTCATCGACTTCGCTCCGACCAGTAGAGCCTTTCGAGCCGGTCGCCTCGTCGTTGGGCCACGGTTTCAAGCTTCTCGATGGTCGAGCCGACGCGCCCGGTGGCGTAGAGTCGGAAATACTCGCTACGTTGGCCGTATTTGATCGGAATGCCGCCCTGGCGATCTTCCGCGGGGCAGATCTCTTCGAGCGGCAGATCCTTGCCGAAGCCCTGAAGCGGCATCGGATAGCTCTCATCGATGGCGCAACCTGCTGCGGCGAGCACCCGGGCACTTGCGGTATCCGCATTCAGACCAGCATGGCCGACACGACCATCGCTCCGTCGGTAGGCAGACACAAATGGCCGGATCAGGTCGAGTGTCTTGTCGTCAAAGCCCTCGACCAACCGGAGTTCGTCCAGGCTTCGGAGCGGCCCTCCATGCGGCTGGCAGGGAAAGGGCAAGGTGCAGGAGGCTGCCGCGAGACTGGCTTCGCCGGGGCCTTCGCCGGCAGCCACCCAGGTGGCGACGCTTTCCAGCAGCGCGGGGTCCAGTTCCAGTCCCTCGAAAAGTTGATCCAATGCTTTTCGATGGGCGGCGTCGTTGATCTGGTTGAGGTTTAATTTTCCCTCTTCGTCCTCGACCCGGATCGAGACATCGCCGGCACCCAACGGCAGGATCACAAGAGAAAGCGGGAGAAGCGAAAGGCGGGTGGTCGGTTCTCGCGTGCGGAGCATCTGGCCCAGATATGCTGTGCCACCTTCTTCGGCCGCGCGGGACAGCAGGCGTGCGGCCGAGGCATCGCCGGCATTTCTGGCGAGATGGCTATGCAGCATGGCGCTCTCGGTCGCCTCGAGAACGATCAACGTCAACAGGGCTACCGAGAGCAGAGCCGAGACCAGGGCGATCCCACGTTCGTTGGTCCTCATCAGCGTGGCCCCATCGGTAGTCGGATGGTGAGCCGGTAGGGTTCCGGGCTGCCGTGGCTCTCGTCGAGAGTCAGCGTCAGGCGCAGGGCCCGCGGCAAGGGAGCGCCACCGTCTGCAGCACTCCAGCTCCGCTTCCAGCCGCCCGAGCGACCGGGAAGGACTTCCACCTGAAAGCCGCTGACACCATCGAGAATCACCGCGGATACGGGGTCCACACCCTCAGCCGCGACCGACGCCAACTGCTCCTTGATCAGCACCTGGCGGCCGGGATTGTAGGGGTCGTCATCGAGGCGATAACGAAGGTAGGAGACCGGGTCTGTCAGGTCGCCGCGGAGTCGCCGGGCCGCCGTCGTGGCGAAGCGCAGTTCGCTGGAGGGCAGGTCGAAGCTCCGGTCGACGATGCTGAAATTCCCGCGTGGATCCGGTGGGGCAATCGATCCGGTGATCTCTTCGGCCAATCTCTCCAGCGTGGTGCGCGCGGCAGCGGTTGCTTCGATGGTCTGCTCGGCGGTATCGCGCGACGAAAGTGTTTGCTGGAACGGGCCGACTTGCGCGGCGAAGATAATCCCGATGATGGCGACCGAGACGAGCAGCTCGAGCAAGGTAAAGCCGTCCTGGCCGGCAGCGGTCGTGTTCATCGAAGATTCCTGGACACAAAGAGCGTGAGCTCGCTGGCTGATTCCTCGCCACGCGGCGGTACCACCTCGATGGTAATCTCTCGGGTTCCCGGCAGCATCCATTCTCGAACTTCACGCTTCCAGGTGAACCCCTCGGCGTTGCCGGGCATCTTCGAGCTGAAATCGCCGCGCGTGGTGCCGAGATCGGGATAGCCTTCGAGTTGCGCCTCGGCTGCAAGGGTCTCGGCCAGCAGCAGCGAGCGGCTGAAGGCATTCTCGCGGGCCACCGTCTCGAGGTTGCGCACATGCAGGCTCAGCAAGGCGGTAAACGCGGTGGCGACAACCGCGAGGGCGACCATGACCTCGATCAGGGTAAAGCCACCGGATCTTTGCAGGTTTCGCATCATGGCGCTCTTCCTCGCGCGGGTGCGTCGACAATGCGCGGGCGGGTTCGCGCCGGCTCGATCAGCACCAATACGGTGCGACCGCTATCGTCGGAGACCTCGAAGGTGCCCGGGTCGGCAAAGCCGTCGGAAGCAAAGAGGAGACTGGAGAGACCGGACGCGGTGGGGCGCACTCCGGGGCCCAGAAGGCGCAGGTCGAGAGATTCGGGGATCGTCAGGTCCCGGTAGAGCGGCCCCTCTCCGGGAACGAAAGTCCAACCCTCTTCGGTGGAGACGCCTTCTTCCATGCGCAGAGCATTGGTCTGGGCGTCAAAGACCATGCGTACCCAGAGGTCGCGTCGGGCGGCGTCTTCGCGGAGGTAGCGCACCCGTTGGGCAATCCGGCGAGTGGTGTTGTCGAGTTGGGCGCCGCTGAGGACATCGAGTCGGGGCAGGATCAGAGTCGCCAGCAGACCGATCAGGGCTACCGCCAGCGAGAGCTCCAGGAGGGTAAACCCCCGTTCCCGCCTCACCCCAAGTCTCGAGCGTCGATATCTGCGTCGGGGCCGCTGCCACCCTCGGCGGCATCGGCGCCAAACGACATCAGGAGATAGTCGCGACCGTCGCTTTCGTAGATGAATGCCATATCCCATGGGTCGAGAGGCAGGTTGTCGAGGTATGGGCGCCAGCGGCGGGGCGCCGGGCCGCTGGTCGGTTGCAGGACCAGAGCCTCCAGGCCCTGTTCCGTGGTCGGGAACTGGCCGTTGTCCAGCTTGTAGAGCGAAAGGGATTGTTCCAGCGAGCGGATGTCGGCTGCGGCCTTGGTGGCCCGCGCATCGTCCGTTCGGCCGAGAATTCGCGGGGCGACCAGGGTCACCAACAATCCCATGATGAAGACCACCACCATGATCTCGATCAGGGAGAAGCCCGCTTGGTTGCGACGTATTATTTTCATGTTGTTCTACCTATCCGACCAGAGAATTAATTTCGAAGATGGGAAGAAGGACGGCCAGTACGATAAAGAGGACCAGGCCGCCCATGATGATCATCATGCCCGGTTCCAGCACGCTTGTCAGCACGCTCAAGGCACTCTCCACTTCCTGTTCATAGGCGTCCGCTACTCGAATCAGCATGGGTTCGAGTTCTCCGGAGCGCTCTCCCACCGCAACCATACGGATCAATAGGGGCGGGAAAAGCCCCGAAGCCTGAAGCAGTTCGCCCAGACTTTCCCCTTCCCGAACACCGATTCGAGCGGTCTCGACCGCCGCGCCGATGGCGGTGTTGCCCGACGTGTTGCTCGCCAGTTCGAGAGCTTCGAGCAGGGGAATCCCCCCGGCGAGCAGGGTGGCGAGGGTGCGCGAGAAACGACCGACGGCGATCTGGGTGAACAAGGGGCCGATCATCGGCAAGGTCAGGATTTTTCGATCGAGCCAGAGGCGGCCTTCGGGCCGCCGCAGGGCGGCCACAGCGGCGACAATCCCGCCTGCAAGAAGGATGGCGAGCAGCCACCACCATTCCGAGAGTGCGTGGGAGACCGAAAGGAGGAATCGAGTCGGCCAGGGGAGGGCCTCCTGTTTGTCGGCGAAGATCTTGGTGACCTTCGGGACAACAAAGCTGAGCAGGAAAAACACGATCGCGCCCGAGACCGAGAACATCAGGACCGGATAGGTCAGGGCGTTGCGCACCCGTGATTGCAACTGGACCTGATTTTCAGCGTAGAGTGCCAGACGCTCGAGGACGAGATCGATCGCCCCGGCGGCCTCCCCGGCGCGGATCATGCCGAGAAAGATCGGCGGAAAGGTTGCCGGGTGTTCTGCCATCGCATCGGCGAGAGAGCTGCCCTGGGTGACCGCATCCCGGACTTGCCGCATGATTTTTTCCACGGCCGGCCGGTCGGTCTGCTCCCCCACGGCCGAGAGTGCCTCGACGGCCGGAATTCCTGCGGCAAGGAGAGTTGCGAGTTGCCGGGCGACGACCGCCAATTCCTGCTGCGAGATGCGGGTGTCTCCGGCCCGCTGGCGTTTGCCGGCGGCGGCTTCTTCCTGCACATCGGTGGGGAAAATTCCCTGACCGCGGAGCGCGAGGCGGGCGCCCTTGGCAGAGTCGGCTTCGAGAATTCCGCGTACCTTGGCGCCGGTGTCGTTCAGTCCCTGGTAGGCAAAAACAGGCATTCTGATTTGAGGCTACCTGTTTCTTGTCTCGGGGTCGATTTCCATGAAAGACTGTATCCCATGTTGAATTTCAATGGTTCTTTCAGTGGTTTGCTTCTCCTTTTGATCCCGGCGATGGCGCTTTTTTCGTGCGCCGGCAAGCGGCCTGCCGACCTCGGCGTCATTGACGGTCGGCTGCGCCCATGTCCGTCGAGTCCGAATTGCGTCTGCAGCGAAGATAGCGACGACCAGCACGGGATCGCCCCGCTGGCCTACACCGGGGATCCGGCTGCGGCTTTTGCCCGGGCGCGGGCCGCTGCCTTGAGTCTGCCGCGGACGAAATTGATTGCCGAGACATCTGACTACATGCATTTTGAATCCACGACTCGTCTGATGGGTTATGTCGATGATCTGGAGCTGCAATTGGAGCCGGCGAAAAACGAGATTGCGATCCGCTCCGCGTCGCGACTGGGTTACGGGGATATGGGCGTGAATCGTAAACGCGTCGAAGAATTGCGGGCGGCCTACGCCAAGGGCGGCTGAGGAATTTTGTCGAAAGCGGCCCCCGGAATATCGCCAGGGGGGCCGCTCGACCTCTCCGAGTGTCCGATGGGACCGAAGGCGTTCCGATCGCTCGATGACGCATTGACGTGAGGCTTGCAGGCATGGCAGGGAGAGGAATGCGTAAAAGTCTGCTCTCCCTGCTGATCGTATCTCTTCTGAGTCTTGGCCTGGCCGGATGCGGCGGCAGTTCCGACGCCGGAAATGTCGCCTCGGGGGAGATCTCCTGGACGGAAGTGGACGCGAACGGTTTGACCTTTCGCGCCCGGGTCGCGGGCCCCGAGTCCGGTGAATTGGTGATTCTTCTGCACGGTTTCCCGTCCACCTCGGCGCAATGGGTGGAGCAGATTCGAGCCCTCGGGGAGGCTGGCTATCGCGTGGTCGCGCCGGATCAGCGCGGCTATTCCCCGCAGGCGAGACCGACCGCTCCGGGAAGCTACGCCCTCCCGAACCTCAGTGGGGATGTCCTGGCCATGGCTGATGCTCTCGGACGCGAGCGGTTTCATCTGGTCGGCCACGATTGGGGGGCCGCGGTGACCTGGTTTGTCGGCATTTTTTTCCCCGAAAGATTATACTCGCTGACCGCGATCTCGGTGCCGCATCTCGATCCATTCGGGCTGACCCGGAGCGATCCATCCTCCTGCCAGTTCGAGGCGTCTTCCTACATGAACTTCTTTGTGCAACCGAATTCACAGGACGTCATGCTGGATAATGATGCGGCCATCCTTCGGGGTATCTGGACGTCGTCCTCCGAGGAGGCGGTTGCCGAATACCTGGCGCTCTTCCGGGAGCCCGGTGTGCTGAAGCTGGCTCTGGACTGGTACCGTCAGAACAGTTTCTCCGGCGGTGCGGGACTGCTCGGGAATGTGGATGTGCCCACGATGTATATCTGGAGCACGGAGGATACGGCCCTTTGCCGCGACCCGGCGTATCTGACCGGAGACTACGTGGATGGCCCCTATCAATTCTCCATCATCGAAGGCGTTGACCACTGGGTGACCGAAGCGGCACCCGATGAGGTCTCGGAATTGCTGCTGTCACATCTCGCCGAATTTCCGGCGGATTGAACCCGCTGCCGGAGCGAACCCTGTCGGGCTCTTCGCACCGGCAAGCATGGCGCGCGCGTGGCTCGCGGCGCGCTCTGCGAGGTTATTGGTCGCTATTTTGAGCGTCTTCGAGCGGCTTCCAGTGAAAGAAGCCGTAGATCATGGTCTGCACGAAATGATTGCCCATGGACCCGCCAGCACGGGTCATCACGTCGCGTTTGACCACAAATTCGGCAAAGTGAACCACGGCGAGGATGATGATCAACCACCGCCCGGCGCTTGCCAAAAACCCGTCGCTCAGGACCATGGCCAGCACGCAGGCGATATAAAGAAACCATACGGAGTTCTTGTTCATGGGCGGCAGCATAGACCTTTGGCCGCCAAATCGGAAACGATCGGGCCTTTCTAGGATGGCGTCACCGGCGCCAGACGACCTCGGAGGAGCGGATTGTCCATCTCCCCCCGGAAGAGGGCGCCAAGAATTTCGGCCCCGTCCACCAGCCGCGGGGCGGGCCGACTGAAGTAGCCACCGGCATCCGCTGCGAAAAAGCGGTTCTCGCGTAACGCACGGATCTCGCGGGCACGCGGATCTGCGAGGAGTTGGGCCGCGACTTTCAGGTTCTCTTCGAGCCCGTAGCCGCAGGCGATCGAGACGATCAGGTCGGGGTCGGCCGCGGCGATCTCCTCGAGGGGAACCGCTCGGCTGGCCTCACCGGCTTGGCTCAGAACCGGGATGCCGCCCGCGGCTGCGATTTGTTCGGGCACCCAATGACCGGCAGTCCAGGGGGGCTCGGGCCATTCCAGAAGGAAGGCTCGCGGTGGATGAGAGGGCTGCGGAATGCTGGCCCAACGTGTTTCGAGATTCTCGATCAGTCGAGCACTGGCCGCTGAGCGGTCGATCGCGTCACCTACGGTGCGCAGATCGCGACAAACGCCGGCGAAGTCGGTGGCCTCCAGAGACAGGATCGGCGCCGTGCAGGTCTCGGCAAGAGGTGCCAGCGCGAGACTTTGGGCGATCGTCGCCGGGGTTACGGCACAAACCGAGCAGAGCCCCTGGGTCAGGATCAGGTCCGGTTGCAAGGACGCGAGCCTGGCCCCGTCGACGAGGTAGAGTGGCCGGTCTTCCAACTTGGCGGCCGCGACGGCGGCATCGATCTCCGCCGGGCTGAGGCCGGCGGCGAGAATACTGGAGGTGAGTTGCGGGAGGGATTGCACTCCCTCGGGGTAATCGCATTCATGGCTGATGCCGACGAGTTGCTCGGTCGCGCCGAGGGCCGCGGTCAATTCGGTTGCCGAGGGAAGCAGGCTCACGATTCGTAGTGAGGACATGATTGGGCCATCCTTTCTGTCGCGCGGTCTTGTTCTGCCGCGGGTGGCCTAATCCTTCGGGGTGCAAGCGGAGAGGGATGCGACCAGCTCGTCGCGAAACCCTTCATATTGTCCGCTGACTTCCTCGAGCCAGGCCTTTCGCTCGGGATTGGGGTCAATTTTGGCCGTCTGTGCGGCGATGACCGAGGCCATCCGTGTTGCCTGGGCCTGCAGGAAGAGAAAGCGGATATCGAAGGCACCATCGGGAAAGAGCATTTCGTGCGTGCCGGCTTCGGTGGCGGCTGTCTGAATGGCATCGCCGATCGGGCTGGGCGGGGGGGTGCCGGTAGCCGGCGGGTCCAATTTGCGTAATTTCTCGAGCTGCTTGCTGCGAGCGGCTGAAGCCTCGCTGATCCGGGTCAGTAGATCCTGCGTTGCCTTGGCCGGGCTCTGGAATGTCACCTTGCGTGCCAGCAGCAGCCATTTGAGCATGCCCTCGCCCGAGAGTGTGGAGTCCAGAAGCGAGTAACCCACCAACAGGTTGGCGTCGCGCTCGGCAGAGGCGGATGTCGGGGCCTGAGCCGTTGCGATTTGCGGGGAGAGCAGGCAGACAAGGAGTGCACCGAGGCACATGGCCGCGTGCGCCGGTCTGCGGACTGGCATGGCCCGATCTCCGGGTTCCGGATATAGGAAAGATGCAGACTCTGAGCGTGTGCTTAAATTCATGATACCGCCAGACTAGACCTGAGCGGGACTCTGGACAAATCGAATGTCGGACGAAGAAGAAAAAAAATACGCCAATCGGGCGCGTCGTATGGTGAGTCGCTGGGCCGGTGCGCCGGGCAAGCCCGGGGCGCCCCCAACCGAAGGAGAGGTCGCGCGCCGCAGCGACCTTCCGCAGCCAGCCTTGATCGGTTCGGTCACGGTGCAGGAGGCACCCCGAGAGATCCCGGTCCATGAGACTTGCGATGTCCTGGTCGTTGGCGCAGGACCGGCCGGACTTTCTGCGGCATTGAGTGCCAGGCGAGCGGGGGCGGACGTTCTGCTCATGGAACGCTTCGGGTGTTTCGGGGGCGTGATTACCACCGTCGGGATGGAGACACTTGCCTGGTACCGGTACGAGGGCACGGTCGATACCGAGGGGATCGGCATCGAGTTCGAGCGTCGGGCTGCGGCAATGGGTGGCACCATTCAGTGGCCCTACAACGATAGCGAATGTCTTGATGCGGACTTCTTCAAGCTGGTCGCGGACGAATTGATTCGCGAGAGCGGGGTCCGCCCTTTGCTCCATACCTACGCGGTCGAAGCGATCGTCGAGGACGGCGCGATCCGGGGCGTGGTGACGGAATCAAAGTCCGGCCGGCGCGCGATTCTCGCCCGACGTGTGATCGACTGCACCGGAGATGCGGATATCGCGCATTTTGCCGGGGCCGAATATCGCAAGACCCCGCGCGATCAGATGATGGGCCTGACGACCGTTTTTGGATGCGCCGGTGTGGAGCGCGAGCGGTTTCTGGAATGGGCCGATCAGAATCAGGCGACGTTTTCCGATTGGGGGCGTACCTGGGATCAGGAGACGACCGGCAAGGAAGACGATCTCCCCACGCCCTATCTGCAGGATAGTTTCGTCAAGGCGCGGCAGATGGGGGTGATTCCCGCGGATACGCAAACGCTCGGGGGATCCTGGTCGGCGCTGACGCCCGCGGGGGAAGCGACCAACCTGAACCTCGTGCATCTCAAGGGCTATGACTGCACCGATGCCGAGGATCTGACCCGGGCCGAGATGGAGGGTCGTCAGCAGGCCATGCATGCGATGACGGCGTTGCAACATACGGTGCCCGGTTTCGAGAAGGCCAAGCTGCGTACCTTCTCCATGACCATCGGTTGTCGTGATTCGCGCAAGATCATCGGACGGCATAATTTACTGGGGGAAGAATGTCGCAGCGAAGCGCGCTTTCCGGATTCGATCGGTATCTTTCCGGAGTTTCTCGACGGCTATAGCGTTTTGATTCTGCCGACGACCGGCCGCTATTTTCAAGTGCCGTATGGTTGTCTGGTGCCTCAGGGAATCGACAATCTTCTCGTGGCTGGCCGCTGTGTGGCTGGTGACAAGCTTAGTCATGCGGCCATGCGCAACATGATGGCGTGTACGGTGACCGGTCAAGGCGCGGGCGTGGCGGCAGCCGTATCTTTGCGGCGCGAGGAGTCCACGCAGAGCGTTGATCTCGAGGCCGTTCAGGCAGAATTGCAACGTCAAGGTGTACGGATTCAATGACCTGAATTACAGGTCCGACAGAACTGAATCAGGGAGGCTTCATGGAAAAACTGGATGGCAAAACGGCTGTGATTACGGGCGCTGCGAGCGGCATTGGCGAGGCGCTCGCGACAACTTTGGCGGGCCGCGGGATGCGGATTGTTCTCGCCGATATCGAACAGGAAGCCCTCGAGAGCGTCGCGGGACAACTCCGGGAATCCGGCGCGGCCGTGGCCGCCGTGCCGACCGATGTGCAATCGGCCGCCTCGGTAGAAGATCTCGGGGACGCCGCACAATCGGCCTTCGGCAAAATTCACGTCGTCTGCAATAACGCCGGCGTGTTTGCCGGGGGGTTGTGTTGGGATCAACCGGTGTCGGATTACGATTGGGTTGTCGGGGTGAATATCATGGGCGTGGTTCATGGTGTTCGTACCTTTGTTCCCCGAATTCTCGAGCATGGGGAAGAGGGCCATATCGTCAACACCGCCTCGATGGCGGCGGTCACCGCAGCACCTTTTTCGGCGCTATACACCATGACCAAACACGCGGTCCTCTCGTTCAGCGAATGCCTCTATCAGGAGCTGCAGGCGACGCATCCACAGGTGGGCGTCAGTGCTCTCTGCCCCGAGGCGATCAATACCGGCATCGGTCAATCGGGCCGGAACCGGCCTGCGGATCAGGCCGGTGATGCCACGCCCAAACCCGAAGCGCAGATGGTTGAGGATGCTTTGCGGGCCACCGTGGAGGTTGGCCTCTCGCCCCAGGTCATGGCCGACCGGGTGCTCGCCGGGATTCTCGAGAACCGATTCTATCTCCTCGGTGGCGGAGATTGGCTTGCCGCCATGGAGTCTCGCATGGCCAATCTGCGGGACGGGCTGAATCCGGGCTTCTCGACACCGGAAGCACTCCCTGGTTCGGAAGAGATGAAGAACTGAGGGCTTGTCGAGCGACTTTGCCGGGGAAATCTATTCGCCCGTGAATACAGGCTTTCTTTTTTCCATAAAGGCGGTCATGCCCTCGATTTGATCTCGCGTCTTCCCGCACCGCAGTACCGCGCGACGTTCTGCATCGAGCCCCGCCTCCAGAGGTTCCCCGCCGCTGCCCACAATGCACTCGAGCGCCCCGGCTACGGCTACCGGTGGCATGGCGGCAAGCTCCAATGCCAGAGTATGGGCTGCGGCGTGGAGGCTGTCGAGAGGGTGGACTTCCTGAACCAATCCGATGCGATGCGCCTCGAGGCCATCAATTTTCTTTGCGCGCAGGATCATGTCGAGCGCCTGGTCCCGCCCGACGCATCGGGTCAGTCGCGCGGTCCCGCCCCAGGCGGGCAGGGAGCCGAGATCGAGTTCGGGAAGTCCGATTTTGGCGCCCGTTTCGGCCGCGAGGCGAAAGTGGCAGGCCAGCGGCAATTCCAGACCACCGCCTAGGCAATACCCGAAAAGGGTGGCAATCGAGGGCTTGCCCAGATTTTCGATCCGATGGAGGACCCGACGACGCTGGTCGAGGATGGCCTCAAAGCCTCCACGTTCGGCTGCCTGAAACTGTAATTGTTTCAGGTCCATCCCGACGGAAAAGTTCTCGGTGCCGGCTGCGGTGAAAACCAGAACTCGGATTTCGGGGTCCGTGGCGGCTTCTTCCACGGCTTCTTCCACGCGATCCATATACTCGAAGGTCATCCGATTGATCGGCGGGTCATTGTTGATCAGGGTCAGAACGCCCTGGTCTCGCTCGAGAATCAATGAGGGTTGTTCGGGCATGGCGGCGTCTCCGGACCTTTCAGGATCAGTTCAGGATTGTTTTGCCCGTCCGGCCATCAAGGGGAGGTCGAGATAGGATTGGATGCCCGGTTCGGCGGCACACACGTAGGGAATTGCGCTGACGCAATGGTTGGCGGTCGCGACCATGCCGGGGTTCCGTTTTTGGAGTTCTTCGATGTTGATCTCGCCGACGGGATGAATGCCATGCATCTGGACGGTCAGAGGTGGATCGCCCAGGATCTCGAGTTCATAGCGCTCCCCGCCGGTCCCGATATCCCAACCCTCGCCGATATTTTCGTGGCCCATATACCAGTTCACAATCGCCTGAATGACAGGTTTCCCGTCAACCAGACCTTCCCAGCAGAGGCGTTGTGCGGCGAGTCGTCCGGGCTCGATCGTGCCGACGGGGGACTCGATCGGGGCGGTTGCCGGAAACACCTCGACCGTGGCGCGTTTTTGCTCGTCCAGCGAGAACTGCAACTCGTCGGCGATCATGTCGATGGACTGATTGAAGCCGCCGCTCATGATATCGAGCAGCGCATTTTCCTTGGCCTCTTCGAGCGGTTTTCCGAAATTCATCCAATCGCGGAGCACGTCGGGCGCCCCATAGGTGCGACAGTCCGAGAATTCCTCGGCCCGAACCGAAGTGATTTGCTGCGAGAAGGAAGAGAGCAGCAAGGGAAGTCGCTCGGTCATGCCACCGGGGTGGATGCCGGTGCCGTGAAGAGTGGCCTTACCGCGGGCGCAAGCCTCCTTGATGCCCGTGGCGCCGATCCGCTTGGGGTAGAACCAGTTCAGAGGGGTGACGACGTTGATGCCGGCCTCCAGAAGACGTTCGACTTCGTCATTGTTGGCAAACAGCGGCGCGTAGAGGACGCAGTCCGGGTTGAGCGCCAGAATGTCGTCCATGGCGTTGGTGGCCTTCACGCCAACCGGCTCGATTCCGGCGAGTGTTCCAGCGTCGACCCCCGCTTTGTCACCGGAATGAACCCAGACCCCGACCAGTTCCAGGTCGGGGTGGGCGGTGATGCCCTCGATAGCTGCTCGCCCAAGATTTCCAGTCGCCCACTGCACAACTTTGTATGTCATGGTCGGAAGGTCTATCAGACGATTCGGCGAACGCGAACCGTATTTCAGCTCGATTCGACGGGGATCCGTTGGTTTGTCCGGACCGCAGCCAGAGCCAGAACAGAGGTGATATTCAGGCAGGCAAAGGCGAAGAAGATCCGTTCATAGCTCCCGAGAACGTCATAGGTCCAACCTGCGGCGGCGGGGCCGACCGCGGCACCGGGCACCAGCGCCAGAAGGGCGACACCGTAGATGCCGGCGAGGTGGCGCGAACCGAACCTTCGGCCGATCAGCAGCGGGACCACGACGTCCTCGGCTGCCGTGGTGGCGCCATGCAGCAGGAGGAAGATCGGAACGGCCAGATAGACTTCCGGGGTGAGTATCAAAAACGAGGCGAGCGCCATCAGAATGAAGTTGCCGACAACAGCGGTCTTGGCGCCAATCCGATCGGCAATCTGACCAGCGCCGAGTTTTCCGGCAATGCCGATCCCCACCATCAGGCTGTAGGAAGCCGTGGCCAAACCTTCGGAATAGCCCGCGTCGCTCAAGTAGGCCACCAATTGGGTGTTGACGCCCAGGCGGTAGAGATAGAATACGAAGATCGCCCAGAAGATCAGCCAGAAGTCGCGGGTGCGCAGAGCCATCGCGATTGCCGGCGCGTCGGTGGGGCCCTCCTCTCGAGAGGCTTCTTCCGGGCTTGGGTTCGGGCGATTTTGCACAAAGAAAAACGCGGGAATGACAAGCGTCCAGGCCAGAGCTCCGATGGTAAAGTAGCCCGAGCGCCATCCGGCATAGGCGGCGATGCCGGTGGCGAGAATCGGCCCGATCGCGCCGCCGATATTTGAGCCGATATAAACAAAAGAGAGCGCGGTGCCACGGCGCTTTTCGAAGCGTGAGCTAATCGCCGCGGCGGTGGGTAGGTCACCGAGGCAGGCCACCGCAATCCCCGCAAAGATGGCGATCGCATAGAATTGCCAGATGGCTTGCATGCCGCTGGCTGCGAGCAAGGCGACGCTCATCAACACCCCTCCGGTCAACAAGACACCGCGGGGTTTCTTGTCGGAAAGCCTCCCGACAATCGGGCCGACGAGTGCGACGGACGTGGCCAGAATCGGCTGTGCTAGCGAATAGGCCGTTCGCGACCAGCCGAGGTCTTCGGTGATCGGCTTGAGGAAAATCGGAAATACGTAAGCCCCGAAGCCCATGCCGACCTGACAGGCGAGGCAGGAGAGGACCAGAGTGAGGTTCTCTCGCGATCGCGCGGGTGCGTTCGGCATGCTGCTCTGCCTCTCCGATCCCGATGGGGGAGTCAACCGTTGCGGTCAGGGGGGGGCTTCTGCCTGATTTCCCGAATCGATTCGATCAGCCCGATCGCATGGTCCCCGTCGGTGAACCGGAATCTTGCAGGGCCGAACTCCAGACGCATGGCACGGTCAGGTTGGGGGCGTAGTACGGCGATTTGCGGGCCTGCTTCGATCCGAAATTGTCGGCTGTCGGCGGCTGTACAGACCTCGTCGAGGGCGCCTTCCGGCAGACGCATGGTCTCGGCCCTACCGCCTGGGTAGGCCAGATAGAGCCGACGTCCCGCGCGACGGCCAAACGGTCCTCCGGCCAGAGGTCCCGGCAGACCGATGGCGTCGAGCGAATAGTGCTCGCCATCCACGTGCAGGTCACCCGTCACGGTGGTGCCCGCTTCGGTAGGGCGGGCGACGCAACTCAGTTTTGCGGCTGTCAGGGGCGTGCGGCTCTGCTCGGTTTCGAATTGGAAGTAACTCGCGGGCGTACTGCTGAGGTAGAGGTGGTTGTCGAATTCGATCGAGAGGACGTCGTCGGCTTGCTGAAGTGAGAACCCGTGGATCTCGAGGGCACCCCGTGGCCGTCCATGGCCCACAAATACACCCACCCGCCCATCGGGCAGGAAGAACATGAAGCGAGCGCCCATGGTTCGGTTCGGCATCAAGGCCATGCCGGCGAGGACGATCAATCCCGAGCGCGGATCCACAAATTGAATTGTGGCCTGTTGCGGATCCGGTTCACGAAACGGTTTCGCAACAGGCGCGGCAAGTGTTTCGGTCGCCGTGGTCGAGGCGGCGTTCGGCGCCGTCAGGCTCTTGCGCAGGAGTTCGCAGAACTGGTCGCAGACAGGGCCATCCCAGCGCATCGGTGCCCCTAGTTCGAGTTGTACCGCATCCAGTTTTCCGTCGGCGGCAATGCGTCGAATGGGTGCACAGGCCTCAGGTACCTCGGCGCCACCGCTTTGGCGGAACAATTGCATCATATTGTTGCGATGGGCTCCCGGCCATTGTTCGCCGCAGGTGGCTTCCATGCCGGCTTTCGAGAGTGTTGCGCAGAGGTGCGCGAGGGGGCCATGGAGAAATTCCAGCGAGCAGGTCAGTCGAGCGGCATCGGCCTTCTCGTCCCGGGCCCCTTGCAGTCGTTGGCCGATGCCGAAATCGACTTTCGCCTGCGTAATATGCCAGCCGTGGACGACCAGGATCCGCACGCGTTCGTGTGCTTGCAACAAATCCAGCAGATGGGTTTCCAGAGCCTCGAGAAACACCGGAGCATCCCGAGCGGTCTGGTCGATCCGGTTGAGGTCGATGGAATTACGATCCATGGAATCGTTGATCAGAAAGCTCGCGGAAAGTTCCCTGGCGAGTCGCGAGGCGAGGGCTGCTGTACGAAGATCATTCCCCTTGCGTGGCCAGGCTTCCGGGCGAAGGAGATCTTTTTCGGAGATTCCGCCATGGGGAGCCAGCACGAGAATATTGCTCTCCCCGCTACCGGAGATCAGCCATGAAGGTTGTGTTTTGGGCACATATCCTTCCAACGGGAACCGTGGCCGGCTTGCAAGTCAGGGGTCGCTCGCCTGAGCCGCAGGAGCAGAATTAGAGCAATCGATTGACCCGTAGGGCCTTGCGATTGTATGGGTCTCGGAGCTGAGGGGGCGCCATGCGAGGTCGAATTCGAGTCGGGTCCACGTTAGTTCTGATGTTTTTGGGAGTCGCTGTTGCGGCGCACGGCCAACCGGCAGCCGGGGGGAGCTATCTGGAGTCGATAGAAGACCCGGTAGAGGTGGGGGGCGAGGGATCCGAGGTGGATTCGCTCGAGGCTCAGGCCGAGGCAATTGCCGATGGCGGGACCGCGGGGCTTTCCGAACCCGCGCGCAAGGCGATCGAGGAGATCGTGGTCAGCGCGCGAAAACGAGAAGAACTTCTCGAAGACACTCCGATCTCGATCACCGCACTCGGCGTCGAAGAGCTTCGCGAATCGAACGTCGAGCGCCTCGACGATATCGCACGCCTGGTCCCGAACCTGCAGATCGAGCGCGGTGCCGAGGGCTATTCGGCAAATATCGTCATTCGGGGTGTCGGCAATCCTTATGCTTCGGCGATCGCCTTTGATCCTGGCGTCGGCGTGTACGTCGACGGGGTTTATATGGCGCGCGCCATGGGCGCCCTGCTCGATATTGTGGACGTCGAGCAGATCGAGGTGCTGCGCGGGCCTCAGGGAACGCTCTTCGGAAAAAATACCGTGGGCGGCGCGCTGAATATCACCACAAAAAAGCCGACCGACGAGCTGGAGGGATTTGCTCTGGTGCGTCCCGGCAATCGCGGGACTCTTTTTACCCAGGCCATCCTGAACGTACCGATCATTCGCGATCGCCTTTTTGTGCGTGGCGCATTTTCCTCGAACCAGGATCGCGGCTTTTCGAAAAATGTGGATACCGGCAAATGGTATAGTGCGCGCAACTCGATTGCCTTTCTCGGCAGCCTCCGTTGGCTGGTGACCGACGACTTGACGCTCGATGTCTCGGGCACCTGGTCGCGCGAGCATACCGGCGGCGCCGGAGGTCAGTGCATCTTTGTCCAGCCCATCGGTCTCGGAACATTGGTGGAGAACCCTCCAGGCCTGCAGGATCCATGCGAGGAGGCGACGCCACGCACCAACAGCTCGAATATACCGGGGTTGGTGGATCTTCCCAGCTATGGCGCGTGGGCCACGGCCAGTTGGGATATCGGAGATCTCGGTTTGTTGCGCGATATGAGCGCCAAATCGATTACCTCGTGGCGCGAGCAGAACCCCCGGTTGCGCTCGGATGTCGACCAGACCCGGGCCCCGGCACTCTGGCGGGACAGCACCGGAGGCGGTCCGCTGCAGGGTGTGGCCGGCGCGCAGCGCCAGATCAGTCAGGAACTGCAGGTGTCCGCCGCGGCCTGGGAGGATCGCTTTCATATTATCGCCGGGGCCTTCGGTTATTGGGAGACAGGTACCGATGGTCAGGTCCTTGATGTCACGCCGATCGGGTTGACCACGCTGAATTTGCGGACCATCGACAACTGGAACTGGGCGCTCTTTACGCAGGCGACTCTCGATCCTCTTGAGTGGCTCAGCCTCACTGCCGGGATTCGATATACGGAGGAGAAAAAGGGTTTGGTCGCGCAGAACTTCGATGCGCTTGCCCCGGAACTGCCGCCGAGCCTTGACGTGGATGAGGCCGCGAAATTCGATGCCGTCACACCGATGGCCTCCGTCGCGCTCAGCATGCCGGAGGCCTACCTCGACGGAGGCCCCCTCGATCATCTCCTGGGTTATTTCAGCTACGCGCGAGGCTTCCGCGGCGGTGGCTTCAATGGCGTCATTGACCCCTCGGCAACGAGGCTGGACCAGTTTTCGCCGGAGTATCTCGACTCTTTTGAGGTCGGGCTCAAGACCATCGCATTCGACCAGCGTCTGACGTTCAATATGTCGTTGTTCCTCGCCAACTACAACGACATCCAGGTCACCACACAGGTCGAGATCGAGGACCCGGGGGGCTCGGGGCTGACAATCGGTCAAGCGACGACGAACGCGGCGCGGGCGGTCAATCGCGGAGCCGAATTCGAGGTCATCGCGCTTCCGATCGAGGGAATGACCGTCCAGGCAACGCTCGGTGTGATGAACCCGCGCTATGATGAGTTCATGTCCTTCAACCAGATGGACTCGCAGCCCCTGAATCGCGCCGGACAGAGCTTCAACAACGCACCGCAGGTGCAATCCCATCTCGCGATCCAATATTCGCTGCCCGTCCGGCTCGAAGGTGCGATGTCCGGTTGGCTCACTCCACGCCTGGAATGGGACTACCGTAGTTCGTTCCACAGCACCTTCCCCGAGATTCGGCAGGCGGTTCAGCCGTCCTATAATTTGCTGCACGCGCGGCTGTCCTATTCCTTTTTCGAGGATCGCGCGCAGTTCGCTCTCTGGGGGCGGAATCTGACCGACAAGGTCTACTCCAATTATGTCACGCCGGTCGCTTCGAGCTTCGGTTTCATCGTGAAGTATTACGATGCGCCGCGAACGTTCGGGGCGGAGCTTTCCTACAGCTTCTGAGCATGGACAAGACCGGGTCCGTTCGCCGAATCGTCGAGCTGTTGGCGCTGCGGGGTCCTGGGCCGGGGAGAAGCGCTGGATGCGGTTGTCTGAAGACCGGATCGCCGTCGCGTATGCGGCACGCTGGACCGGGGCAGCCGGGCTGTGAGATGCATAAGGCATGGAGTTGTCCCTCTGGGTCGGCGATCTCTCGATCGGACAGGCCGGTCTTCTGGTGTTGGTGGCGGTGGCCACCTCGGCGCTCTCGGCCGTGGTCGGCATGGCCGGCGGGATTACCCTGTTGGCGATCATGCTTCTCTACATGGAGCCCCTGGTGGCGATTCCCTTGCATGCCGTCGTTCAGCTGGTCTCCAACGGCTCGCGGAGTCTGATTCACCGACGCCATATTCAATGGCGTCTGATTTGGCCCTATTTCCTCCCGCTGCTGCCGCTGGGGTGGTGGAGTCTGTCGCTTGCCGAGGCTCTCGATCCGGCGGTGGCCCGGAGCTTGATTGGCGTCTTTGTGTTGCTGGCGACCTGGCGACCGAGCTGGTTGCTCCTCGGGACACATCCGGACCGGGCCTGGCCGCGATTGCGATTCCTTTTTTTGGGCACCATCGTCGGGATCTTGAATGTCACCTTCGGCGCCACCGGCCCGTTGATCGCGCCGTTTTTCCTCAATCTCGGGCTGACACGGTTTGAATTGATCGGCAGCAAGGCGGCAGCCCAGATGGGCGGGCATGTAGCGAAGATCGTCGTTTTCGGTTTGGTCGGGTTTGCCTACGCGAACTGGCTGGGGCTTTTGTCGTCCCTCTGTCTTGCGGTGGTTGGCGGCACCTGGCTCGGGACTCGGGTTCTGGGGCGTGTGAACGAGGTCTGGTTTGTACGGATCTATCGCTTCGTCCTGACGATGGTGGCGCTGCGACTGGCGATACCTTCTTTTCCCACCTTTGGCGCCGATTGAACGAGGACGATGCCGACGTCCGGGGCGCAGGTGCTGGGTAGGAAGCGATCCAGCGCGATGGGACGGCGGCCGTAAAGTTTCTCGATTTGCTGGTCAGCGGTCGCAGAATATGATCGGTCTCGATTCATGGGACGACTGGAAAACAAGGTAGCGATCGTGACGGGAGCGGCGCAGGGTACCGGGGCCGTAATCGCCGAGACGTTTTTGCGCGAGGGGGCCCGGGTGGTTCTCGCCGATGTGCAGGAGGAGCAGGGTGCGGCGTTGGCCCGCGAACTGGGCTCGGATGCCCGGTTCGAGAGCCTCGACGTGCGACAACCCGAGAGTTGGGCCTCGGTGGTCTCTTCTGTGGACGATCATTGGGGTGGTGTCGATATCCTGGTCAACAATGCCGCGGTCCTGTGGATTGCGTCGTTGGCAGATACGTCCCGGGAAGATTTTCTTCGCTGTGTGGAGGTCAACCAACTCGGTCCCTTTCTCGGCATTCAAGCCGTGGCGTCTTCGATGCGGGAGCGCGGAGGTGGCTCGATCGTGAATATCGGCTCGACCGACGGCTTGCGCGGCATGAACGGTGTGGTCGCCTATGGTTCGAGCAAATGGGGTGCTCGCGGCCTTTCCCGCAGCTCGGCGATGGAACTCGGACAATACCGAATTCGCGTGAATACGCTTTGTCCTGAAGCGGGCAACCCGAATATGAGCGCCCCATTTTTTCCGGGCGCACCAGACCTTTCGGAAGTCCCGCACCAGATGATGCAACAGATTCTCAAGGCACCCGAGAGCGCTGATTCGGCCAGTCGGCTCCGGGACGTGGCTGCCATGGCGCTGTTTCTTGCCTCGGATGAGAGCCAATCCTGCACGGGTCAGGACTTTATTGTCGACGCAGGTCTGACCGCGGGGATGATTCAGGAAGGGCTCCCGCGGGGCTGAGGCCGACCGCGGATCTCGCGGTCGTTGCGGGTCGCTGTCCGAAACCCGCTTACTCTTCCTGTGTGACCCGCAGAACTTCCTCGGCCGAGGTAATGCCGGCGGCGATCTTGGCGGCACCGTCCTGACGCAGCAGCCTCATCTTTCGTCCCGTAGCGGCTCGACGCAGTGCCGAGGCGTCGGCCCGATCCATGACCAGCTGGCGTGTTTCGTCGTCCAGAACAAGAAGTTCATGGATGCCGGTCCGTCCCTGGTACCCGGTGTCCTTGCAGTCCGGACATCCTGGTCCCGGGCGAAATACCGGCGTGTCGACCGAAAGGCCCAGCTCACGGCGAGCGCTCTCGTCGACCATCCCCGGTTCCCGGCAGCTGCTGCACAGACGTCGCACCAGCCGTTGCGCCATGATCCCGACTACAGAAGAGGAGACCAGAAAGGGCTCGATGCCCATATCCACCAGGCGGGTGATGGCGCCAAACGAATCGTTGGTATGCAGTGTCGAGAAGACCAGATGTCCGGTCAGAGCGGATTGGATGGCGATTTCGGCGGTTTCACTGTCGCGGATCTCGCCCACCATGACCACGTCGGGGTCCTGACGCAGTACCGATCGCAGGCCGCTGGCGAAGGTGAGATCGATCTTCGGATTGACCTGGATCTGGCCGACGCCGTGGAGCTGGTACTCGATCGGATCTTCGATGGTGATGATATTGCGCGTGGCGGCATTCAGGCGCGAAAGCGCCGCGTAGAGGGTGGTTGTCTTGCCGCTGCCGGTGGGGCCGGTGACCAGCAGAATGCCATGGCTGGATTCGATCAGACCTTCCAGCTCGGTGAGCAGCTCGCCGCCAAGCCCGAGTTCTTCGAGGGAGAGCAGTCCGCCGGCCCGGTCCAGAAGACGCAAGACGATACGCTCGCCAAATTGCGTGGGCACCGTCGAGACACGGACGTCGACATCACGCCCCGCGGCGCGAAAGCGGAAGCGACCGTCCTGCGGCAGACGTTTTTCAGCGATATCGAGTCCGGCGAGGATCTTGATGCGAGCCGCCGTCGTGGGGTGGTAGCGCGGGGGAGGTTTGAGGATGTCGTAGAGAATGCCGTCGATCCGAAAGCGGATCGCCAATTCTCGTTCAAACGGCTCGATATGAATGTCGGAAGCCCGGTCTTTCAAGGCCTGAAAGAGCAGCGAGTTCACCAGACGAATGATGGGTGCTTCGTCGTCGGCGTCGAGCAGATCGCGCGGTTCCTCCAGTTCGTGGGCAACGTCATCGAGGGCTTCTGTCTCGATGTCGTCCATCACCGCTTCCGCGCTGCCCTGGGTCTTGTCATACGTCTTGTTGATCGTGTCGAGAATGGCACTGGCCGGAACCACCACTGGATGGATCCGGCACTGAAACAGGGCACGCAGATCTGCGGTGGCTTCCAGTGATCGTGGGTCTCCCACGGCAACTTCCAGACCACCTTCTGCTGTCTCGGCCAGAGGAAGGCAGGCGCTTCGCTTGGCCCAGGCGATCGGTACTCGCGCCACCAGCGACGGGTTGATGTCGGCGGCGGCCAGGCTCGGTCGGAACGGGAGACCGAAAGATGCGGCAAGTGCTGCGGCCTCGGTTGCGTCCGGCAGGACCATGTCGATGTCGGCTTTGGCCATCAGGAGTCCTGTGCGACGTTGTTCCTGGTGCTGGTTGCAGGAGTCCCGGGAACGGCTGGAAGCAGAACGCCTCCGGAACGAGCTTTCCCCTCCCGTGGTCGGCGTTGCGGCAGCAGCCGGCCGGATGTGCCGCGCACGCTGCCACCGGACTTCATGGAGCGATGGAAGCGCGTTCGTTGCTGATCACTGACCTCCATCATTTGTTCAGCGTCGCTGACAATCTGGGGCGTGAGGAGGATGATCAGGTTGACCTTGGCCTTGCGCTTGGTCTGGCTCTTGAAAAGCCAGCCGAGTACCGGGATGTCCATCAAAAAGGGCACCCCCGTCTCGGTGGTGGATACACGATCCGAGATCAGCCCGCCGATGGCGACGGTCTCGGCATGATCGACCACGACTGTCGTCGTGGCGGATCGCACAGTTGTCGTCGGCCCGAGTTGCAGGGTCTGGGTCTCGCTGGTTTCGACCAGATCGGAGACTTCCTGGAAAACAGAGAGGCGAACCGAATTGCCTTCGGTGATTTGCGGGGTGATGCGCAGCGTGATGCCGACGTCGCGCCGATCCACCTGCGAGAAGGTGTTGGAAAGGTTGGTTTCGTTCGTGGAGCGGCTGGTGACGAAGGGAACGTTCTTGCCGACCACGATTTCTGCCTCTTCGTTGTCGGTGGTCATGATGTTGGGGGCGGAGAGCACATTGATGTCGCTGTCGCCCTCGAGTGCGGTCACGAGAGCGACGCCGGCGGGGATCGAGGTGCCGTCGGCAAGCATGATACTTTGCTGGCTTACCAATGCGCCGAGGGCACCGGTGATGGCGTTGAGTCCCGAGACATCTCCCGTGGCCAGTGCTTGATTCACCGAGCCGAGATTCTTGTAGTTGGTTCTGCCCAGCAGCACGCCCTTGTCGCCGAAGACCTCCGCACCGCCCTGAAGCTCGATGCCGAGTTCCTGAGCTCGCTCCAGGGTGACCTCGAAGAGGATGGCCTCGACCAGAACTTGCTTGCGTGGAATATCGAGCTGCTCGATGACCGATGCGATCGTTTCGTAGTCCTGGGGGAGGGCGCTGATGACCAGAGCGTTGGTCGCCGGGTCGGCGGTAATGCGGATGTCGCCCTCGAACTCGAAGCCCCCCTCCGTCGAGCCGGCGCCGGTGGCTGCCGAACTGCCGCGGCCTCCGCTGGCAGAAGGTGGCCGTCGCCCGCCGAGTCCCCCGAGACTTCCTGCCGAAGCGTTCGAGAGGACGCTGCGCCCGAACCCGCTTTGATCGCCTTGCCGACTGCGCCCGAAGCGACCGCCGCCTTCGGTCATCGAGCGGCCCGGCATCCTGCGGCGCTGCGGTGTGGATACCGAGATCCCGATCAGGTCCGCGAGGACCTGAACCAATTCGACGGAATCGCCATGCTTGAGGAAGTAGACCTGAATGCGCCCGGTTCCGCGCGGGAGTTCGATATCGATTTTGGCCAGCAAGGTCCTGACATGACGAATTTCGTAGGGGTTTCCGATCACGAGGATCGAATTGGATCGGATTTCCGGAATGATCTGCAGCTCACGCGCCCCGACGTTTTTTGAAGTGGCGCGGTTCTTGGCCGCAGATGATTTTGTCTTCGTGCCGGTTTGAGGCTCGGTGTCGACGGCCTCGAGCAGAATTTTCGCGACATCGGTGGCAAAGGCATGCTCGAGGGGGATGACTTCAACGGTCCGTTCCTGGCCGGCCACGTCGAGATCCTCGAGAATCAGAAAAAGACGTTCGATATTGGCGGCCGAGTCGACCACGACAAGCGAGTTGGTCGGCCCATAGGCGCTGATGAGTCCATCCTTGGAGACCAGAGGTGCCAGCAGGCGCGAGGCAGCTTCCGAGTCCAGATGCTCCAGCGGAAGGATCTGCGTCACGATGCGATCCGACGGGGTGTTGCCGCGTTGTTCCAGAGGCAGGCCGGATTGTCGGGCATTCTTGATCTGGATGATCTTGGTGACCGGGCCGGAATCCACGACGGTGAACCCCTTGACCTGCAAGCCTGATTGGAACATCCGGTAGGCTTCGTCGACGGTGATCTCCGAGGGGGCAATCAACGACAGCCTTCCTTTGATCTTTTCGTCCAGAACGAAGTTGCGGCCGGTGATCTCGCTGATGAATTTGACCAGCGTCGGGATCTCGACATTCTGGAAATCCATCCGGACAAGGTCATCGGGTCCCAGCGGGATCGGCGCACCATTGTCCTGCGTCTCCTGTGCCAACGCAGAAGCGGTAGGATCCGCCAGATTCAGGGTCATGGCGGCTATCAGAAGGAAAATAAATCTCATCGGATCTCGTAGGTCAGGGTGCGGGGTTCCTTGCCGCGCAGCACGTCGATGGTGAGGCGATTCTCGCCCTTCAATTCGTCCAGAAGCCCCATGGCTCGGGCGGGGTCATTCAGTTCCATGCCGTTTACGCGTTGGACGACGTCGTTGTTCTTTAGCCCGAGTTTCTGAAAAAGGCTGTTGCGCCGGATCGCAAAGATCCGGAATCCGTTGGCTGTGCCGTCTTTCATGTTCGGTACCGCGCGCATTTGGGTAAAAAGAGAGCCGAGATTTTCCAGTTGATGCTGGACTTCGGTCTGGGCGACCATCCAGCGGTCGTTGCCCAATTCCTGAATATTGCCGTTGCCGGGAGAGCGTTTGGCGGTCTTTTTCGCGGTCTCCACAGCGACATCGGTGGGCACGACCAGCAACTCATCGACCCCACCACGGCGCAGGACCGCCCGTCGCCAGCCGACCTGCGTGAGCTCGGCCCCGTTGAGTTCTTCCCCGACGCCGACCACGACCTGTTCTTTTCCCGACTTCTTCTCGACGATGGCAAAGCCCGCCTTGCCGCTGCCACCGGTTCCCAGCAGCCGGACGTCGGTCGGACCTGCGGCCAGATTCCCGCCGGCGGCCGCGAGTTCCGGTTCGTCACGAGGGGCGGCAAAGAGGTCTCGTCGCGTCATCAGAAGATACTCGGAAACAGGTCGCACTTTCCCTGAATTCTGGTCCTGGGTGACGCCGACCGAGGCATCTTCGGACGAACGTTGCAGCCTGCTCTGAACAATACTGGAGACTCCGCTGGCAAGACCCCATGCGGCGACACCCAGCAGGGCCAGTTGGCCGACGACCCAGTAGGGGCGGCTGATGCGTGTAATCACTCATTAAATTGCCTATGTGAAGGTGCGCTGACGTGCAAGGAAGCACACGGGGATCTCCTGAAATCGTTAACATTTCCGGGTTCATTTTCGCGACGGGTGGCAAGCCGCGGCAGCGCCAGATAGGGAGGGCTACGGAAAGTGCTGTCCGAGGGGGGCAGCGGAGTTGAGGGGCGAGGCACCGTGAGCGAAGACGATTTGACCCAGGCGCGGCGCGCCAAGCTGGAAACCCTGCGGGCTGCCGGGAATCCGTATCCCAACGATTTTTGTCCCGAGCACCGGGCCGGTAAGTTGCAATCCGAGGCGGAAGGGCTTTCCGCCGAATCCTTGCAGGAAGCGGATCGAGCCGTTTCGGTCGCCGGTCGCGTGATGGCCAAACGGAGCTTTGGCAAGGCTTTGTTTCTGGTCCTCGAAGATGATTCCGGCCGCATTCAGATTTATCTGCGCAAGAATGACCTTCCCGAAGAGGTTTTTGCGCAGGCCAAACAAACCGACGTGGGGGACCGAATCGGCGTCCGCGGCCGGTTGATGCGGACACGCACCGAGGAGTTGACGGTCGCCGCAGCCGAACTCCATCTCGTGGCGAAATGCCTCCATCCCCTGCCGGAAAAATGGCATGGTCTGACCGATGTGGAGGTCCGTTACCGACAACGCTATCTCGACCTCGTGGCGACCCCGGGGGGCCGCGACGTGTTTCGCAAACGGGCCAGAATTCTGAACGGAATTCGGGATTTCCTGACAGAGCGCGATTACATCGAGGTGGAAACACCGATTTTGCAAAGCGTAGCCGGTGGCGCGGCCGCCAGGCCTTTTCTGACGCATCACAACACGCTCGACATGCCGCTGCAGTTGCGGATTGCACCCGAACTCTTTCTCAAACGGCTTCTCGTTGGCGGTTTCGAGCGCGTTTTCGAGATCGGGCGAAACTTCCGCAACGAAGGGATCTCGGCGCAGCACAATCCGGAGTTCACGATGCTGGAGTTCTACCAGTCCTACGCCACCTGCGAGGAATTGCTGCCCATGGTGGAGTCGCTGGTGGCAGGATTGGCCGAGGGCGTCTCGGGGGGGACGCGTATCCCTTACGGTGATGACGAGATCGATCTGACCCCGCCTTGGACGCGGCTGGATTTGCTGGCAGCAACCGCCGAGAAGGCTGGCTGTGATGCTGCCGACCTGCGCGATCTGGAAAAGGCAAAGGCGATTGCGGACCGTCACGGCGTCCATCCGCCCCCGGGGGCCGGCGCCGGCGGCATCGCGACGGCGCTCTTCGAGGAATTGGTGGAGCCCGGTTTGTTGCAGCCAACCTTTGTGACCGGATTTCCGGCAGAGGTCTCCCCGCTCGCGCGACCCAACGACGAAGACCCCTTTGTGGTGGATCGGTTCGAGCTCTACGTCACCCGGCGCGAGATGGCCAACGGCTTCTCGGAGCTGAATGATCCCGATTTGCAGCGCGAACGTTTTGAGGCGCAGTTGGCCAATCGAGCCTCGGGCGATGACGAAGCGCATCCGATGGATGCGGATTATGTTCATGCTCTCGAGTATGCGATGCCCCATGCCGCCGGCTGCGGCATCGGGATCGATCGCCTTGTGATGTTGTTATGCGATCTGCCCTCGATTCGTGATGCGATCTTGTTTCCTCTCTTGCGCAAGTCGGTGGAAGAGTAGGCCGGCCCCGTGGAGAAGGGATTCTTGCCATGGCCCCTGCGGGTCGGTTGGCGCTTTCTGCGGGCACGGCGCCGTGAGAGAGTCGTCTCGTTTATCTCGCTGATCGCTGGCGGTGGTGTCGCGATTGGTGTGATGACGATCTGCATCACCCAGGCGGTGATGACCGGGTTTCAGCAGGATCTGCGGGATCGAATTCTGGGGTTCAATCCCCAAATCGTCTTGATGAGCCACGCCGGACTCGTGCGCGAACCCGAGAAACTCGAGTCGGTTGTCGAGGCCGTGCCGGGCGTCGCCGCGGCGTCTCCGTTTGTTTATGGCCAGGTGATGCTGGCTTCCGAGACCGGGGTCATGGGCGGCGTGGTCCGTGGCGTCGTGCCCGAAAAGATCGACGACGTGGTCGAAATGCGCAGGCATGTCACCAAGGGAGACCCGGATCAGCTCGGCCAGCCCATGGAGGTCAAGGTGCTGCTCGACGATGGGGTCGAGACGCTCGCGGTCTCGCAGATCATGATCGGGTTCGAATTGGCTGCGGCGCTTGGGGTGAGGGTCGGGGATTGGATCAATCTGATGTCTCCTGCGGCCACGCCCACAGCACTCGGGGCGATCCCCCGAATCAAGCGATTTGCGGTCGGGAGTATCTTCGATTCCGGCATGTATGATTACGATGCCACCGTCATTTTTCTCGCGCTGCCCGATGCGCAGGCATTCCTGAAGATGGACGACACGGTTACCGGGCTGGAGGTCCGCGTGGTGGATCTCGACCAGACCCGGGCGACCGCGCGCGCCATCGAGGCGGAGGCGGGATTTCCGATCTACGCGCGGGATTGGCTGGAGGTGAACCGTAACCTTTTTGTCGCCTTCGAACTCGAGGAGTTGGTGCAATTCATCGTCCTTCTGTTGATCGTGACGGTGGCTGCCTTCAATATCGCAGCGACATTGATTATGGTCGTGATGGAAAAACGTAAGGATATCGCGGTTTTGAAGGCCATGGGGGCGACGAATCGCGCGGTGGCGATCATCTTTGTGTTCAAGGGGGCGATGATCGGGATCACCGGGACCTTCCTTGGGGTTCTGGGGGGGATCGGGGGCTCTCTCCTGCTCGAGCGCTACCAATTCATCGATCTCCCCAAGGGCGTATTCTATGTTTCCACGGTTCCGATCCACCTCGATCCTGCTAATTTCGTGACCGTCGCGGTCGCCAGTATTCTGATCTGTGTTCTGGCAACCCTCTACCCCGCATGGCAGGCCGCTCGCCTCGCTCCTGTGGAAGTGATTCGTTACGAGTAGGAACGGGTGAGCGACGGGATGCAAATCGAGGCAGAGAGACTGCGCAAGGAGTTTCGCGACGGAGAGCGTCGCGTATCGGTGCTTGCGGATGTGGATTTGCGGGTGGCCCCCGGAGAGCGGTTGGGGATTATCGGTGAATCCGGGATCGGGAAAAGTACCTTGCTGCATCTGCTCGGGGGCCTCGATCGTCCCACGGGAGGCACCGTCCGGATCGGGGATACTGACCTGTCCACCTGTGATGATCGATCTCTGGCCAGCCTGCGGAACGAACGCATCGGTTTTGTTTTCCAATTCCATCACCTTCTCGGCGATTTCACGGCAGAAGAAAACGTGATGATGCCCTTGTTGATCGCTGGGGAATCTCCCGAAAAGGCTTCTCGGCGAAGCCGCGAGCTTCTGGCTCGGGTGGGCATGGAAGGGCGCTTGTCGCATCGCCCCGGCGAATTGAGCGGCGGCGAGCAGCAGCGGGTAGCGGTCGCTCGGGCAATCGTGCGCGCACCGGCCCTTGTGCTCGCCGATGAACCAACCGGCAACCTCGACCCCGCGACCGCTGTCGAAGTGGAAACGCTGCTCACGGAACTCAACCACGAGCAGGGCCTGACCCTGGTCGTGGTCACTCATAGCGAGCGACTGGCGCGCGACATGGACCGTTGCCTGCGCTTGCGCGGTGGAAAGTTGGAAGCAGCATGAAGGTGAGAGAACTTTTGTGCAGGCTGGTTCCCGGAGTGATCGCGCTTCTCATCGCGCCGGCCCTGATGGCTGCCGCGGGCCCCAAGATCAGCGAAGTCCGGGTGCGCGGGAATGACCGCGTGGATGAGCAGGCGATTGTCATTCATATGAAAACCGAAGCCGGGGACGTCTATACGCCCAAATCCGGTGACGAGGATATCCGTGCGGTCTGGGATCTCGGCTTTTTCGACGACGTACAGATTCACATTGACCCTGACCCGAAGCGTCGCGGGCAGGTCCTCTATACGGTCGAAGTTCTCGAGCGGCCCTTGATCGATGGTGTGTCGATCGAGGGTGAGCATGATGTGGATACCACAAAACTCGATCAGGCCCTCGGCGTTCGAGCCCGCACTATCTATGACGCCGAGAAGGTTCGTAAAGGCATCGTGCGTGCCGACAAGCTCTTTGAGGAAGAGGGCTATCTGGATGCTTCGATCACGACCCGACTCGACCCGGGCGGGAAAAAGGGCGAAATTGAGCTGGTCTATATCATCGACCAGGGCGCCCCGGTGCGGGTCTCCGACATTCGTTTCGAGGGCAACAAGGAGTTCGGATCGCGTCAGTTGCGCGGCGTGATGGAGACCAAGGAGGCCTGGTTCCTCTCCTGGCTCTTCGATTCGGGGATGTTGAAAAACGAGATCCTCGACACCGATATGGAGCGTATCAAGGCGTTCTACTACGATAATGGCTACGTCAATGTCATCATCGACAAGCCGGAGGTCGAGCGCAAGGAGGACGGGATCGAGGTCCTGATCCGGATCGATGAGGGCGAACAATTCGAGTTCGGGGAGATCCGATTTGTCGGAGACACCAGTACCGAACATCCGATGGAAGAGGCGGAGCTTTTCAAGGAAGTCGAGAGCCAATCCGGCAAGATCTTCCGGGCGAGTTTTTTGCGCAAGGACGTCGAGTCCCTGACGGATTTCTTTGGCGATCAGGGGTATGCCTTCGCAAACGTCGAGCCGGAGACGACGGTTCGTCCCGAAGAGAAGAAGGTAGACGTGCGGTTTCGTGTGGATCGGGGCAAGCCGGTCAAGATCGCGCGCATCGATGTCACCGGCAACAGCAAGACGCGCGACAAGGTAATCCGGCGTGAGCTCAAGGTAGGCGAGCAGGAAACTTTTTCGGCTACCAAATTGAAAAAGAGCCAGGATGCTCTGAACCGCACCGGATTCTTCCAGAATGTGAACGTCACCACCCGGAAGTCGGATACCGACGATGCGATCAACCTGCTTGTGGATGTGAAGGAAGGTTCCACAGGAACCTTCAGTGCGGGTGCCGGGTTCAGCTCGGATGATCGATTCCTCTTCAACGTCCGGGTCTCGGAGAACAACCTTTTCGGTCGCGGTTTGCGCGTGGTTCTCAACGTGGATGTGGGCTCGATTCGACGTAATATCTACGTTTCGGCAACAGACCCCTATTTTCTCGATACGAAGTTTCTGACGACCGCAACGGTTTTTGATTACCGACTCGATTTCCCGGATTTCTCACGCGAAGCGCTCGGCTTCTCCGTGCGGGCACTATATCCGATCGAGGCGTTGGGTTTGACCCATATCGGTCCGATTTCCTTTGAAGATAGCCGGATCGGATTCGAGTACCGCCTCGAGCAGGCCCGGATCTCGAACGTTGCCCTCTACGCGGCGCCGGATGTCTATGCCTCGGTCGGCCGGGAGGTGATCAGTGCGCTGGCTCCATCGTTCCTGCGCAATACCCTCAACCACGCTTTCGATCCGACGGAGGGTTCGTATCAGGACGTCTCTCTGGAATTTGCCGGGCTTGGTGGCGACACCACCTATTTCCGCGCCGAGGCGCGAGCCCGTTGGTTTATCCCGATCGTCGAGATCGGTTCGCTGGGCCCGCTGGTGTTCTCCTCGGGCGGTCGGATTGGCTGGGGCATCGGGCAAGCGGGGGTCTCCGGGCGTGAGATTCCGCTGATCGAGCGGTATTTTCCCGGCGGCATCAACAGCGTGCGCGGCTATCAAGTGCGGACCCTCGGGCCTCGCGAAGAAGTCTATGGCCCGCAGGGCCAATCGCTGGGCAGCGAACCGGTCGGCGGCACCAACCAGTTGATTGTCCAGAGTGAGTTTATCATCCCGCTGGTGCCGCAATTGGGCTTGCGCGGCGTGGTCTTTTTCGACATGGGCAACGCGTGGCTGCAAAGAGATGGGATTGATTTCGGAAATCTGAGATACTCCGTGGGTGGCGGTGTACGTTGGCTCTCGCCCTTCGGACCGTTAAGGATAGAGTTCGGCGTTCCCTTGAACCTCGGCGAATACGAGCGGAAAGAGGGAATTCTCTTCTCTTTCGGAGCACCTTTATAACCTGGAAGGATACGACCAAGATGAAACGTTTGCAGATGATTTTCGCTCTTCTCCTCGGTGTGGTTCTGGCCAGCGGTACCCCCGCAGCCGCCGCCGGCAAAATTGGCTTCGTGAATATGCAGCGAGCCGTGACCGAATGTGCGGAGGGCAAGGCCGCTGCTGCCGAGTTCCAGAAGGATGTCGAAAAGATTCGCGTCGAGATGGAAGCCGAACAGAAGGTGATCCTGGACCTCAAGGATGAGATCGAGCGCAAGGCTGTCGTCATGAACGAGGACGAGAAGCGCAAACTGGTACGTGAGTTCGAGGACAAGCAGATCGATTTCCGCCGCAAGGTCGAAGAGACCCAGGTCGACCTTCAGGCGCGTCAGCAGAAGCTCTTCAACGACATCGGTCTGAAGGTGAAACAGGAAGTCCTGAAGCTCGGCGCGAGTGCTGGCTATGACGCGATCCTCGATGCCGGCGTAGCGGTCTATTCGGATGCCGGGTCGGATGTCACCGATCAGGTGATCAAGGCCTACGACGCCAATAACGGATAAGTGAGGGCAGGCCCTTGTCGGGCAGCGAACATTTACCGATCGAAATGCTTCCCCACAAATACCCCTTCCTCCTGATTGATCGGGTGGTCGAGGTCGAGGTGGGGAAGCGCCTCGTGGCTCTCAAGAATATTACCCGCAACGAACCGCAGTTCAGTGGGCACTTCCCGGATCGACCGATCATGCCGGGGGTGCTTCTTTGCGAGGCGATGGCGCAGGCCGGTGGGCTGCTCGTGCATGGCACGCTCAACGATGGATTTGATATCGATCGCGCCGTCCAGGAGCTCTTCCTTGTCCTGACGACGCTTGAGCATGTGCGGTTTCGCCGGCAGGTCGTGCCGGGCGATCAGGTCCTGGTCGAAGTGGAAATGGTGCGCAAGCATCGACCTCTCTGGAAGCTCAAGGGCAAGGCGACCGTCGATGGTCAGGTTTGCGCTCAGGCCGAGTTCTCGGCGGTGGAGGTCGATCCCGACCAGGCCGCACCCGGGGGGGGCAGCGCCGTGGAGATCCACGAGACAGCTGTTGTGGCCAGGGGCGCGGAGCTTGATGCGGGCGTCGTGGTGGGGCCTTACTCGGTGGTGGGGCAGAACGTTCATCTCGGTCCGGGGGTTCGGGTGGAGTCGCATGTCACGATTGGCGGCCACACGACGATCGGTCGAGATAGTGTGATTTCTCCCTATGCCAGTGTGGGGTCGGTGCCGCAGGACCTGAAGTTCCACGGGGAGGACAGCCGCCTTGTCGTTGGCGAGCGCAACCGAATTCGCGAGTCTGCAACGCTCAGTCTGGGCACCGAGGCCGGCGGGATGGAGACCACCGTCGGTGACGATAATCTCTTCATGAACTTCAGCCACGTGGCGCATGACTGCAGCGTGGGAAGCCATTGCGTTCTGGCCAACGGCGCGCAGCTCGCGGGCCACGTCTCGCTCGGAGATCATGTGATTGTCTCGGGAATGGCCGCGATCGCGCAGTTCATGCGCATCGGGGAGTCTGCGTTCCTCGGTGGCGGCGCCATGGTGGTCAAGGATATTCCTCCGTTCTGTCTGGCGAGCGGAGATCGCGCCCGTCTGGTGGGACTGAACGTGGTCGGCCTTGAGCGTCGCGGGTTTTCCCCGGATGAGGTCTCGGCTCTCAAGCAGGCCTACCGGATCCTTTTCCGCTCCAAGCGTGTACTCAAGGACGCGGTTGCCGAAGTCCGGCAGGAAATGAGCACCTGGCCGCGTGTGTTGGAATTCATCGAGTTTGTGGAGGCGGGCGAACGCGGCATGACGCGTCCCTGAGGCCGGCTTGTGGGAGAAGCCAAGCTCGCGCTGATAGCCGGTAACGGCGTATTCCCCGTCCTGGTGGCGCGAGGGGCGCGCGAGTCGGGCGTGCAGGTGATTGCCGTGGCGCATCAGGGCGAGACCGACCCGGCGATCGAGGCCGAAGTGGATGCTTGCACATGGGTCAAGGTCGGCGAACTCGGTCGTATGATCCGGACGTTTACGGCAGCCGAATGTGATCATGCGGTGATGGCCGGCGGTATCGGTAAGGTTCAGGCGCTTCGTTCCGTCCGTCCTGATCTTCGCGGCGCGAGCTTTCTCTTGCGGATGAGAACGTTGCAGGATGATCGCTTGTTGCGGGGGATTGCCGACGAGATCGAGAAGGAAGGAATGCCCGTGCTTTCCTCGACCAAATATTTGCCCGATCTGGTGCCGTCCGCCGGTGCGCTGACGCGAAAGAAGCCTTCGGCCAGCGAGGTGCGCGACATCGAATTTGGGCGGCGTGTATTGGCGGCGACCGGGAGCTTTGAAATCGGTCAGACGGTTGTGGTCAAGGAGGGGCTGGTCTTTGCCCTGGAGGCGGTTGAGGGAACGGACGCCGCTATTCGAAGGGGCGCGGAATTGGCCCGGGGTGGTGCCGTGGTGGTCAAGGCGGCCAAGCCCGAGCAGGACCTGCGTTTTGATGTTCCGGCGATTGGCCCCGAGACCGTGGCCTTGATGAAGGAAGTCGGTGCATCAGTTCTGGCCATCGAGGCGGGGCGCACCATCATTTTGGAGAGAGAGGCTGTGATTGCTTCGGCAAATGCCGCCTCCATTCGAATTCATGCGTTCCCTGCGGAGGTGCTGTGAGCGAGTCATCTCTCACCCGCGCGGCTGTTGTGGGCACGGGGCATCTGGGTACTTTTCACGCTGAAAAATATGCGGCGATCGAATCCTGTGAACTGGTCGGGGTTGTCGATGTGGATTTGGATCGAGCGAAAGCTCTCGCGGATCGCCTTTCCTGCAAGGCCTACAGCAAGCCCGACGACCTGATCGGGCAGGTTGATTGCGTGAGCGTGGCGGTGCCGACCACGCTGCACCGCTCTGTTGCCGGGCAATTGCTCGAGGCGGGGGTGGATTGCCTGGTCGAGAAGCCGCTCGCGGCCAGCGGAGTCGAGGCAGACGAGTTGGTCGCCCTGGCGCACGCGCATGATTGTATTTTGCAGGTGGGCCATCTCGAGAGATTCAACCCCGCGTTGATCCGCTTGGCGGGGATGATCCGCAAGCCTCGCTTTGTCGAGTGTCATCGGTTGGCACCTTTTACCCCGCGTGGTGCGGACGTGGACGTGGTGCGCGATCTCATGATTCACGATCTCGACCTGATCGCGCTGCTGCAGCCGGCCGAGATCGTGCATATCGACAGCGTCGGGATTCCGGTGCTGACACCGAATGTCGACCTGGCCAACGTCCGCCTCCGCTTTGCCGATCGGTGTGTGGCGAATGTGACCGCGAGTCGTGTGTCGGCAAAGCGCGAGCGGAAGCTGCGGCTGTTCCAGGAAGACCTCTATCTGGCGATCGATCTGGGAGAGCGCAAGGCTCAGGTCGCTCACCGTCACTCGAAGCCGAATGATGCTCTCGAGATCGACTGGGAGGAACTGGATTTGGGTGAAGGCGATGCCCTCGAGGCCCAGGTGCGTGCCTTTATTGCGTCGGTGCAAACTCGGGCAAGGGCGGCGACGACCGGGGAAGACGGGAGTCGCGCGCTGCATCTTTGCGAGAGAATTCTCACATCGATGGAGACCGAGTGAGCAAGCCCCCTCATGTTCTGATGGTCGCTGGGGAGTCCTCGGGTGACCTGCGTGGCTCGGAGTTGGTGCGTGCCCTGCGGCACAGAATGCCCGACCTGATAGTCTCCGGTGTCGGTGGCGACCGGCTCAGGGCCGAGGGGATGGAGATTCTGGTTCCGGCCGAGGAACTCTCGATCATGGGATTGACCGAGGTGCTCGGACAGGGCGGCACGATTCTGCGCTCCTACCGCAAGATACGTCGAGCGATTCTCGGGAAAGATGGTGCGCGGCCGGACCTGGTCATTTTGATTGATTTTCCCGATTTCAATTTGCGCCTTGCGGGCGTGGCCAAGCGCTATGGGATTCCCGTTTTCTACTACGTCAGTCCGCAGGTTTGGGCATGGCGACGTTACCGAATCGGCACTCTGGCGCGTCGCGTGGATCGGTTGGCGGTTGTGTTTCCGTTCGAGGAGGAACTCTATCGGGGTCTGACCGAGGTGGAGTTCGTGGGACATCCGGCGTTGGAGACCGTGCGGGCAGAGACCGATCGTGCTTCCGTCCGGGCCGAGCTCGGCGTTGCGGATGACGAGAGGTTGGTGGCCCTCCTGCCGGGGAGCCGCAGGGCCGAGATCGCGGGGCTTCTGCCGGTGCTGCAGGGCGCACTGGCGCAGCAGAAAAATGTGCGCGGCGTGATTGCGCTCGCCAGCGAGGAGCTGCGAGAGGCGACCGAGGCTCTCGCCGATCCGGATCTGTCGATCATCGCGGGGCGTACCTGGGATCTGGTTGCTGCGGCCGATCTTGTGCTGCTGTCCTCGGGGACCGCAACTTTGGAGACTGCTCTGCTCGGAACCCCCATGGTGGTGGCCTACAGGCTGTCTCCCGTGAGTTTTGCCATCGCCAAGCGCCTGGTGCAGGTCGATCATATCGCAATGCCGAACCTGATCCTGGAACGTCGCGCGGTGCCCGAATTGGTGCAGGATGAAGTGACGGTCGAGCGCATGGCTGCCGAGGCCCGGGCCATCCTCGACGATCCCCGGCAGGCGGGGCAGATGCGGGAAGACCTGGCGTTGGTCCGCGAGAAGCTGGGTCGCCCGGGTGCGGCCGCCCGAGCGGCAGAAATCGCGGTCGAAATGCTCGGCGGTCGGCCTGAATAGTCGATTCGACGTTCTTTTGGACCGCAGGCCCCGTATCCGGTAGGCAAAGTCTGCCGATGCCGGAGCGTTCCAACTATAAGCGACTGCTGGCGTACCTCAGGCCCTACGTCTGGCCGAGGTTCGTCGTGGCCTTGCTGGCCACGATTTTATTCAGCGCGACCAACGGCGCTGTGCCGTTCCTGATTCGTTTTATTTATGACGATATCTTCGAGAACCGGGATGCGCAGATGTTGACGTTGATGCCGTTTGCCGTGTTTGCCCTTTTCGTGTTCCGCGGTGTCGCCAATTTCACCAGCAGTTACCTGACCGAGTGGGTCGGTCAGCGGGTAATCGCGGATCTGCGGTCGGATCTGAATCGGGCGATCCAATATTTGCCGCTCTCGTTTTTCAATCGAACTCCCAGCGGGACGATTGTTTCGCGGATGACCAGTGACGTCTCGCAGGTGAGCGCTGCCGTCACGCAGGCCTCGATCGTCATCCTGCGCGACAGCGCTTCTCTGGTGGCCACCGTGACGGCGGCTTTCGTGATGGATTGGGTTCTGGCCTTGATTGCATTTGTGGCCTTCCCGGTAGCCGTGCTTCCCGTATTGGGTCTGTCGCGCAAGTTGCGGCGATACTGGAAGAAGGGGCAGGAGACGCTGGGTGGGCTGGCTTCCCTGGTGCAGGAGACCGTTCAGGGCAATCGGATCGTGAAGGCTTTCGGGATGGAGGACTACGAAGAGTCCCGATTTGCCGCCGAAAATGAGCGGCTCTTTCAATTCTATAAAAAAGCAGCTCGCTCACGCTCACTTGTGCAGCCGATCATGGAGGTCCTGGCGGCCGTCGGGATCGCGGCGGTTCTCTGGTACGGCGGCTATAGTGTCATTCACGGAGAGCGGACGACCGGGGCGTTCATGGGTTTCGTCGCGGCCTTGATTCTCGTCTACGATCCCTTCAAGGGTCTTGCTCGGGTGAATGCCACCATCCAGCAGGGAATGGCGTCCGCGGATCGGGTCTTCGAAATCATTGACGAAGAAACCGACGTGCCGGACCGGTTGGACGGACCACCTCTGGAAACTCTTTCCAGCGATATCGTTTTTGAAAACGTTTCCTTCGCCTATCCGCCGCGGGAGGGAGAATCCGCGCCGGCGCCCGCTCTCCATGAAATCGATCTGCGGATCGCCCGAGGCGAGGTGGTGGCACTGGTGGGAGCAAGCGGTGGAGGTAAATCCACTCTGGCGGATTTGTTGGCTCGATTTTACGACCCCAGCGGGGGCCGCATCCTTTTTGACGGGGTCGATATCCGGGATATTTCTCTCAAGAGGTTGCGGGCGCAGATCGGGGTTGTGACCCAACAGACGTTTTTATTTGATGATACCGTGGGCGCCAATATTGCCTATGGCGGAACCGATGCGGGCACCGAAAAGTTGGAAGCGGCGGCTGAAGCGGCACATGCGAGCGAATTTGTGCACAAGCTGCCCGGCGGTTTTGCTACCGAGATCGGCGAGTCCGGGGTCGCTTTATCCGGTGGACAGCGGCAACGTCTGGCCATTGCCCGCGCTCTTTTGAAAGACGCGCCGATTCTGATTCTGGACGAGGCGACTTCGGCCCTGGATTCGGAGTCCGAGCGCCTCGTGCAGGCCGCGATCGATCATCTGATGAAGGGCCGCACCAGCCTGGTCATCGCCCATCGTCTCTCGACGATTCGGCGGGCCGATCGCATTGTGGTGCTCAATCACGGGCGCATTGCCGAAGAAGGAACCCACGAAGAGTTGCTGGCAGTCGATGGAATCTACCGGCGTCTCCACGACCAGCAGCAGTTGGGCATGGAGCCTTCGGCGTGACGATGTTGCCAGCGGGGTCCCGTCGCGAGACCGCGGTGGTGTGGCTTGGCGGGTTGCTGATCTTTCTGGTGCTGACCTTCCTTCGTTGGACCACGCGCATGTCGTTCGAGAACGAGTCGGAAATTTTCGCCCGCTTTGCCGCGGGTGAACCCGTGATTCTGACCTTCTGGCACGGGCGTTTGGCCATGATGCCCTTTGTCTATCGGGGGCGTGGTGCCTGCATCATGAATAGCCGGCATCGGGATGGAGCTCTGGTCTCCCGCGCGATCGAGCGTCTCGGTATTGAGGTTGTTCACGGGTCGAGCACCCGTGGTTGGGTTCGTGGGCTCAAGGGCCTGCTCGCCGCACACGAACGTGGAATGGATATCGTGGTCGTTCCCGACGGCCCCAAGGGGCCTCGTTGCGAGGCCAAGTCCGGAGTCTTGCAGTTGGCGCGAGCGACGGGCGCGCCGATCTATCCCATCGGTTACTCGGCGACCCGCTATACCTATCTCTCCCGAAGCTGGGATCGCCTTTTGATTCCCAAGCCATTTGCTCGGCTGCATTATGTGGCGGGCGAGCCCCTGCGGGTGTCGTCCGCGGCGACGCCCGAGGCGTTGGAGGAGGCGCGGTGCTTGCTCGAGCAACGTTTGACGATGGTCACCGCGCGAGCCGATGAACTTGCCGGGGTTTCACCCGCACTGTCGGCCGAGTGGTTGGGGCAAGCCCGTGATGCGGAGCCGAGGGCGGCCGTCTGATGGAATTCCCGTCGCCGATCGTTCTGCGTCTCTATAACGTGCTGCTGGCTCTGGTGGGTTTGCTGAGTCTGCCGTTGGTTCTGCTGGGTTTGCTGTGGCGTGCGGACGCACGCCGAGGCATTTTTGCCCGGCTGGGAATGGGGTGGCCTTCGCGGGGGAACGGAGAGCTTCTCTGGGCGCATGGCGCTTCGGTAGGCGAGGTGGAGGCCCTGGCGCCATTGGTTCGACGCTGGCAGGGGGCGCATCCGGGGGCCGAAGTGGTCGTCACGGCGCTCACGACCACCGGCGTCGCCACCGCTACGCGCCTGATGCCGGGCGTCCATGCCGTTACGGCCCCGCTGGATTTTCCTCTGGTTACGGGTCGGCTGGTCCGTCGCCTTCGCCCGTCATTATTTCTCTTTACCGAGAACGAATTATGGCCGAACCTTCTGCTGGCGCTTCGGCGGGCCGGGGTGCCGTCGGTGCAGGTCAGCGGAAGAGTTTCGCCCGGTGCCGCGAGCGCGCTGGGCATGTTTCCCCGCTTTTCCGGTGCCGTTCTGGGGTGCGTTTCTCGATTCCTTCTGCAATCCGAGGCTGACCGCGAGCGCCTCCTGCGGCTCGGGGTCGACCCCGAACGTCTCTTTGTCACCGGATCCCTCAAGGGTAGCGGTGAGGCGCAAGAGGCTCCTGCCGTGTTGGCTGGTCTCGCCAATCGCGAGGTGATGGTCGCCGGATCGACGCATCCCGGGGAAGAAGGATTGCTGATCGAGGCTCTGCGCTCGGTTCTATTGAACCACACGGATCTGCTGATGATTCTGGCGCCGCGCCATCCGGGGCGGTTTGCGGAGGTTGCAGGGTTGCTCGAGGAAGCCGGCATTCCCTATCACCGTCGTAGCCAACTGGTCGGCGCTGTTTTTCCCGAGGGGCCACAGGTCCTGCTTCTCGATACGATCGGGGAATTGGCTGGTTGCTACGGAATGGCGCGGGTGGCGTTTGTCGGGGGCAGCCTCGTGCCTGTGGGAGGGCACAACCTTCTCGAGCCGGCCCGCTTCGGAGTGCCGATCGTGGTCGGCCCTCATCTGGACTCGGTCGCGGAACTTGCCGACAAGCTCGAAGCTGCGGGTGGTTTGCGCCGTGCGACGACGGCTGCGGAACTGGCGGTGGAGATCGAGCATTTTCTGCATGTTCATGATCCGGAAGCGAGCCACGCGATCCGCACGGTCGCGGGAGAGCTTTCCGGGGCGCTGGAGGATACATGGCGCGCCTTGCAGGTGCCGCTGCGGGGAGAGTGTTTGGTATGAGCGACCGCGAGGAAGGGGGCCTGCGGGGTCGAGTCCTGGCGGGTTGGCGTCAGCGAGGTGCAATCCGTTGGGCGCTGGCGCCGGCGGCCATGCTCTTTGGTCTCGGGGCTCGGGTGCGCGGCCTGGCCTATCAGCTTGGTGCTTTTCGCACCTCGAGGGTAGATGCCCCTGTCGTCAGTATCGGCAATTTGACCGTCGGCGGGACCGGCAAGACGCCCTTTGCGCTCTGGTTGGTCGAGCGACTGATCGCCCGAGGCATGCGTCCCGCAATCGTCAGCCGGGGGTATGGCGGGGTCCTCAAGGGGCGGGTGGCCACCGTGGGTGATGCCGGGGTAGCGAGCGATGAGGTTTCCGAGGTTGGCGATGAGGCGATCCTCCTTGCCGAACGAGCCGGGGTGCCGGTTGTCTGCGGCGCCGATCGGGTCGCGGCCGCTACCGAAGCCATCGAGCGACATGCGGTTGATCTGGTGGTTCTCGATGATGGCTTCCAGCATCGCCGGCTGGGCCGTTCGATGGATATCGTGCTTGTTGATGGTCGAGCGGGGTTCGGTAACGGCGGCCTTCTGCCGGCTGGACCTTTGCGTGAACCGCTTTCGGCCTTGCGGCGTGCCGATGCGATTGTGGTGACCAAGGCACACGAGCCCGGGAAAGTGGGCGAGATCGTGAGCGGCTTTGCGCCGGACGTACCGATTTTTTCGGCGGCCTTTGCACCTGCTTCTGTCATTCAGGCGGAGGAGGGGAAAACGATTGTTCAGCCGCTGGGTATGATTGTCGGTCGAAAGATCGTGACGGTATCGGCGATCGCCGATCCGACATCTTTCTACGAACTGCTCGGAGACCTGGAAGTTCAACCTGTCGATGTTCTGGAATATCCCGACCATCATGATTTTGATCAGACGGATTGGCAGCAGATTTCCAAGGTTGCTCACGCAGCCGATCTGGTCGTGTGTACGGAAAAGGATCTGGTCAAGTTGCGTCGCTTTCCTTTCGCGCGCGGGCGGTTGGTGGCCTTGCGGTTGGAGTTGCAGATGGCGTCGGTGGAGGAAGAGGCCTTCCTGTCTCTGGTCGCGGAGCGGACGGGTTGCCAGGTCGGAGAAGAATAGTCGGTGCCGGTGGTGGAAGGGCCTTCCGGAGGAATTCTGTCTATGGGCAATTCCTGCGGGATGTGGTTTAACGGGGGCGCGAGGATTTCAGGATGTTGGTGCTGGTGACAGGATGTGCGGGATTTATCGGTTCACAAATTGTGGACGCTCTTCTGCAACGCGGGGATGAAGTCCGAGGTCTGGATTGCTTTCTGGACTACTACCCGCGCGAGCGTAAAGAGAAAAATCTCAAGGCAGCAAAGGAAAATCCGCGTTTTTCATTTCTGGAAGACGATCTGATGACCGCGGATATGAATTCCATCTGCTCCGACGTGGATGCCGTCATCCATCTCGCCGCCCAGGCTGGCGTTCGGGCGAGTTGGGGGCAGGATTTCTCGATCTACTGCAATTCGAACATTCAGGGGACCCAGCGGCTGCTCGAGGCGTGCGTGGCGCGGAAAATTCGCGTCGTGTATTCGTCTTCGTCCTCGATCTACGGCGACGCGAAAGATTTTCCCACCAGTGAGGAAACGTTGCCGCAGCCGATCTCTCCCTATGGTGTGAGTAAATTGGCTGGCGAGCATTTGTCGCGACTCTATACGGTATCCGCTGGCGTACCGACGATCTCGCTTCGGTACTTCACCGTCTACGGGCCGCGACAACGCCCCGATATGGCTTTTCATAAATTCCTGCGAGCGCAGATCGAGGGATCGGAAATCACCCTCTATGACGACGGCGAACAAACGCGCGACTTCACGTTTGTCGCAGATGTCGTGCGTGCCAACTTGTTGGCACTCGAGAACGGGACTCCGGGCAAGGCCTATAATATCGGTGGCGGGTCGCGCGTGAGCGTGAATCATGTGCTCGAGATCATCGGGCGCATCACGGGCGTTGAGCCGAAGGTAAAACGTCTGGGCAAGCAATTAGGCGACGTCCGGCATACGCATGCCGCAGCCGAGTTGGCCGCATCCGAACTCCAGTGGTCGCCGCGGACGGGGCTGGAAGAGGGATTGCAGGCGGAATACGACTGGCTCAAGCAAGAGCTTGCCTGAGCGGGGAATTCCGCGGGGATGTCCCCGGAAGTTTTCGGCAGGGCACTCTTCCTGCTAGTTTGGCCACGTGGCTGCGCCTGACAGGGTTCTCTTGATCCAGACCGCCTTCCTCGGAGACGTGGTTCTGGCGACGGCATTGCAGCGCCGGGTGGAGGAGTCCTTTCCGGATGCCGAAATTCATTGGCTGGTGCGGCCGGACGCGGAGGCGATCGTGGCACCACTGGTCCCGCCGGATCATGTTCTGGTGTACGCAAAACGAGGAGAGAAAAGAGGGCTTGCCGGCTTTCTCCGGATGTCGGCCTTGCTCGCCGAGCGTCAGTTTGATGCGGCGCTTGCGGTGCAACGTTCCTTTCGGACAGCCGCGCTGCTCTGGCATGCCGGCATTCCGATCCGGGTTGGGTTTTCCGGGGCTGGCGGATCCTTTTTCTACACGGATCGGGTGGCTTATCGCGGCGAGCACGCACGCGACCGGATGCTGGGGTTGGTCGAGGGCATCGGTCTTGCGGCTGTCGATCCTCCCCTGCCGTACCTGGAAGTCGATCCGGCGGCGAAAAAAGCTGTCGGTGAGCGCCTTGCAGGCGAGGGTGTCGATGCCGAGGCGCGTCTTGTGGTTCTGGCCCCCGGATCGGCATGGGCGACCAAGCAGTGGCCCGCACGGTATTTTGGAGCGGTGGCCTCGGCGCTTCTAAGCTGTGGTTATGATCGCGCCATTGTCATTGGCGGGCCGGGCGATCGTTCTCTGGCCGGTGAGGTCGCACACGCTGCGGGAGATGTTTCCGGGAACGTTCTTGATTGGACAGGGCTGACGACGACGGCGGAAATGGTCGCCGTGATTGATCGGGCCGCACTTTGTCTGGCGAACGACTCGGGCCCGGGTCATGTTTCGGGAGCGGTAGACACACCCTTGGTGTCGATCTTCGGGCCCACGACCCCGGAAATGGGGTTTGCTCCGCTGGGATCGTCCGTCGTGCTGGTGGGGCAAGAGGATCTTGGTTGCCGGCCTTGTTCCCGGCACGGTTCGGCTCGCTGTCCGATCTCAACCCACGCCTGTATGGAGGATTTGGCTCCGGAGGTTGTCCTGCGGGCGGTGGAGAGCCTGGGAGCCTAGGAGCCTGGGCTGCGGGCAGGTTACCTTTCCCGTGGGGGCAAGAGGGGTGCGCCCCGGCGTTTCCTGTTTTCCGGAAATCGCTCGTTTCCGGGCCTTTCCAGCGCCCGGATTCGACGTTGTGGGCTGGGTGGACGAGAAAAGTCCACCCGAAAGCAGCTTCCTGCGCGTCAACCATGGCACTCGGCGCGGTTCCGTTGTAGGAAACCGCTCGGCATGATGGCATCACGAAGGCTTTCCGGACTCATCGCAGGCTTCCCGCGCGCCCGGGTTCTGGTGGTGGGCGATTTGATGTTGGATCGCTTTATCTGGGGAGAAGTGCGACGGATCTCGCCCGAAGCGCCGGTCCCCGTGGTTCGGGTGACGGAAGAGAGCGACCATCCGGGTGGCGCCGGCAATGTGGTAGCGAATCTCGCCGCGCTGGGTGCTGTGCCCATGGTAGCAGGTTGGGTGGGCCGCGATGCTGCGGGTCGAACCATATGCAGCGGCCTGAAGAACCGTGGCGCCGACATCAGCGGCATCATCACGACGAGTCGGGCGGTGTCGATCGAGAAGACGCGGATCGTGGCGCAGAGACAACAATTAGTCCGCCTCGACCGGGAACCCGATCGCCCCGGAGCGGATCTGGTCAGGCGAATTTCGCGCTCGGTCGAAAAATTATTGCCGCAAGCCGATGCGGTGATCGTGTCGGATTATGGCAAAGGTACCATCGGGCCCGAACTGCTCGACCTCCTGGCCGGAGCGCGCGAGAAGTTCGGTTTCGCCTACCTGATCGATCCCAAGCAGCCCAACTACGACCATTACCGCGGGGCGACGTTGGTCAAGCCCAACGCCGCCGAGGCTGAGGAAGCGGCTGGTCTGAAGCCCGATAGTGGGCCCGCCCTTCGCAAGGTGGGTCGGCGTCTGCTGGAAAAATGGCAAAGCGATACGGTGCTGGTTTCGCGCGGGGAGCGCGGGATGGCCCTTTGCCGTCCCGAGCGCGGCCCCGTTTCTTTCGCCGCGCATGCTCGCGAGGTGTTTGATGTGACCGGTGCTGGCGATACCGTATTGGCAACGGCCGCTCTGGCGCTGGCCTCGCGGGGAACCCCCGAGGAAGCTGCCGAACTCGCCAATCACGCTGCAGGCGTGGTGGTCGGCAAGGTGGGGACAGCGACCCTCACGCGTGCGGAATTGTCGCGTGCTGTGCGGAACCCGGATGCGGGGCGAGGGAGCAGGAAACGATGAGAAGTATGACAGGATTCGGTCGGGCGCGCGTGAAGGTTCCGGGGGGGTTCCTGACCGCCGAGATCCGGAGCATCAACTCGAGGTTTCTCGAGGTGAAGATCGGCTTGCCGCGAGAATATCAGTCGCTGGAGCCGGATCTGCGCAAGCGAGTCGCGGAGTGGCAGGAACGCGGCCGCGTCGACATTGCCATTCGGCGCGATGCGGTGGAAAACAAGGGGCGCTCGGTCGAGGTGGATCTGCCTTTGGCTCGTGAGTCGGTAAAGGCCTGGAAGCGCCTGCAGAAGAGTCTCGGCCTCCCCGGGGAGATCGACCTCGCAATGTTGCGCCGTACGTCGCCCGACGTGGTCCGGATGCGTGAGCATGCCGTGGCGGGCAAGTCCGAGGAGGCTGCCTTGCGCAAGGTACTCGACCAGGCGCTCAAGGCGCATGATCGAGAACGTCGGCGTGAGGGGGCGCATCTCGCAGCCGATATGCGGGGGCGTTTGCAGGCGCTGGAAAGATTGCGCCGTCAGATGCGTGACATTGCCGCCCGGATGGCGCCGATTTTTCAGGAGCGTCTGGCGAAACGCCTGCGCAAGGTTCTCGGCAATCAGGTGCCGGAGCCTGACCGCTTGGTGTCGGAGGTCGCGATGGCGCTCGACAAGGCCGATGTGACCGAGGAGATGACGCGCCTCGAGGCTCACCTGCAGGCTTTTCGTGCTTTGACGCGCGAGAAGGCTGCCAGTGGCAAGCGGATGGAATTTCTCCTTCAGGAGATCCTCCGCGAGGTGAATACGACGGGCTCGAAGGCCAACCACCTTCCTCTCACGCAATGTGTCCTCGAGGCGAAGGCCGAGTTGGAGAAGCTGCGCGAGCAGGCGGCGAACGTCGAATGAGTAATCGTCGCCGCGGAATCCTGCTGGTTGTTTCCGCGCCCTCGGGGGGTGGAAAGACAACGCTGGTAAAATCCGCCATGGCGGCCGAGCCTTCGTTGCAGCTCTCGGTTTCCTGTACGACGCGAAAACCGCGTGATGGGGAAGTCGATGGCGTGGATTATCGCTTCGTCTCGCAGCAGAGCTTTCGCGAATTCCTCGATGAGGGAGAGTTTGTCGAGTGGGCCGAGGTCTTCGACCATGCCTACGCGACGCCGCGCACGCCACTGGATGCGGCGATTGGCGAGGGGCGCGATATTCTCCTCGATGTGGATATTCAGGGCGCTCGATCGTTGCGAAAGGCCTATCCGAAGGACGCGGTGGGGATCTTTGTGATGCCTCCTTCGGCCGCGGTTCTCGAGACGCGATTGCGGGCTCGGGGGACCGATGATGAGGCTCAGATTGCGCGGCGGCTGGCTCGGGTTCGCGAAGAGGTGAGCGCGGCTCGCGAGGTGGGCGTATACGATTATCTGATCGTCAACGATGACCGCGACAAGGCGGCCGACGACCTCCTGTCGATCATTCGGGCCGAACGTTGTCGGCAAGGGCGTTTGGCACCCCCGGATCTGGAATAACGTCTTAATTTTCTCGCGCCTCTGGGCAATCGGGGTGTTTCCCGGATACACTCAATCCAGTGAAACTCGACGGACTTCTGAACAAGGTGGAGGAGTACCTTCCATCTGCCCCTCTCGATGTGGTGCGCCGCGCGTACGAGTTTTCGGCGGAAAAGCACAAGAACCAGAGGCGTGCTTCCGGCGAGCCTTACGTTACCCATCCGCTGGAGGTCGCCAATATCATCGCGGATCTGCGGCTTGATGTTCCGAGTATCGCTACCGGACTTCTCCACGATACGGTCGAGGATACCCTGACGACCCTCGAGAATATCGAGGCAGGGTTCGGCCCGGAGGTGGCCAGCCTGGTCGACGGGGTGACCAAGATCAGCCAGATCAACTTCGCGAGTCGCGAAGAGCAGGAGGCGGAGAACTTCCGCAAGATGATCCTCGCGATGTCCAAGGATGTTCGCGTGATTTTGATCAAGCTCGCGGATCGAACACACAATATGCGCACCCTGGGAGCACTATCTCCGGCGCGTCGGCGCAAGATCGCCCAGGAGACTCTCGATATCTATGCGCCTCTCGCGCATCGGCTCGGAATCTACTGGATGAAGAGCGAGATGGAGGATGCGGCCCTGCAGGCCTTGCACCCCGAAATCTATTACCAGCTCAAGCGGTTCGTTTCGCAAAAGAAAACCGAGCGGGAAAAATATATCCGCGAGGTCCATCGACAGCTTGAGCGCAAGCTGGAGAGTTCGGGGATCGAGGCGCAAGTTTCGGGACGTCCCAAACATTTTTACTCGATCTACCAGAAGATGGTGACCCAGAACCTTCTCTATGAGCAGCTTTTCGATCTGGTCGCCTTCCGCATCGTCGTGGATTCGAAAAGGGATTGTTACGAGGCGCTGGGCTGCGTCCACGAGCAATGGCGGCCCATTCCGGGACGATTCAAGGATTATATCGCGCTCCCGAAGGCCAATGGCTATCAGTCCCTCCACACAGCAGTCCTCGGGCCGCAGGCCGAACGGATCGAGGTCCAGATCCGCAGCATCGAGATGCATCGTGTGGCCGAGGAGGGGGTGGCCGCCCACTGGAAGTATAAAGGCGGGTACGCCGGAGCGCAGGAGGAACTGCAGCGCTTCCAGTGGCTCAGTCAGATGCTCGATTGGCAACAACAGGTGAAGGACCCTGAGGAGTTTCTCGATGGGTTCAAGGAGGATCTCTTTGCCGATGAGGTCTATGTCTTCACGCCCAAGGGGGATTTGCGACATTTCCCCAAGGGCGCGACGGTTGTGGATTTCGCCTATCGCGTCCACTCGGAGGTCGGTCATCGTTGCACCGGGGCTCGGGTTGGGGGTCGTCTGGTGCCGCTGCGCTACCAGTTGCAGAACGGCGATATGGTCGAGATCATCACCACCCAGAAGCAGACCCCGTCACGCGATTGGCTGAAATTTGTGCGCACGCCGCGCGCGAAGGAGCGAGTCCGCGCCTGGGTAAAGGAGCAACAGGCTTCACGATCTCTGGAGGTTGGTCGTGAGATCCTGGCGCGAGATTTTGCTCGCGTAGGGCTCGATGTGGCTCGACTCGTCCGCGAGGGGGTTTTGGCAAAGGCTGCCGAAGCGCTCAGCCAGAAGGATGCCGATAGTCTGATTGCACAGGTGGGATACGGTCGTATGACCTCGCGCGAGGTCCTGGCCGAGATCGCGCCGGAAGCAGACCTCGATCACCCCACCGAGCCGGGGCGGTTGGAGCGGATCATCCGGTCGGTCAGTCGGAGGACGGCCGAAGGAGGCGTGCGGGTCTCGAGCCTGCCGGATGTGTTGGTGCGATTCGCTCGCTGCTGCGATCCGATTCCCGGTGAGCGGATTGCCGGGTTCCTCACGCGAGGCCGGGGTGTCACGGTTCATGCCGCGACCTGTTCGCGAGTTCTGGAGGCCGATCCTCTGCGCCGCGTGGACTGCGTCTGGGACACCGAGAATCAGGCGCCACGGCCCGTCAAGATCGAGGTCGGCTGCGTGGACGAACGGGGCCAGCTCGCGGGTATCTCGCGGGCGATCGCCGGTGCGGGTATCAATATTCGAAAAGCCGAATCTCGAGCGATCGAAGATGGCAAGGCGATCAATACATTTGAAGTCATGGTGCAGAATATCGAGGAGCTGGGGCGGTTGATTCGGCGGCTGAGCCGGCTCAAGGGCGTGATTTCCGTCGAGCGAATTCGAGTCTGAACCTCTCAAGGAGAGTCATGCTTATGAAAAACGTCACTTCGATCTCCACCCCTCGGGCGCCGGCGGCGATCGGTCCTTACGTTCAGGCGACCGTTTCGGGTGGTATGGTTTTCTGCTCCGGCCAGATCGGTATGTCTCCCGAGGACGGAGCGCTGGTTTCCGGTGGGGTGGCGGCCGAGGCGAGGCAGGCTTTGGCCAATCTGGCAGCGGTCCTCGATGCCGCGGGCGTCGGTTTCGCCGAGGTCGTGAAGACGACGCTCTACCTCGTCGATATGGAAGATTTTGCGGTGGTCAACGAGATCTACGAGCAGGCATTGGGCTCGGCTTGTCCCGCACGAGCGACAGTCGCGGTCTGTACGCTGCCCAAAGGCGCTTTGTTCGAGATCGACGCGATCGCCTGTCTGCCGTGAGGATTGCCGCTGGCGCGCGGCCTGATCCCGTCAGCTTTGGCGTTGTGCTTTCTCGACCAGATGCGAAGTCGATTGCCCCTCGACCAATTCGACGCGGGCGACTTCGCCGCCCCAGGATTGGACCTCCGCACCTCCGACGATCTCCTCGATCGCCCAGTCGGCGCCTTTTGCCAGAACGTCGGGCTTGAGTTCGAGGATGAGCTCGAGGGGGTCGTCCTGAGGGAAGATGACCACATGGTCGACGCAGGCGAGAGCGGCGAGCACCTCCGCACGAGCCTGCTCATCCTGAAGGGGGCGGGAATCGCCCTTGAGGCGCCTGACGCTGCTGTCCGCGTTCAGCCCGACGACGAGCTTGTCTCCCAAAGCGCGGGCCATGGCGAGGTAGCGAACATGTCCCGGGTGCAGAAGATCAAAACAACCGTTGGTGAAGACCACGCGGTGGGCCTCCCGGCGATAGGCCTCGCAGGCACCTCGGATTTCTTCGCGTGAACCGATTTTCTTCTGGTAGGCCAGGGCCCTGATTCGAGTTTCTTCCTGCATCCACGACTTGTAGCACGACCGGGGGAGGTGGTACGAGGAGTGTTCGGATCGCGGATTTTCCAGCACGCGGCACGGATGCATCAAGTTGAGCAATTCAATTGAAATTTTGTCGGCGGTTGTGGCCAACCAGATTGCGGCGGGAGAGGTCATTGAGCGGCCCGCCTCGATCGTGAAGGAGCTTGTCGAGAACGCCCTGGATTCCGGCGCCCAGCGAGTCGATATCTCGGTGCAGGAAGGCGGTCGCACCGAAATTATCGTGCAGGACGACGGTTCGGGGATGGCTCGTGAGGACGCGGAGCGGGCTTGTTTGCGACACGCGACCAGCAAGCTGCGCGAGATCGAAGAGATCGACTCGGTGAGCAGCTACGGGTTTCGAGGCGAAGCTCTCGCCAGTATTTCGTCGATTTCGACAACCACCATCGAGACTTGTGCGCGAGGAGCCGCCGAGGGGACGCGGATTCGCGTGGAGCAGGGCGAGGTCACCGAGGTGGTGCCCGCAGGCTTGCCCGAGGGAACCCGGATCACGGTACGGGATCTATTTGCTTCGGTCCCGGCGCGTCGCAAGTTTTTGCGGACAGCGCAGACCGAGCTGGCACACATTTCGGATTGGCTGTCGCGGGCGGCCCTCGCGCGACCCTCGGTGGCGTTTTCGTTGACTCATGGTGCACGCGAGGTCTTTCGACACCCGGCCGTCACGGATCCCGACGAACGCCTGCGACAGGTTCAGGGTCCGACACGGGCTGAAGAGATGCTTTCGTGTCGTGGGGAAGTTGACGGGATTCAGGTCAGCGGTTGGGTTTCCCGCGCCGGGAAGAGCTACCCGCAGTCCAAGGCGATCCTCTCCTATGTGGGCGGACGTGTGGTGCGCGATCGGGTTCTGACCCGAGCGGTTCTCGACGCCTATCGCGCCTTGCTGCCACAGGGCCGCTATCCGGCGGTTGTTCTCTTTCTGGAGTTGCCTCCGGGGCAGGTCGATGTGAACGTCCATCCTGGCAAGGTGGAGGTTCGTTTTGCGAACGGAGATCGGGTCTATGCGGCCGTGCTTCGCACGGTCCGAGCGGCGCTGGAAGACGGGATCCAGGCACCGGCACCGGCCGGGGCTTCGGCCGCAACCGCTGCTGCGACCGCTACGGCCTCAGACGAAGGGGCCGACGTATCCCGGCGGGTGGAAGAATCCCTGGCGCGTTACGCGTCGCGCCCTTCGGGCCGTGAGACACGCTCCTACAAAATCCGTTCGACGCCACCGAGTGCGGTCGAGGCTCGTCAGGAGCCGATTGCCTTCGAGCGGGCGCGCGAGTCGGGTGGGGCGGAATTTTGTGGGGGCTGCGGCCATGACCACCCCGCGGTGGAGCATCCCGAAGGCGTGCCTCGCTTTCGCGATCTGCGGGTCCTGGGCCAGGCGATGAACGGCTATATTGTCACCGAATCTCGCGATGGTCTGGTTCTGATTGATCAGCATGCCGCCCACGAACGTGTCCGCTTTGAGCGTTTGCGCGCTCAGGCCGCGGAGACCATTGCCAGCCAGCAGCTGCTGGTGCCTGCCGTGGTCGAGCTGGATTCCACGGCCCTTGCGGCGCTCGAATCGCATGCGGAGCCTCTGCGGGCGGGAGGCTTCGAGATCGAGAGTTTCGGCAAGGGCCGCGTCGTTCTGCGCGCTTTGCCTGCTTCGCTGGATGTCTCGACCGATGTCGAGGTGCTTCTGGCCGAACTGGCCCGAGAGTTCGGGGAACTGGGCGGTGTAGGGCCTCAGGAGCGCATTCTGGCGGCCCGCGATACGCTTTTGGCTCGCGTGGCCTGCCATGGAGCCGTGCGGGTAGGCGAACCCTTGACTCTGGCCGAGATGCAGCAGTTGGTCGCTGATCTGGACACGATCCCCTTTGCGGCGACCTGTCCGCATGGGCGGCCCCTGATCGCGCCGATTCCGCGGAGCGAGATCGAGCGTCGCGTGTTGCGTTAGCCAGTTCCGCGGATTGAAAAAACGGCCGCAGACCATAAGAGGTTGCGAATGGGCGAAAGGAGCATGGCGAACGAGAAGGGGTCGGTTGTCTCGAAACCTTCACGTGCAAGGCGGCCGACAGGCCGAACGCCTCTGGTGGCGATTGTGGGTCCCACGGCGGCCGGGAAAAGCTCGCTCGCGCTCGAGTTGGCCTGCGAGACCGGGGCCGAGATTGTTTCGGTCGATTCTCGTCAGATCTTTCGACACCTCGATATCGGCACCGCGAAGCCGACGGCCGAGATGATGCGCCGGGTTCCGCATCATCTGATTGATGTCGTGGAGCCCGATACCGCCTATGATGCGGGTCGGTTTGCTCGCGAGGCGACTGCCGCGATTCGGGAGATCCGGGGCCGGGGCCATGCGCCGATTCTCTGCGGTGGAAGCGGCTTGTATCTGCGTGCCCTGGTGGAGGGCATGGCGGATTTGCCCCAACCCGAGCCGCTGCTGCGCGCGCAATTGCTGGCCGAGTCGGAAGCTCGTGGGGACGCGGAGATGCATGATGAGCTTCTCGCCCTGGATCCCGAACTGGCTTCTCGTCTCGCTGAGGAAGACCGACAACGCGTTTTGCGAGGTCTCGAGGTCTATCGCCAAACCGGGCGCCCGCTCAGCCAGTGGCAGGCGGAGCACGCGCGTCGACCGCGGCCCTTTGAGGTCTTTACGGTGGTTCTCTCGCCGCCCAATGAGGTTCTGGCGGAACGAATCCAGAAACGTACCGAGGAGATGTGGGCTCAAGGATTGGTGGATGAGACACGAGGCGTTCTCGAACGCGGCTTTTCCGGGGATCTGCCGTCGATGCAATCGATTGGCTACCGCGAGGTGCAGGCTTTCCTGAGAGACGAATTGACCGCGGATGCGGCCGTGGAGGCCATCGTGCGGGCGAGTCGGCAATACGCCAAGCGCCAGAGAACCTGGTTTCGCGGGATGGCGGAGGCGCATTGGCTCAGCGAGTCGCATTGGCCGACCGCCCTGCAGCGAGAAGTCCTGGCTTGCCTGAAAGCCTGAAGCCACCGATTAAATGGAGCTTGTGCGTAGATTGTGCTTTGAGTGACAAACGGAGACGGGGTTTCGAATTGGCAAAAAAGAATACACGAGATGAGGCGGTCGCCGGGAAAAAGCGTCCCTCGTTGGAGGTTTTTCGTCGTCGGCTGGACCGAATCGACGCCGATTTGCTGAACTTGCTGAGCGAGAGGACCAGCGTGGTGCTGCAGGTGAAGGCGGCAAAACAGGCCACCGGCGGACGAATCTGGGTGCCCGAGCGAGAAGCAGCCCAATTGCGACGGCTGACCCGCCTCAACCTCAAGAGCGATGTTCCTGTCCCGGAAGACGCCCTGCGAGCGATTTTTGGCGAAGTGCTCTCGGCCTCCCGCGCCCTCCAAAGAGATCTTCGGGTGGCCTACCTCGGACCCGAGGGCACGTACTCGGAACTGGCCGCTCGTCGCCATTTCGGGTCTCAGGCGGAGTTTGTTCCGGTCTCGACGATCGCGTCGATTTTTGATGCGGTTGAAAAGAGACAGGTGGAGTTGGGCGTCGTCCCTTTCGAGAATTCGACCGAGGGGATCGTGGGGCAGGCAATCGATGCGTTTGTCGAGAGTCCGCTGCATATTGTTGGCGAACGTCAGTTGGACATTCGCCACGCCTTGCTTGGCCACAAGGAGGGCCTCGAGCCTGTGCGGCGTGTTCTGGCGCATCCACAGGCTCTCGCCCAATGCCGGCTCTGGCTGGAGGATAATCTTCCGCAAGCAGAACTACGCGAGGTATCGAGCAATGCTGCCGCAGCCCGCCAAGCTGCGCGGAACAAGACCAGTGCTGCGATCGCTTCGGTCGAGGCTGCCGAACGATACGGTCTGGAGGTTCTCAAGGAGGGCATCCAGGACCTTGCCCGGAACGTAACCCGTTTTGTCATTGTGGGCGCCGAAGACCAGGTGGCGCCGGAGTCCGGAGGAAAGATTTCGATCCTTTTTTCGGTGCGTAATGAAGTCGGAGTTCTGGCCAAGATTCTCGCGCCATTGGCGCGGGCGGAAGTGGATGTGCTCAAGATTGAGTCGCGACCCAAGCGTGGCCATCTATGGGACTATATCTTTTTCATGGATCTCTGCGGTGATCTCGAAGATCGCGCCGTCGCCCGAGCGGTGGCGGCCATCCGCAAGCATTGCGTCTGGCTGAAGGTGTTGGGGAGCTATGCCGCCGCGCAACCAAAATGAGAGAGCCTCCTCGTCGGCGGGCCTCGCAGAACTGGTCGCGCCGCATCTGAGGGAGCTGTCCCCCTACGTGCCTGGTCGCGCGATCGCCGAGATTGAACGCGAGTTCGGTCTGGAGTCGGTGATCAAGCTTGCCTCCAACGAAAACCCTCTCGGGATGAGCCCCAAGGCTGGCGAGGCTTACGTGGCGGCCGCCGCTGAAATGCATCGGTATCCGGAAGGTGGTTGTCCGGACCTCCAGCAGGCTCTCGCGAAATTCCACGCGATTGATGCAGACCGCATCCTTCTCGGGAATGGTTCCAATGAAGTCCTGACGCTGCTCGCGCGGCTTTTCCTGAGTCCGGGCGATGAGGTGGTGGTGTCGGAGGGCGCCTTTGCGATTTATGCTCTCTCGGCAAAGGCTCAGGGCGCGGATGTTGTCTCTGTCGCTGCGCCGGCCTACACGCACGACCCTCTTGCGATGGTCGATGCCGTCTCCGAGCGCACGAAAATTCTCTACCTCTGCAATCCGAACAACCCGACCGGGACGATGTTCGGCCGCGAGGTTTGGGAGAAGTTTCTCGAGACCGTGCCCCGGGATATTCTGGTGGTTTGCGACAACGCCTACGCCGAATATGTGGAAGAGCCGCAATTTCCCGACGCAATGGAGGATATCGACCGACATCCGGGACTCATTGTCCTGCGGACCTTCTCGAAGATCTACGGCATGGGGGGCTTGCGGATCGGGTACGGAGTGGGCCCAAGATGGTTGGGTGATTTCTATCATCGCCTGCGCGATCCCTTTCATGTGAATCTCGCCGCCGAACGGTCTGCGATGGCAGCTCTTGGGGATGTCGACCATGTCGAGGCTAGTCGTCGGGTGAACCGAGAAGGTCGGAAGTTCCTCCGTCGAGCGATGCGGATTCTCGGCCTGCCGGCTCTGCCGAGCGAGACCAATTTCCTCACCATCGAGGTTGGTGACGGGCTAGCTGTTTCGGAGGCATTGCAGCGAGTGGGTGTGATCGTACGTCCGCTCGGCGGTTATGGTATGCCGGCCCACATACGCGTTTCCGTGGGATTGCCGGCTGAAAATACTCAATTTGCGCAGTCTCTGGCAGCGCTTCTCGGGTTCAGCGGTTCCGGGGCGCCGTTGCTGCGTCAGGAGGAGATGTCGTGATTCAAAAGCTGGGGATTGTCGGGGTCGGATTGATCGGCGGTTCGGCGGCTCTGGCGGCGAGGAAGGCTCGGTTTGCCGCGGAGATCGTTGGCCTGGGACGCACGCAGGAGAATCTCGATGTCGCCTTGTCCCGCGGGATCGTGGACGTGGCCAGTCGCGACCCCGAAATTCTTGCGGACTGCGATCTGGTCCTTCTCGCGACGCCTGTCCGCACGCTTGCGCTCAACGCGCGTCAGGTCATGGAACATCTGCGCCCGGACACCGTGGTCACCGATGGCGGCAGTGTGAAGGCCGAGGTTGTAAGGGATTGTGAGGCGATTCTGGGCGGCCGGTTCGTCGGCAGCCATCCCATCGCCGGGACCGAGGATTCGGGTGCTGCCGCTGCGGATGAGGCTCTCTTCGAGAATGCCGTTTGTGTGGTGACGCCGACGGTGACGACGCAGCCCGCGTCGGTCGCATGCGTGCAGGAGTTCTGGAAGGCGCTGGGCATGCGGGTGATCGAAATGGAGCCGATGGACCATGACCGGGCGCTTGCGGTGACCAGTCATCTGCCGCACCTTTTGGCGTTTGCCCTCGCGGGGGTTGGAGCGGGCGAGCGAACCCCGCTCGAGAATCTGATCGGGCCTTCGTTTCGCGACATGACACGCGTCGCCGGGAGTTCTCCGGAGATGTGGCGTGACATCCTGCTGGCAAATGCAAATTCGCTCAGCGACGTCGTCGACCGACTTTCCGAAGAACTCGAGGCGCTGCGGTTGGCGGCCACTCGTGGCGACGGCGAGGCTCTCGAGAGTCGAATTCGTCGGTCGGGGGCCTGGAAGCGGAAGATCAGCGGAAATGCCGATGGTGTCGTGGCGGTGTCGCCGTGCGCGGGTTCTCTTCAGGGAACGGTCCGTGTGCCGGGCGACAAATCGATTGGGCACCGGGCGCTGCTCTTCGGCGGGATCGCACACGGCGTGACCCGGGTGCGCGGCCTTTCGCCGGGTGCCGATAACGCGAGTACCGTCGGGGTTCTGCGTGCATTGGGTATCGAGGTGGAGCGTGACGGTGATGAAGCGCTTGTCCATGGCGCGGGATTCGAGGGCCTTCGGGTCCCGGCGGCCACGCTGGATTGCGGCAATTCCGGGACCACGATGCGGCTTTGCGCGGGCCTTCTCGCCGGGCGTCCCTTCAGCGCTCGGCTCGATGGAGATTCTTCGCTGCGCTCGCGTCCGATGGCTCGTGTACAGGAACCGCTGGCCCGGTTGGGCGCGGTCGTCGAAACCGAGGATGGCCACGCGCCCCTGCTCGTTCGTGGGCGGCCGTTGCGCGCGGCAGAGATTTCGCTCGACGTGGCTAGCGCTCAGCTCAAGACCGCTGTCTTGCTCGCAGGTTTGCAGGCCGAGGGTCGCACGGTCGTGCGCGAGCCTGCGCGAAGCCGGGATCATACCGAGAGATTGCTGCCACATTTCGGCGTTCTCGTGGAAGTCGCTCAGGATGGTGCCATCGCTGTCCAGGGACCGGCTACCCTGCGAGCTGCCGAGGTATCGGTCCCCGGAGATCCGAGTGCTGCAGCCTTCTGGGCGGTGGCCGCCTCGATTGTGCCCGGTTCCGAGATCTTGATCCCGGATGTTGCCATGAACCCGACCAGGATCGGTGCTTTTGATGTCCTTGAAGCCATGGGGGCCAACGTGGAACGGATTCCGAAGCCTTCGCTGGGTGCCGAGCCGGTGGCCGATCTGCGCATCCGGCATGCAGCCTTGCGAGGGGTCGAGGTCGCCGGCGAGACGATGGTTCGCGCGATCGACGAGTTCCCGATCCTCGCGGTCGCGGCCTGTTTTGCCCAGGGCGAGACCCGATTCTCGGATGGAGCCGAGCTGCGAGTCAAAGAGAGCGATCGATTGGCCGCCATGGCGCTGGGGCTCCAAAGCATGGGCGCTTCGTTAAAGGAGCATTCCGACGGTTTATCGATTCAGGGAGGTCAGCCTCTGTCGGGTGCCACCGTCGAAAGTTTCGGAGATCACCGCATCGCGATGGCCTTTGCGATCGCGGCCTTGGGGGCCGGGGGCGTGGTGCATATCAAGGACGCTGATGCCGTTGCTGTTTCGGATCCGCGGTTTCTGACGGTGCTCGAGACTCTGCGCGCGGAGAATTCCTGATGCGACGTTTGATTGTCACGATCGACGGCCCCGCCGGTGCCGGAAAAAGTACGGTCAGTCGCCGTCTGGCGGAAACTCTCGGCTACACCTATCTGGACACCGGCGCCATTTATCGGACACTGGGCCTCGCTGTGGGGGCCGAGGCGGCGCTGGCCGGCCGACTCGACGGCTGTCAGGACCCGGAGGCTCTCGCGCCCGGAGATCGCGAAGCCCTCGGTGGCTTGGCGCTTTCCCTCCAGATTGCCTTTGCCGATGCGGGCACTCGCGTCTTGCTGGCGGGGGAGGACGTTACCGAGCCGATTCGTACACCTGCTGCCGGAGAGCGGGCCTCACGGGTTTCCGCGGTTCCCGAGGTGCGTGCGGCTCTCCTCGAGCTGCAACGGAGCCTGGCGGCTTCCGGAGGGGTCGTTGCCGAGGGGCGTGATACCGGGAGCGTGGTTTTCCCCCATGCCGAAGCCAAGTTCTTTCTCACAGCCTCGGTGGCCCGCCGGGCCCAACGTCGGACCGCGGAGCTCCAATCTCGCGGTCTGTCGGCAGAAGAGGCTGATGTTGCAAGGGAAATTGCCGCCAGAGACGCCCGGGACGCGGGCAGATCGGTCGCTCCGCTGGTTTGTCCGACGGGCGCAATGGAGGTCGACTCCTCGGATCTGGCGGTCGAGGAAGTCGTGGCCGAAATGGCGGCCAAAGTTCGTGCCCTTGAGGCCTCTTGAAAAGCGCCATCTGCACGAGTAAGCCTAGCCTCAGCACATCTGCCTGCTTATGGCATTCGTGTATCCCCGTTTAGGAGGCAGTAACTGGAATGATGAGTGAAAACGACGATCCGTCGATGCTTGACGACGATTTTAGCAAGCTCTTCGAAGAGAGCTTGAAATCGGTCAAGCCGGGCGAGGTTGTCACTGGAGAAGTGGTTCAGGTTCTGAACGGCTTCGTGACAGTTGATATCGGCTATAAATCTGAGGGTCAGGTTCCCATTGCGGAATTCAAGGACCGCGAGGGCAACGCCGAGGTTGAAGTTGGAAGCCAGATCGAGGTCTTCTTTGAAGGCAGTGATGGCGAAACGGGGATTGTGAAACTCTCCCGGATCAAGGCGGAGCAGGCCAAGGTCTGGGGTGAAGTGGAAATAGCCTACAACGAGGGTCGCCCTGTCGAGGGTTTGATCGTCGGCAAGGTCAAGGGTGGACTCAAGGTCGATATCGGCGTGGGTGCATTCTTGCCGGGTTCGCATGCGGACCTTCGTCCGACCCGAAATCTCGATCGCTTTATCGGCCAGCGCGGTCGTTTCGCGATTCTGAAGTTCAACCGTCAGCGGGGCAACGTCGTTGTGTCCCGGCGTAGTGTTCTGGAAACCGAGCGCGCGTCCCTCAAGGAAGAGACGCTGCGAGTTCTCGAAGAAGGCATTATTCTCGAGGGCACGGTCAAGAACATCACCGACTATGGCGCATTCGTTGACCTCGGTGGCATCGACGGCCTGCTGCATATCACGGATATGTCGTGGGGCCGGATCTCGCATCCCTCGGAAGTGATCGAGGCGGGAGATCAGGTCAAGGTCGTTGTGCTCAAGTACGACCCGGAACGCGAGCGAGTCTCGTTGGGCATGAAGCAGATCCAGCCCGATCCCTGGGCCGAAGCTTCGGGCCGCTACCCCATCGGTGGCCGTGCGACGGGCAAGGTTGTCAGCCTGACCGATTATGGCGCCTTCATCGAGCTGGAAAAGGGAGTCGAGGGACTGATTCACGTCTCCGAGATGTCCTGGACCAAGCGGGTCACGCATCCTTCCAAGCTTCTCGAGCTGCAAGCCGAAGTGGAAGTTCAGGTTCTGGACGTCGATCCGGAAAACCGTCGGATTTCGCTCGGACTCAAGCAGGTGGAGCCCAATCCCTGGGAGAATGTCCGTCTCAATCACCCGATTGGCAGCCAGATCAAGGGCGTGGTCAAGAGCATCACCGACTTCGGTGTGTTCGTGGGAGTCGAAGACGGCATCGATGGTCTCGTCCATATCTCGGACTTGCAGTGGACCAAGAAAATCCGCCACCCGTCGGAGCTGTTCAACAAGGGTGACGAGATTGATGCGATCGTTCTCGGCGTCGATGTTGAAAACGAGCGCGTATCACTCGGCGTCAAGCAGTTGTCGAACGACCCATGGGAAGGGCTCGAGAGCCGATTCCCGAATGGATCGAAGATCACTGGCCCGGTGACCAGCGTGACAGACTTCGGTGTCTTTGTGCAGATCGAAGAAGGGATCGAGGGACTTGTGCACGTGTCCCAGATCGCCAATGAGCGCATCGATCGCCCGGCGGAGCACTTCCAGGTCGGCGAGGTGATTGAGTGCGAGATCCTCAATATCGATCTGCGAGAGCGCAAGATCGGTCTGTCGGTTCGCGCATTGCGGCGGACCGAGGAGCGGGCCGAGATGGCTGCCTATATGGACCGAGAGGGCGAGGGCGGAAGATTTACGCTCGGCGATTCTCTTGGTGAGCAGCTGCAGAGCGTTACACCGCGCAAGTCTGACGGCGAGTCCGAGTCGGAAGGCTGAGAGAAGAGATCGTGGCGGGCAATGCCTCCAGAAGGGCCTTTGGCCTGCTGCTCGGTTTTGTCCTCCTCTTTTTCCTCTCGGCCTATCTGGTGAGCCGGATCGGGGGAGGAGACGATTCCTCCTGGGCCTCCGGGCCCGCGGTGGGCGTGGTCATCTTGCGTGGCGAGATCGTCACCGCCAGTGATTTTGTACACGACCTGCAGCAGGCGCGGGACGACGATACCGTTCAGTCGGTTGTGATCCGCATTGACTCCCCCGGGGGGCAGGTGGCGCCTTCGCAGGAGATGTACGAGGCCCTGCGAGAACTGAGTGCGACCAAGCCCACCGTAGCCAGCCTCGGCTCGGTAGCCGCATCGGGCGGTTATTATGTCGCCGCTGCGGCGGACACGGTCGTGGCCAATCGCGGGACGTTGACCGGTTCCATTGGTGTGATTCTTTCGCTGACCAATATAACGGGCCTGATGGAAAAGGTCGGCGTACAATCCGAGGTGATTACCGCCGGAAGTCTCAAGGATATGGGATCGCCGTTTCGCCCCTCGACCGAGGCCGAACGCGAGATCTTTCAGGCGATGGCCGACGAGATCCACCAGCAATTCATCGACGATGTGAAAATGGTCCGGCCTCTGACTCCCGACCAGATCGAGACGGTCAGCACCGGTCGTATCTTCACCGGAGCCGAGGCGCAGCGTGTGGGTTTGGTCGATCGACTGGGCGGCTTTGAGGACGCGGTTGCCTTCGCCGCCGAGCAGGGTGGCATCGAAGGCACGCCGCGGATCGTTCACTTCAGTCAGGGAGACGCACCCTGGTGGTTGCAGGCAATCCTGCAGGAAGCTTCGGCGGGTTCGGTTCTCCCGGAGGGTTTGCTCGGCTTTCTTCAGGCATTGGACGGTGCGCCCGCATCAAATGCGGCGACGCTTCTATGGCGGATGCCGCTGATATCCGAGGGTTTTCTGTCATCTTCGAGGCTGGATCCATGACGAAGCGCGAACTGATCGAGCAAGTGATTTTGGCGAAGGCCGAGTTGCCGCGTAGTGAGGTCGAGGGGTTGGTAAACGCCGTCTTCGATGCCCTCGCGGGTTCCATGGTGCGCGGCGAGCGTATCGAGATTCGCGGCTTCGGGAGCTTTATCGTGAAGAATCGCGATGCTCGAACGGGGTTGAATCCCAAGACCGGGGCGACGGTGGAAGTGCCTGCCAAGCGGGTCCCGTTTTTCAAGGCTGGCAAGGAATTGCGCGAGCGGGTGGATGCGAAGTCGGACCCCGATGCGGCAACCGTTACGACCGACGCGCCGGCGACCACGGCGGCATCAATTCCGACAGGGCCGGCCGAGACGGCCAAGGCTCCTGAGACTCCTGAGACCTCTGGCACCTCTGGCACCTCCGAGGGCGAGGCGCTCTAGGGTGTCCTCCTCGCGGCTCTGGGCGCCTTGGCGCATGGAGTATGTGGGCGATCAGGGCCCCAAACCCGAATGTATCTTCTGCGAGTTGCCGGAGTCGGGCGACCCGAAAGGGTCTCTTGTGCTCTCCGCCCAGGAGCATTTCGTCGTCATGCTGAATCGATTTCCGTATAATAACGGTCATCTTATGGTGGCTCCTCGCCAACACACGGCGAATCTGATGGATCTTTCCGAGGCCGGCTATACCGCCTTGATGGCGGAATTGCGTCGCTGCTGCAGCGTGGTTCGTGAGGTCTTGTCCCCGGATGGAATGAACGTGGGGATCAACCTGGGAGCTGTGGCCGGGGCTGGAATTGCCGACCATCTCCACTGGCATATCGTGCCGCGTTGGAACGGAGATACGAACTTCATGCCGGTGCTTGGAGAGACCCGAGTCATGCCGCAGCACCTGGAAGCCAGCTGGGAGATGTTCCAATCACATTTCTGATCGTCTTGCTCTGAGGCGTCCTGTCGCGGCATGATGCTGTATGGCTGATTCAACCGAAGCTTCCTCCCCCCATCCTTCCACCCTCGGGGAACTGCGCGCCGCGGGGTATCGACCCCGCTCGGTTCGGGAGGAGTTGCGTGAGAATCTGATCCGTCGAATGGAAGACGGAACCAGCCTCGCCGGGAACCTGCTGGGATACGAGGAAACCGTCTTTCCCGAGATCGAGAATGCGATTCTTTCCGGTCACCATATGGTACTGCTGGGCGAGCGCGGCCAGGGTAAATCCCGTCTGATTCGTGCTCTGGTTTCGCTCCTGGACGCAGAGGTCCCGGTAGTGGCGGGATGTGATCTGCATTGCGATCCGTTGGCGCCGATTTGCGCATCGTGTGAGGCGAGAATTCTCGCCGACGGAGATGCGATGGCGGTGGAGTGGATTACACCTGACAAGCGCTACAACGAGAAACTTGCGACGCCGGACGTGACCATGGCGGATTTGATCGGCGAGGTCGATCCGATCAAGATTGCCGAGGGGCGGCACCTGGATGACGCCGAAGCGATTCATTTCGGGCTGGTTCCCCGGGCGCACCGCGGTATTTTCGCGATCAATGAACTCCCCGACCTGATGGAGAAGATTCAGGTGGGCTTGTTCAATCTGATGGAGGAAAGGGACGTGCAGATCCGGGGCTTCTCGGTTCGGCTGCCCGTCGATGTCGTCGTTCTCGCGACCGCAAATCCGGAAGACTACACGAGCCGCGGCCGTATGATCACGCCTCTGAAGGATCGTTTCGATGCTCAGATTCGAACCCATTATCCGCGAGATCTTGCGACGGAGATGGCGATCCTCGATCAGGAAGTCTCGCTCGAGCCGCGGGCGGGACGCACGGTGATCCTGCCGCCTTTCATGAAGTCGATACTGGCTCGATTGACCTTCGCCGCGCGAGAAGCACCAGAGATCAACCAGAGCTCCGGGGTGAGTGTGCGTGTCTCGATCAATAACCTGGAGACATTGATCGCGAATGCCGAACGGCGGGCGGTTCGGAACCATGCCTCGGTGATTGTTCCGCGGATCTCGGATCTGCCGGCGGTAGCTACCTCAATGCTCGGGAAAGTCGAGCTGGAATACGGCGCAGAGGGTCTCGGCGACGATATGCGGTTGCTCGAGCGCCTTCTGGGTTGTGCGGTGCGTGACGAGTTCGCCGCCCAGGCTCCGATCGAAGCTCTGGGCATGGTGCAGCAATGGTTTGAGGCTGGTGGCGGCGTTGAGGTCTCGGATGCCATGGCCGACGAAGAGTATGGCGAAGCGCTCGCGGGAATCGAGGGACTGCAGGCCTGCGTGGAGGCCGTAGCGGGCGGGGAATCTCCGGCGATTGTTGCCTCCACCATCGAGTTCCTGCTCGAGGGCCTGCATCTTGCGGAAAGACTGAACAAGGAATCGTTCGGAACGCGGGCGGATCGGGTTCGATACGGGGAGAAGGAGCCGGGTCGAGAATGACGACGGCTCGCTATATCGCCTGGGACGGTCGCCAGCAGGTGCGTCTGGACCCGGACGAGATCTTTCAGGCCTTTGCCGAGGCCCTGTCGGTGACCGACAATGCATCCGCAGCACTTGAGATGCTGCTGCGCGAAGGCTTCGAGGGGGCCGAGGCTCGAGTGGTTGGCCTCGATGAGTTGCGCGAGCAGCTTGCCGAAGAGCGGCGTCGGATTCAGGATTCAGTCAATCTCGAGCGTTCTTTGGAGGACCCGCAAGAGCGTCTGGACGAGCTCGTGGCCCGCGAGTTGCAGTCCTTGCAGAAAGACCCAGCGACCCAATCCGAGCGGACGCGCGAGCAATCAGCCTTGCTTGAGGATCTGGGTGGGCGACTTTCCAAAGCTCTGGAGCGGTTGCTGTCTCGTCATGAATTTACCGGCCCGGAATCTCGTCGAGAGGCCGAGGCCCAAGCCGAGGATCTGGATTCGATCCGACGCGTCGAGGAGGCCCAGCGGCGACTTGGGCGGCGATTGCAGGGGCCCGAATCTCTCGACTTTGCACAAACACTCGACCTTCTCGATCGCCTCGATGCACTCGATCGCCTCGATCAGGCTCTGGCCAGTGGCGACCTGTCAGCTGTTGATCCAACCGATCTGGGCGAGTTGCTCGGGACCGAAGCGCAAGCGGGTCTCGAAGCGTTACAGGGAATGGTTCTGGTGTTGCAGGAAACCGGCCATCTTCGGGAGAGAGAGGGGCGCGTGGAGCTGACCCCGCAGGCGGTTCGGAAACTGGGGCAGTTGGCCCTCCGCGATATCTACGAAGACCTGATGCGGGACCGCTCCGGGGGGCATGAGTCCCACCAGACGGGTGCGGGTGCGCCGTCGCTGGACCGTATTCGTCCGTGGAATTTTGGTGATCCACTGCAGTTGGCACTCGTGCCTACGTTGATGGAGGCGGTGCGGCGGGGTGGCGGGGCACCCGTGTCCCTGCAGCCAGATGATTTTGTCGTTCGCGAGACCGAACATGAAACTTCGGTCGCGACCGTGCTGCTGTTGGATATGAGTTGGTCGATGAGCTGGGAGGGTCGCTTTGTCGCGGCCAAGAAGGTGGCCCTGGCAATGGAGACTCTGGTGCGGACTCGCTTCCCGCACGATTATTTCGGCATGGTGGGCTTCTATACAAAGGCCGTCGAATTGACGGCTCGGAGCCTGCCCGAGGCGACCTGGAGCATGGGGGATCCGTTCACCAACCTGCAGGACGGGTTGCGGATGGCGGGTCGTCTCCTGCAGCGCCATGCAGGACGCAACCAGCAGATCATCGTCATCACCGACGGCCAGCCGACCGCCTATTATGTCGGTGGGCAACTACACTGCGAATGGCCCATGGCGATGGGCGGGGTTTCCCGTCGGGCGGCGGAGGCGACTTTGGCCGAAGTCGCTCGATTGACCCGACGGGGCGTCACCATCAATACGTTCATGCTGGATGATTCGGCCGGCTTGCGAGCCTTCGTGGATGAAATGACCCGCATGAATCGCGGTCGCGCTCTGTATACGCGCCCCGACCAGCTGGGTTCGTATTTGATGGTCGATTATCTGGGCCGCAAGACCAAAAGGCTGTAGCTCACGGAGACTCGTTGTTCTCGATGCCGCGCAGCTCCAGGTCGGCCAGAGCGTCGCCGAATTCGCGCCCCAGCTCGAGGTATCCTTCCGCGTTATAATGCCAGGCATCCGAGAACCCATAGGTGTCGCTGCTGGTGATCAGGGTGGTATTGTTGTCCTCGCGCGCAAAGTCGGTCTGAGCGGCCCTGATAAGGTTGAGGTGTTTCCAGAAAACATCGGGCAGTTGTGAGGGTGAGACACGGCCGAGTGCGATGTGCAGGTCGTCGTCACCAAGCGCCATCCGGAGCTCTCGGAGAAGGCGGTTCAGATTGCTTCGATAGCGATTGGCGATTTCGCGTCCATGGTTGGCATCGCTTTCCCCTTGAATCCACGCAATACCGGTTGGAATCAACTTGTCAGGTTCACCATCGCCGTCAATATCCTCGTCGGCCTGAGCCTGCTGCAGCGCCTTGAGGAAATTGTCGAATTGGTTTGTCTGTCTCAGCGCACGGTTGGCATTGGTCCGGCCCTGAATCCAGGCGAGTCCCGTCGGGATCAGGGGGCTGGGATCCCAGCAGCCGAAGTCCCCTGCAGCTGCCGGATCCAGCGACGTTCCGCTATTGGCATATTTGAGAATTGCAATCCGTCGCTCGGGAAAACGCTTGGCGATTTGACGGGCAAAGGTCAATTCGATGCCGAAGCGGTCGGAGTATTTGTTGTCGTTTCCGTTGGATCGGAAACGGTAACCGTGTCCGGGCTTCAATTTGCTCCATAGCCCGACTCCTCCCGCAGGGGAGCCATCCGGTAATGGGTTGCCGTGAAAAATCAGAACCTCGTGCTGTGTTGCTCCGATGGCAGCCGGGAGGTTCTCCACCCGACCATAGCCTTCCATATTGGATTGTCCGCCGAGGAAATAGAGGTGGAACTCGGTGGCGGGAGCGATCGTCGCTGTCGTTAGAATCGCGAACGGAATCGCCAGCAGTTTGAGACCCTTCCCCATCTGGCCTGCAGTAGTAGTTGATTGTCGACTGTTGTCCTATCGCTATTTTTCGGCACTGGCTCGTGGGAGACCGGAGCAACGGATTTCGGTCCTGCGGGGGCCCGCCGACGGCCGTGGAGCCGAGTCGCTGGTTCGTTGGGCGGATTGACCGGGCAATTGAGAAAAAGCTCGCTCGGAAGGGCATAAAGTGCCCCCCGGGTTTGCGGATGTGGCTCCTGCAAGGCAAACAGAAGTCAGGTTGTTTCCGTGGGAACTGGAGTGCAGACAAGCAAGGGCGCCAAGACGCGCGGCGGTGGAAAAAAGAAGCTGACGCCGATGCTCGCCCAATACCTGAGTATCAAGGAGCAAGCCGGCGAAGCGATCCTCTTCTTTCGCCTCGGAGACTTCTACGAGCTCTTTTTCGAAGATGCCGAACGGGCTGCCCCGATTCTCGAAGTCACTCTTACCTCTCGCAACAAGGGCGACCCCAATCCGATTCCCATGTGCGGCGTGCCCTATCACGCTGTTGAGGGCTATATCTCGAAACTCCTCGCTGCCGACTTGAACGTCGCGATTTGTGATCAAGTCAGCGACCCGGCTGCCGCGCAGGGGTTGGTGGAAAGAGATCTGGTTCGGATCATCACCCCAGCAACCGTTCTGGAGGAGGGCGAGGGGCTCCGCCAGACTCGCCAGAATCACCTCAGCGTGATCGTGCGGCATGAAAACGGCGCCGGTCTGGGGATTGCGACCGTGGAGATTTCCACCGGTGAGTTGCGCGTATGTCTGGCGCCCAGCCTTGAGGCTGGTCGAGAAGAACTCGGTCGGATCAGTCCCCGTGAGGTTCTGTTTCCGCCCGAGGACAAGGAACTCGAGGATTTGGCCAACGAGGTGACGCCAGCGGCTTCGCCCCGCGGGGTCCCTGAAGCGCGTTGGGCGCAACGTGTAGATGAGGAGATCGCTCGACACCTGGACGGGCGGCGTGACGAGTTCTCGGCGGCCGAGCAGGAGGCTCTGCGTCGCGCTCTGGCCTATATCGCGGAAACTCTGCGCGGGGGATTCGAACATCTGAGATCTCCGATTCGTTACGAGATGTCGGATCATTTGCTCATGGACGACCGCTCCCGTCGTAATCTGGCCGTGGTCGAAGGAGGCGCCGGGACTTCATACGGCTCGCTCTGGTGGGTTCTCGATGAAACCTCGACCTCGATGGGATCGCGTTATCTGCGTGATTGGCTGCTCTACCCACTGCAGGATCTTTCGCGGATCGGCGAGCGACTCGACGCGATCGAAACCCTGATTGAAGCCCCGGGTCTGCGGCGTGACCTGGCCACGCAACTCAAGGGGATCGGTGACCTTGAAAGGTTGGTCGCCCGGTTTGGCGTGGGGCGGGCGGGGCCCCGCGAGGCCTCGCGTCTCGGTCGAGCTCTGGAGGCCGCGGGGGAGGTGCCCCGGCTCTTGCGTGAGGCCGGCGAAACCACCTTGCTGGGATCTCTGGCCGCTCAGACCGAGAGCCCGCCGGGACTGGCTGCCTACTTGAGTGAGATGCTGGCTGACGAGCTGCCGGTTCACGCTGGCGATGGTGGTGTGATTCGATCGGGCGCGGATGCCGAGGTGGACCGCCTCCGTGGTCTGGGTCGTGATGCCGAGCAGCTTCTGGCCCAGCTCGAGGCTCGCGAGCGCACAGCGACCGGGATCTCCTCGCTCAAAATTCGCCACCATCGCGCCCTGGGCTACTTTTTCGATGTGACCAAGCCGAACCTGAGCCTGGTGCCGGAGCATTTTGTCCGTCGTCAGTCGCTGACCTCGAGCGAGAGATTTTCTACCCCCGAACTTCACGAGCTGGAGCAGCAACTCAGTACTGCCGACGCGCGCTGTCGCGAACGTGAGGTCGAGATCTTCACGGAGGTCCTGGGGGTCATCGGCAAGCACGAGAATCATCTGACGGCACAGGCCGCGGGGCTTGCGGTGGTCGATGTTCTCGTCGGTTTGGCCGAGGTGGCTCACCAGCGGAATTATGCGCGACCCGAGTTGCATCGCGGCTCGTCGCTCGAAGTGCGCGAGGGGCGGCACCCGGTGGTCGAGCGAACTTCGGCAGCCGGCTCCTTTGTGGCCAACGACGTGCAGCTCGACGAAGTCGAACGCCAGCTGATGATCATCACGGGTCCCAACATGGCCGGCAAGAGCACCTACCTGCGGCAGGTGGCGTTGATCACCTTGATGGCCCATGCGGGCTGTTTTGTGCCCGCGGCGAGCGCGCGCATCTCGCTCACTGACCGGATCTGGACGCGAGTAGGGGCGGGCGATGATCTGGTTGCCGGGGACTCCACCTTCATGGTGGAGATGAAAGAAACGGCTTCGATCCTCTCGAACCTCACCTCTCGAACCTTGGTCATCCTCGATGAGATCGGGCGCGGAACGAGCACCTATGACGGGATTGCGATCGCCTGGGCTGTGGCTGAATTTCTCCACGATTTCGAGCCGGCGCCGGGCGCCCGAGCCAAAACTCTTTTCGCGACTCATTTTCATGAATTGGTCGCGCTGTCACAGACCCACCCTCGGGTGGTCAACGCCTCGGTGACGGTGCGCGAGTGGAAAGATGATGTGCTGTTCTTGCGCAAGGTGGTCGACGGTCCCGCCAGCCGCAGCTATGGCATCGCGGTTGCGAGATTGGCGGGCGTGCCGGATCCCGTGGTGGCTCGCGCTCGCGAATTGTTGCGTAACCTCGAGTCCGGGGAAGGTCCCGGCGGAGGCGAAGGGGTTGCCGCAGGAGCACTTGAGGCTACAAATCAGATCGAATTGTTTGCCCGTTCCGAGGATACATTGCGCCAGGACGTTGCCGGCATCGATGTGGACTCGATGACCCCGCTCGAGGCCCTCAACCGTCTCCATGCTCTGGTTGCGGAGGCACGTCGTGAAGACGGCTAGTCGCAAAATTCTGCTGCTGGTCGCCTGTATCCTGTCGGCCTGGCCCGCGCAGCGTGTGAACGCCGCCCCGATCCGGCATCAGGCCGTAGTCGAGCGCGTGGGCTGGGAAGTCAGCGGTGGTGGCGCCCATATCGTCGTCAGCGTCAAAGGGGCTGTTGACTATAGCTCGCATACCGCTCCACCGGATCCGGCAAAGGGTCTCCCGCCCCGGGCGTATGTGGATTTGAAACCGGCCCGTCTCGGTTCCGCGATCGCCCGGCAACCGATCCTGGTTGAAGATGGATTGGTCGAGCGAATTCGAATCGGGCAATTCGACAAGAAAACGGTTCGGATCGTGGTGGATCTTCGCGAGCCTGCGCTTTTCGACATTCGGACAGCGGCGGGGCCCCCGCGGTTGATTCTTTCTCTGCGCCGCCCGCCTCTGGAGAAAAAGGTGCGGAGACCTGCGGCCGCGGCCCCAACAAAACCCTCCGGGAGCGCGACGGAGGCGAAGGTGGCGACAGCCACGGCCAAGCGACCCTTTCGGGTAGTTCTGGACCCCGGCCACGGTGGACGTGACCCGGGCGCGGTAGGTGTTTCGGGTGATCCGGAGAAAACGGTCACTCTGCGGCTTGCCGAGTTGCTGGCGCGCCGTCTGAATACCGATCCGCAAATCGAAGTCACGTTGACCCGGGACCGGGATGTGACGGTTTCTCTGGAGGACCGCGCGGGGATCGCGAATGCCCGCAGTGCCGACCTGTTTATCTCCCTCCACGCCAATGCCACAGCCGATGGCCTGGCCCGCGGGATCGAGACCTACACCCTGAACAATACGGATGATCAGGCCACAAACCGGCTCGCGGCTCTGGAGAATGGTCTCGCCCTGACCGGCGCCAAAGGGGAGAAGGGCGATCTGGCTTTCATCCTGAGCGATATGCTGCAGACCGGAAAAGCCAAGGAGTCCTGGAGCCTGGCGGAGGCGGTTCAGAAGGAAACCACGAGCTATCTCTCGTCGCGGTGGAAGTCGGTCGAGAATTTGGGCGTAAAAAAGGGACCTTTTTATGTACTGGTGGGTGCCTATATGCCGTGTATTCTCATTGAGGTGGGATTTCTGACACATCCTGTCGAGGGCCAACGCCTTTCGACGCGTCGCTATCAAAATGATCTCGCGGAGGGGATCGCGCGCGGCATCAAGAAATTTCTGCGCTCATCGGCAGGCACCTCGTCCTTGGAGAACCTCTGATGTCGACCTCGGAGACGTCTGCGCCGGAGCGACCCTCCGAGATCATATTGCCGTCGCCCGAATCGTCCGGCGAACTGGGTGCCGTGGCGCTCGGGTTCATTCAGGAATTGCGGGAGAAGGCGCACGACTACCATCGCGCGGGTGCCGGTGGCACAGCCGTCGTGGATTACTTTACGGGAACCTTCGATGGATTGATCCGCTTTCTGTTCGAGGCCGCTGCCTGCACATGGCGAACGCGCTATGTGCAGGGCGGCGAGGAGCTCGCGATCCTTGCGCAGGGGGGCTACGGACGTGCCGAGCTCAATCCTTATTCGGATATCGATCTCTTGATCCTCTTGCCGCATAAGGTGACGCCATTTGCGGAAGCGACAACCGAAAGTATTCTCTACGCGCTTTGGGATGCCCGCGTTCAGGTTGGCCACGCGGTCCGAAACTCCAAGGATTGTGCGCGCCTGGCGGCTACGGATCTGAAGATCAAGACATCGCTCCTCGATGCCCGCTATCTCTGTGGCTCCGAGACCCTTTTCGCCCAATTTGATCAGATTCTGCAGCGAGATATCGTCGGCAAGACCCCGTCTCGATTCTTCCGGGATAAATTGGAGGAGAGTCATAATCGTCATGAGGAGTTCGGCGATTCCGTCTACCTGCTCGAGCCGCAGATCAAGGAGGGACGTGGGGGGTTGCGCGATTATCATACCGCCATGTGGCTCTCCAAAGTCCACTTCGGCATTCGCGCCATCGAGGACCTGGTCAGTAATGACGTGCTCACAGCCGGTGAATTGGTCGAGATTCTGGGTGCACGCGATTATCTGTTTCGCACCCGAAATTCGCTGCATTTCCTGACTTCCTCGCACGCAGATCAGTTGACATTCGATTTGCAGGATCGCGTCGCTTCCGACCTTGGTTATGGAGAGGTCACCGAGCACTCGTTTGCTCCAGTCGAGAACTTTCTGGGCGACTATTATCGCAACGCCTCGGTGATCACCGGTTTTGCCGAGCGTGTCGTCGAGAGCGTCATGAATCCGACCCCGTCGTACCGGTTGCTGGGAAAGGTGATGGCGCGCACGATCCGGCCCGGTGTGCAGATCATCAACGATGCTCTGGAAGTCTCTCCGGTGTCGATGCTGCGCAAGGATCCGGTGGAGATGTTGCGCGTGGTGCGCGATGCCCAGCGCCACGGGGTCAAGCTGGCGGCCAGCCTCCAGTCGGCCATCCGCGAGCATGGTCATCTGATCGGGGAAAAGGAACGCGCTGATCCGCGGGTGGCCGAGAATTTCCTCGCGATTCTGAGGTCTCCCTGGAGGGTTTACGAGACCGTCCACCAACTTCATCGACTCCGCCTTCTCGAGCGAGTTCTGCCGGAATGGGAGCATCTGGTTTGTCTGGTCCGCCGGAACCATTTTCATATTTATACCGTGGACGAACATTCCTTGATGGGGATCCGGGAATTGGAGCGTCTGCGCCGCGGGGATCTCGCCGATGAATTGCCCCTGCTCACGGAAGTGATGCGAGAGGATGAGGATTGCGGACTTCTGTTTCTGGCGATGATGTTGCACGACGCCGGGAAGGGATTGGGCGGGGACCATTCCGAGATCGGCGAACAGATGGCTGGCGAGATCGGTCGTCGGTTGGGTCTCGACGAAGATTTTGTGGCCGAGTTGCAGTTTCTTGTCCGCAACCATCTGGTGCTGGCTCTATTTGCCGAGCAGCGCGATATGAACGACGAGAAGACCGCTCTCGAACTGGCTCGTCTGGTGGGGGCACCGGAAACGCTGCGGCGGCTTTTCCTGCTCACGTATGGAGATATGCGGGCCACCAATCCCAAGATGTGGAACCAGTGGAAGGACCTCCTTCTCAGCGAGGCTTATCTGCGTTCGTCCGAAGTTTTTGCCCGAGGCTTCGAACCCGAGGATCGCGCCATGCGCGTGGAGCGCATTCGCGCTCGTGCTCTGGCCGCTGCAGGCGAGGCGGGGGGCGTGCCGGCGAAAGCCTCGCTCGAGGGATTTCTGGCCCAAATGGACGACTCCTATCTGATCGCGACGCCCGAGGCCTCGTTTGCCGCACATGCGGCGCTGGTCGTGGAGGCGGAACGCAACGGATTGGCGTGGGATGTAACCCATGTGGCGGAACGCGGATTTACCGAGTTCACGGTCGTTCTGCCCGACCGTGACGGGTTGTTCGCGATTCTCACGGGAGCCTTGGCAGCCTTCGGGATGAGTGTTTTGACCGCACGGATTTCGACCACCCGGGGTGGTCTTGCCCTCGATTCCTTCCGCATCTCGCATGCCGATGCCGCAGAGTTGACCATGGAGGATGAACGCTGGACACGGCTGGTGGAATTTCTCGGCGAGGTTCTGTCCGGGGAGGCGGACCTCGGTGCGCGCCTGTTGAAGGTGCGTGATGGCGGCCTTCGCAGACGCAAGCGGCCCAGCCGGGCGATCACGACGATTGTGGCCGATGCGAATTCCTCGGAAGAGAACCTTTTGCTCGACGTCTATGCGCCCGACCGTGTGGGTCTGCTGCATCGCGTGGCGGAAGCCCTTCATGAGCTGGGCTTGAAGGTGCATCTCGCAAAGATCGCGACAAATGTCGGCCAGGCTGTGGACATTTTCTTTGTGCGGGAACTCGATGGTCGCAAGCCGACGCGCGAGAATGAGATTCGAGAATCGCTGATGGCCTCATTGGAGTCCTTCGAAGCCGAATTCAGAGATAGCGAGGCTCTGAAGAGCGCCTCGGGAGCCAGTGGGAGCCGATGACTCTGGAGGATGCGGTTGCCAGGCACCTGGCCTTCCTTCGCGCGGAGAAAGGGGTGTCGCCGCATACGATTTCCGCCTACTCCACTGATTTCTCCCGCTTCCTGGCCTTCGCCTCGGAAACCTACGGGATCGAGGATCTCGACCGGGTGAGCCGCGAGCTGATGATCAGTTTCCAGCAGGCTGAAGCGAACCGGGGCGTCGGTGCACGGACGCAGGCACGCCGGCTGTCTTCGCTCCGAGGTCTCTTTCGTCATGCCTTCGAGGAGAAGTGGTTGGCGGAAAACCCGCTCGCGGACCTTCGCCAACCGCGGCAACCGCGCAAGCTTCCCCGTGTTCTTTCGGCCGAAGATGTCGAGCTGATGTTGGAGGTGTGCGCCCGCACGCCAACTCCGTTTCGCGATCTCGCCATCCTTGAGGTCCTCTATGGCGGCGGGTTGCGGGTAAGCGAGATGATTTCCCTGACTTTGGATCGTCTCCATTTGAGCCAGAAGGCGTTGCGGGTGGTGGGGAAGGGGGACCGCGAGCGGATGGTTCCCCTGGGAAAACCGGCCTGTCAGGCATTGACCCGCTATCTGGAGGCCGAGCGGCCGGGGTTGTTGCGCAAGGGGCGTCGCGATCAGGTCTTTCTCTCGCCGCGGGGGTCGGGACTGAGCCGGCAGGCGGTCTTTGCTCTGATCCGGCGGATTGCGGCGCGGGCCGGGATCGAGCAAACCCCGTCTCCCCATGATCTCCGCCACGCATTCGCAACCCATCTGGTCGAACATGGAGCGGATCTTCGAGCCGTGCAGACGTTGCTCGGGCATGCCAACATTTCAACCACCGAAGTCTACACCCATGTCAGCCGAAGCCATCTCAGTCGCATGCACGAGGCCCACCATCCACGCGAACGGGCATCAGGACGTTCGGATGGCCGAAAAAAACAATGAAATCCGGGAATCAGAGTGGCGGTTTTGGCGCGGGCTGTCGTTGCGGCAACCGTGGGCTGTGAGAAGCGGGGCGTGCTCGCCGGGGAACAACTGTCGGGAACGGGAGCCGGAGGAGAAATAGATGAGAGTACTTTCGGGAATTCAACCTACGGGCCGTTTTCATTGGGGAAATTATTTCGGCGCGATCCGCCAGTACATCAATCTGCAGACCGAAGACGAGGCGTATTATTTCATCGCCAACCTTCATGCTCTGACAACGGTCCGGGACAAGGAGCGATTGCAGACGCTGACCTACGAGTCGGCTCTGGACCTTCTGGCCTTGGGTCTGGACCCCGAACAAGCCTCGCTCTTTGTGCAATCGGAGGTGCCGGAGATCTCCGAGCTGACCTGGATCTTGATGACGGGGACCCCGATGGGACTTCTCGAGCGCTGCCACGCCTTCAAGGAGAAGCGCGAGAAGGGAATTGCTGCGGACGCGGGGTTGTTTACCTACCCCGTTCTGATGGCGGCCGACATTCTGGGTTATGACTCCCATATTGTCCCGGTTGGTCAGGATCAGGTCCAGCATATCGAGGTCGCCCGCGATATCGCCAAGAGCTTCAACCATCAATTTGGTGAGTGCTTCGTTCTGCCCAAGGCCAAGCTGCTCGATGCATCGGCGAAAGTGCCGGGCAGCGACGGCGAAAAAATGTCCAAAAGCTACGACAACACAATCGAGATCTTTGGTCCCGAAAAGGCCATCCGGAAAAAGATCATGAGGATCGTGACGGATTCCCGCCCCATGGAGGACCCCAAAGATCCCGAGGAAGACCACCTCTACCAGCTCTACAGCCTGTTTGCGCCTGAGGATCAGCGGCAAGAGTTGGCCGCCACCTACCGGGCTGGCGGTTTCGCCTACGGGGATGTGAAGGTGCGGATTGCCGAGGCTTCGGCCGACTATTTCCGAGACGCCTGGAATCGCCGCGAGGCGCTCGAGAAAGATACCGACTACGTCCGGGAAGTTCTTGCGGCGGGCGCCCGCCAGGCGCGCGCCAAGGCCGGAGAGGTTCTGGAAAGAGCGCGTCAGGCGACCGGATTGGCTCGGGTCCCGCGCTAGCGATTCGTGGGTCGCTCTGGTCCGGGGGAGGCGTGTGGGGGGCCTGTTCAACGTCTGGCGGGGCGAAACGCTCACCAAACCGGGGCTGGCTGGAATGGAATCCGATGCTGACACCCGGATTCCGGCGTGCCCCACCAAAAAAGTTCCGGAAACCGAGTGTTTCGTGCCCCATCAGCTTCGCGCGTTTGGGTCGCTGTGCTAGAGAATCTGCACCGATGTCCGAGGCCTACAGCGTCAAGCTAGAGCAATTCGAGGGCCCCCTCGATTTGCTGCTGCATTTGATCAAAAAGCACGAGGTGGACCTCTATCAGCTCTCGGTCTCGGAGATTACCGATCAATACCTCGGCTATATGGCCGAGGCTGAGGATCTGAACCTGGATCTGGCCGGAGAATTTCTCGTGATGGCGGCGACGCTGATCTATCTGAAGTCCAGGGCTCTCCTGCCGGCAGAGGAACGCGAAGATCTCGAAGACGAGGAACCGCTGGATCCGGAAGCGCAGCTGATCGAACAATTGCTCGAACACGAACGCTTCCAGAAAGCCGGCCAGGCTCTGGCCGAGCGTCATGTGCTGGGGCGGGATATTTTTGAACGTACCGTGATCGAAGCGCAACCGGGCAACTTCATCGAGCCCATGCGCCCGATGGTAGTGCAGGACCTGATCGGAGCGTTGGAAAAGCTTCTCGCCCGGCGCGCCCGGAATCTGGCCCATCAGGTCTCGGTGGAACGCCTGTCGCTGCGCGATGGTGTCGAGAGTGTTGTGGAGCAGCTGCGAACCCGTCAGCGCTGTCGGTTTGAGGACCTCTTTCCCGAATCGGCTTCACGCGTTCGAATCATCGTGACCTTTCTCGCGATTCTCGAGTTGGTCAAATCGGGAGCCGTTACGGCGACGCAGGCCGAAACCCATGCCGAGATCGATATCCTCCTTCTGCGGGAGGTCAATCCGGATGATGTGCTGGCAATAGAGGATGTGGAGGAGATGCAGGCATGATGACGGCTGGTCCAGAAGACGGCGGCGCAAGCGCGGAACCCGAAACGACGCCTGAGGTCGAGGCAGGCACCGAGGTCGAGGCGAAGGCCGACGACGAGCCCACGTCCGCGTCGGCGCCGTCCGAACTCGAGAGCGGGATCCTCGAAATGGCCGGTGAGCCGGCGAGCGAGGATGAAGTCTCGGAACCCGAGGTCGATCTGGGTTCTGCCCTTGAGGCCATTCTGTTTGCGGCAGCCGAGCCGATTCCTCTGCAGAGGCTTTCCCGTCTTTTTCAGGGACAGGGGCGCGGGGCAGTCAAAAATGCCCTGACGGCTCTTCAGGAGCAACTGGCCGAGGGCTCTCGCGGGATCCGTCTCGTTGAGGTTTCCTCCGGTTATCAATTCCGTTCTGCCCCCGAGCATGCGCACTGGTTGCGTCGGTTCTTCGCGGAAAAGCCGCCACGGCTCTCGCGAGCCTTGTTGGAGACGGTTTCGATTATCGCCTACCGACAACCGGTGACGCGAGGCGAGATCGAGGCGATCCGGGGGGTGAATTGCGATGCGATTCTGACGGCGCTCCTGAATCGGGATTTGATTCTGGCAACCGGTCGTCGGGATACTCCGGGCCGACCGGTGGAGTATGGGACGACCTCGGATTTTCTCGAATTGTTTACCATGCGAGATCTTTCCGAATTGCCGCCTTTGCCGGATGCGGAGTCCCTTGCCAATTTGCTCAAGCATGATGCCGAGCAGGATGCCGAGGCTGCTTCCGGAATCGAATCCGCGGTGGAGGGATCCGAGGACAATCCGGCAGAGGAATCTCCGGCGGGCGAGGGTTCCCTTCCTGACGGAGGTCTTGGTTCGACCGCGGACGCCGGCACGACTGGCAACAACGGGCCTGCTGCTACCGATGAGGCAGGCACGGATGATTCCGAGGACTCGCAGAGCGGGGATCTTCCCGTAAAAGCGATGGCAGCGGCTGCAGGTGCCGGGGTCACGGATGTCGAGACGGCAAGCGATCAAGCTGCGGAGAGCGGGCAAATTGATGGAACGGATGGAGCGGATTCAGAAGATTCTCAGCCGGGCGGGAGTGGCTTCGCGTCGAGCGGCAGAGGATCTGATTCGTGAAGGCCGAGTTCGCCTGAACGGGAAGGTCGTCGAACATCTCGGGACCCGCGCGGACCCGGTTTCCGACAAGTTGACGGTGGATGGAAGGCCGGCGGTTCTCAACCGCTTGCGATACTTTCTCTATCATAAGCCGGTCGGGGTGATCTCCAGCATGTCGGATCCCGAGGGACGACAGTCGATCGGGGAAGTGGTTCGAGAGACCCGAGAGCATCTGTTTCCGGTCGGTCGGCTCGACTTTGATTCCAGCGGACTGGTTTTGCTCACCAATGACGGTGAGTTGGCCCAGAAGCTCACGCATCCCAAATACGGCGTGGCCAAAGTCTATCGCGTGAAGGTGCGCGGCCACCCCGAGGAGAAGGTCCTCAAGCGACTGGCTTCCGGCGTTCGCCTCGAGGACGGGATGACTCTTCCTGCCGAGGTGACTGTGGAGTCACGGCTGGACAAGAAGACGCGATTGGTCATGACCCTCCACGAGGGGCGTCAGCGCCAGATTCGACGGATGTGCGAGGCTGTCGGGCATCCTGTGGACAAGCTCTCCCGGGTATCGATCGGCACACTCAAGCTCGGGCGCCTCCCGCCCGGCCATAAGCGCGAGCTGCACGAAGAAGAGATCCGGGCATTATGGGAGTTCGCGCGGCGTTCACGTGGCGATGCTCCGCTTCCGCAGGTCAGGACTGGAAGGAAACCTGCTTCGAAGTCGCGAAAATCTCCTGCCAATCCGCGTAGTGGCGGTCGTAGTCGTCCCTGAATTCCGGCGCGTCGGGGATTTCCTTGAGGCGTACCATCTCCTGCACGGCAGTTGTCGTATTCGAGTGCCATCCTCCACCCACGCTGGCGAGGATCGCGGCCCCAAGGGCCGTCGCTTCGGGTTCCACCGAGAGGCGAAGGGGAATGTCCAGGGTCCGTGCGATCTCGGCTTGCAGAGCGAGGCTTCCTGACATGCCGCCCGAGAGGTTGCAGAATTTTGGGGGTGTCGGCAGTCGTGTTTGCAACTGCTCCAGGTTTCCTCGGATCGCGAAGGCCAGATTGCGAAGAAAGGCGCTCAGGACCTCCCCGCGGTCCGGCCCGAGTTGTTCGCGGAAGGCACTTTGGCGAAAACCGAAACCGATCATGCGGTGCGGGTTGTACTGATCGAGGTCAAAGACCTGTGGGTGTGCAAAGGAAACCACCGAGCCTGAATCGTCCGGTGCTCGAGAGGACGCGGCCATCAGGTCTCCGGCAACGGTAAACCGATCTGGGCCGCTGATGCCCAGCAGAGAGAGTAGCCACTCCCAGGACGATCCCGTTTCGCCCACGTTGCTCTCGAGGGTCCAGCGATTTTCCAGAACATGGCACCCGGTCCAGACTTTCCCCTCGGGATCGATCTGGGGATTTTCGAGGATCCCCATGACGGGGGTGGTGGTTCCGAGCACAACACCAATCTCGGAGGCGGCGGTTGTGCCCGATCCGAGAAGGGCGCATTGCGTGTCCGCACCGCCCATGAATACCGGCGTGCCCGGGGCAAGTCCTGCCTCTCGTGCGACGGCCTCTTGGACCGTGCCGAGTCGGTCGCCATTGGGAAGGATCCCCGGCATGGCCGACGCGGGGATAGCGGCTGCCTCCCGCAAGGTCGGGCTCCACTGCTCGCGGGTGATGTCGAAGAGGAAGGATTCGCCGGCGTTGGAGCGCTCCGAGTGAATCTCGCCGGTCAATCGGTAGCCAAGCCAGTCGTTCAGGCTGAGGACATGAGAGACTTTTTCTGCCTTCGGGTCCTGCTGGTAGGCGATCAACCGAGCGGCACTGGAGAGAAATGGCGGCCAGTGACCTGTAGTGCCTACGATTTTTTCGCGTGTGAGCGATTCCAGAAGTTCGAGAGCGCCGGCAAAGCCCCGACCGTCGAGGTTGGGTGCGCAATAGACTTCCTGCTTTCGGCTGCCGAGCAGGACAGTTCCGAGACGAAGTGAGGTCGTGGTCACTGCGACGATTTCTTCGGGTTTGAGTGCCGCGCTTTCGATTGCCTCGCGGGTGCATCGCGCGAGTGTTGCCCACATGACTTCGGGGTCGAAAGCAAAGCCGGGGGTCAGGTCCTCGTGAGAGGATGGTGCCGATTGAAAACGCCAGGGGTGGCGCACGCTGGCGAGACGATTTCCCTGCAGGTCAAAGATCACGCACTTGCCGCCCCCGGTGCCGAAGTCCAGCACGGCGACCCGCGGAGAATGAGGTCCTGGTGTGCTCATGAAAGCTGAGTGTGCTTCCGGGCGTCCTGGAACATGCCGTGGAAAAACCCGATGCTCATGCCGAACGGAAGGGCATAGAAGATCAAACGAAACAGGATCACGGCGATGATGGTCGGCTCGAGGGGCTGTCCGAGAGCGACGAAAATTGTGGTGACCGCACTTTCCATGATTCCGATGCCCGCCGGGGTGATCGAGACCAGAGTGGAGAGGATCCCGATGGCAAAGCCGACAGAGACCAGCGCAAACGGAACGTTGAGGCCGAGCGCGAAAAAGCAGCCCCAGAGAACGCCGAGGGTGAGAAACCAATCCGCGATGATGAACGCGATCGGTGCGATCATCGCGCGGCCATTTTTCTGCATGAAGGCCAGGCCGTCATCGATATTGTTCCCGAGACGCAGAAGGCTGATTTTGGTCGGGGCGCGCGCAGGGCCGAGGATGCGGTTGGCGATGCTGTAGATCGCCCCGATGATCCAGCGGATGGACTTCCGGCGGGTGGGCGCGTGGAGAAAGAGACCCACCAGAAGGAAGGTTGTTGCGGTGAAGATCATCAGCGCGATGGCGGCGGATGCCAATGCCGCACGACTCAGCGATTCGTGAGTCAGCAGAAAAATGAAGGCGAAGATCAAGAAAATGAGCAGGGTGAGGTTGGTGATCAGCCCCTGAACAAAGGAGATGGTTACGGCGCGGCCGAGAGGAATGCCGTTCTGGCGGAAGAAATACATGCGCACGGCGAAGCCGGACAGGCCACCGGTCGATACCATATAGTTGATGGTGTTGGAGACATAGGTGATGCGGTGCATGGCGGCGAACCCGATGGGAGTCGACGCCGCCTTGGCAATCCCCTCATAGGATGCGGCCATGGTTGCGTAGCTGAGGATGGTCGCGATGATCGGGATCAGGATGCGGTACCACGATACGTCGCCAGCGGCGCGGAGAAGTTCCCGGCCGTCGCTGGCAAAAAACGCGATTCCGGCCGCGGCCAGAACCACGGTGGCGATGCCGATCGCGAATCTTGTGGCGCCACGTGATTGGACGGGGTTCGGCGGCGGTGGGTTTGCGGGTTGGTTCATTTTCGGGAGCCTCTGGAAGGTGTATCTTTTCGGGACCCAAGTATCCAAGCGGCAATCCCCCCGACCGGGCCGCCGACCAGTGCGCCTGCGACAATCGCGCCGAAGAGCTCGCGGAAGGTGGCATCCGCGGCGCCCAGATTGGGGAAAACCAGCACGCTGACCACGGCGGCGCCGGTGACGACGGTCAGGGCGGCAGCGGTTCTTCCGGCCCCGGAGGCTCTGTCATAGGCGGCCGCACCTGCAATCAGTGCAAGCCCGAGAATCAGCTGGAGGGCAAGAGGCTGGCGTGCGTTGGGTCGGGCGATAATCGAAAGTCGATCGAGAGCCTGCCCCCGGAAATTCAGATAGGAGATCTTGCTGCCGGATGGCAATGGCGGCACGGGAAAATGGGTGGTGATCCGAGAATGGCGCAACGCAGGGCGCCCTTCGGGGTCCGCCCCCCCGGCGCCCCAGGACTGTCGCAGGCTGCCCTCGAGCGAGATGGCCCGCTGTCCGGGGGCGTCGATGCGGAGGCTCCATTTTCCATTGCGTGTGGCGTGAGGCTGTCCCCGGCGAAGATAGCCGGTCACCTTCAGCTCCAGTCGTTCCTGGAGGATTGCTGTCGGCAGCGCAAAGGGGAGGTTCTCGGGAGTAACCTCAAAGCCGATGATTGCGGGCGGTGGATAGACCCGTTGGAGGACCGGTGTGGCAAGCAGCCCGAACCAGACAATGGCAAAAATCCAGGCGAGAAATTTCCCCCGAGGGTCCAGTCGGTTCCGATAGCGAAGTGGAAAGTAGAGCAGGGCCGCCAGTAGAATCATGGCCGCCGTGGCAATCGCGGTTCGAGTATCGATCACCTCGTACCGTCCCAGGATATAGACGATGGGCGCCAGCAGGATGGCCAGAATGATCTGCAGCGGCAAATTCTGCGCAGACCACCTCGGCTCCCGACGTCGGGGGCCGCGTTTGGTGCGGCGTTGCCGGGATCTCGCAAAAGTGGCCATGCAGTGGAGATATCAGTTCTGGGCGGGGGTGGGGAACCTCCGTCCTTCGGACGGGCTCAACTCCCCGCGATGGTCATTTCGGAAATTCGGAGGGAGGGTGCGGCAATCCCGGAGCGAGGACGTAGATCGTCACCGAGAGCATCGATGGATTGAAACATATCGAGCAAGTTCCCGGCGATGGTGATCTCCTCTACCGGGTAGGCAATTTCACCACCTTCGATCCAGAGACCGCTGGCCCCGCGCGAGTAGTCTCCCGTAATGGTGTTGACGCCCATGCCCGAGAGGCTTGTGACGAGAAGACCACGTGGGATGTCGCTGATCAGATCGGCGGCCGGCGTCGAGCCATTGGCCAGGTGAAAGTTGGTCGGGCTCGCGCCGGGGGCGTCGCCGATCGAGCGGCTCGCACTGCCGGTCGAGGGGCGATCGAGTTTCCGGCCCGAGTAGGTATCGAGAAGAAAGCTTTCGAGACGTCCATCGCGGATGATGGTCGTTGCGCGCGTCGGAAGCCCCTCGGCATCAAAGGGCCGCGAGGCGGCTCCGCCAGCAAGGCGTCCATCATCCTGGATCTGGACCAGGGGAGAGGCGACAACCTCGCCGAGTTTTTCCTGCAGGAAGGAAAGTTTTCGGTAGAGCGAGCCGCCGCAAATGGCGCCTGCAAGATGTCCCAGCAGGGATCCGGCAACGGGTGCTTCGAAAATGACCGGGGCCCGGGTGGTTGCCAATTTCCGGGCACCCAATCGCCGCAATGTTCGGGCCGCCGCGATCCGGCCAATGGTCTCGGGGTCGGCGAGATTCTGCCGGTGTCGCACGGAGTCCCACCAATAGTCACCCTGCATACTGCCATCCTCCTCGGCGATGGGTGAGACCGAGAGGGAATGGTTGGTTGTCTGATAAGTGCCCTGGAAGCCTCCGCTGGAAGCGTAGGCAATTGTATTGGCTGAAGCCGAGCAGGTCGCCCCCTCGGAATTTCGCAAGCGTGGGTCGACCCCGAGAGCGGCCTGTTCGCAATCCCGCGCGATGGCGATGGCTCGATCGCCATCAATCTGGAAGCCTTCCGGATCCGAGAGGCCGAGGTCGGGGGCCGCTTTCTCGAGCAGGGCGGAGTCCGGCAGGCCCGCGTCCGGATCTTCAGGGAGGACACGTGCCATGGCGGCCGTTTCGCGAACGAAGGCCTCGAGGCCTTCGGCGGAGAAGTCGGCCGTCGAGGCAATGGCGCTGGCTTGCCCGTGAAAGCAGCGCAGGCCAAGTCTCTTCTGGCGCGATAGTTCGACAGATTCTACTTCCCCAAGCCGGACGCTGGCCGCGTGGGCTTCCTGTGAGACCACGATGGCGTCGGCGCTGGTGGCACCCGCCGCTCGTGCTCCATCCAGCGCGGCGCGGGCGGTGTCCAGAGCTGCCTTGGATCCGCTCATGTGCGGGTCCCCCCGACGGTCATCCCGTCGAGTCGAACGGTGGGCAGGCCGACGCCCACGGGCACCGACTGACCATCCTTGCCGCAGACACCGATGCCTTCGTCGAGCGCGAGGTCGCCTCCGACCCGCGAGATTCGGGTCAGGGCATCGGGGCCGTTGCCGATCAAGGTAACGCCCTTGAGTGGCGCTCCGACCTTGCCCCCCTCGATGCGATAGGCTTCGCGCGCAGAAAAAACGAACTTCCCATTGGTGATATCCACCTGTCCTCCGCCAAAGGAGACCGCGTAGATTCCGCTATCGACCGAGCGCAGGATTTCTTCTGGATCGTCTTCGCCGGCGAGCATGAAGGTGTTGGTCATCCGGGGCAGAGGCGCGTGCATGAAGCTCTCGCGGCGGCCGTTGCCGGTAGGCGCGACACCCATCAATCTGGCATTCAACCGATCCTGCAGGTAGCCGCGCAGACGCCCTTTTTCGATCAATGTCGTTCGGCCCGTCGGGGTGCCTTCGTCATCGATGTTCAGGGATCCGCGGCGTCGCTCCATGGCGCCGTCGTCGACGACCGTGCAAAGCTCCGACGCAACCTTGTCGCCGATCCGGTCGGCGAAGGCTGAAGTCTTCTTTCGATTGAAATCTCCCTCAAGTCCGTGGCCGACGGCCTCGTGCAGGAGGACCCCGGGCCAGCCGGGGCCGAGCACGACTTTCATCTCACCGGCCGGTGCCTCCTCGGCCTCGAGATTCACGATTGCCTGACGGGCGGCCTCGCGTGCGAGGCGGAAGGCTTCTTCGGGTTCGTCGAGGTAGAAGCCGATGGAAAACCGACCGCCGGCGCCTGCATTTCCGGTCTCTCGTTTTCCGTTTGCCTCGGCGACACAAGATACGTTCACCCGGACAAGTGGCTGATTGTCTGCAATGTGTGTGCCCTCGGAATTGGCGACGAGGATCTGCTTTTCCTCGATCGCCAGATTGGCCATCACATTGCAGATTCGGCTATCGAATTTTCGAGCTTCCCTGTCGATCTCCTCGAGCAGGTGAATACGGTCCGGGAGAGGCCGTGAGACGCCCTTGGTATCGATGGGGTAGAGGTTGTGGTCCGGCGTGGTGATCCCGGGGCGCACGGCGACGGAGCGATCGGTCGCGCTCCCGTCCGCGATCGTCCGGGCACTGGTCGCCGCCAGTTCAAGGGCATCTGGCGTAATCTCGTCCGAGTAGGCATAGCCGGTCTTCTCGTCTGCGAGGACGCGCACGCCGACGCCCTGAGAAATACTTACGTTGGCTCTCTTGACCAATCCTTCTTCCAGGCCAACATGCGTGGATTCGCGCAGCTCGAAGTAGAGATCGGCAAAGTCCGACTTGCGAGCCAATGCGCTGCCCAGAGTGCGCTCGAGCTGTCGGTCGTCGACGCCGAAGCGGGACTCGATCGTGGTGGCAGTTTTCTCTGAAGATTCGGTACTCATGGGTTTCCTTCTGTGTCTGGCGAAATCGACTCGACGAATGCACGGCTCACGCAATCAATGCAGGACGCGTGGGTTTTCTTCCATGGATTTCAGGAGTTCGCGAATGGTTTCCGTGTCGGGGGAGGGCGGCGCGGACGCGAGGTAGGCCTCAAGGTCTTCTCTCGCCTGGTCGGGACAATCGAGTTGCCGGTAGAGCAGGCCACGATCTCGCCGCCAGACCGGGTTGCCCGGATCAAGATGCGCGAGGAGGTCGGCGACAGCGAGGCCCTGTTGGAATTTTTCGTCACGGAGATAAACCCCGCGGAGGTTGGTCAACATCCGGACCAGAATCATCCGATTGTCAGCAGGCTCTTGCAGCAGCCGGGCTGCCTGTTGCCGCGGTTTGGGGAGTCCGAGTCGGGCCAGGTGTTGGGCGAAGTCATCGGTGCTCAGAAACTCTCCCTGAAAAGGATCGACCACCAGATCGCGGTGACGAACCAGAAAGTGGCCCGGTGCATTGATACCGCAGGCTTCTTCGCCTGCTCTCGAAGCCAACGCCAGGTAGACCAGCGACAGGGTGATGGGAATGCCCCGGCGACGATTGATTACCTGGTCCAGGCAGCTGTTGCGGGCGTCGTAGTAATTGTCCTCGTCGCCACGAAATCCCAATTGATCCCGCATGACTCCAAGCAGCGCGGGTCCGTCGAGATCCGTGATGGCCGCGCGCGCTCGGGCCGCCTCGTCCGATAGCCATGCCAAATAGGTCTCGCGCGCCACGTCCGGCGTCTCCAGCCCCGCAATCCACAAAGCGCCCTCCGCGAGGTCTGCGGCGGGATCTTTGCTGATCCGCAGCAGTTCCCGGCGCACGGTGGGAAGGTCGGCAGTGGAAAACATGATGAAAATATAGCATTCCCCGGCGGCTGCCGACAGATGCAGGCGCCGAAGATCCAGGGGATGGAAAGGGGGCGGGCTATCCTCTAGCATCGCTGCAGCGGCCGGGACGGGCCGGGAGCTAACTATGGCACAACTCAAGGGCCCTCTGGTCTCGCTGATCTCGGCAATCGAGGGCGCAGACCCGCTCGTGATTCTTCCTCACGACAATCCGGATCCCGACGCACTCGCGAGTGCGTCGGCTCTGCAATATATTCTCTCGCAGCTCGGTATTTGTGATTCGATCATCGCACTTGGTGGGATCATCGGGCGCGCGGAGAACCGCGCGATGGTCAAATACCTGAATATCTCGCTGACGCCGGTGCGTGAAATCGATTTCTATGCGAAGCCACGCATCGTTCTCGTGGATACCCAGCCGGGGCGGTCCAACAATTCACTGCCGGACGATGTTCCGGCAACCGCCATCGTCGACCATCATCCAGCTTATGCGGAAAACCCCGAGGTCGGCTTTGTGGACCTGCGGGAGAATTATGGTGCGACCTCGACCATCCTGACCGAGTATCTTCGGGACGCTGATGTCACCGTCGAGGGGAAAATTGCGACGGCCCTTTTCTACGGGATCAACGCGGAGACTCAGGATCTCGGCCGGGAGTCGACTGAGGCTGATTTTGCCGCCAGTCATTTTCTGTATCCCTATGCGAACAAACGTCGCCTCGGCAAGATCGAGAACGCACGTGTGCCGCGGGAGTACTTTCGCGCCTTTCGGGATGCGATCGCGGAAGCCCAGATCTACGATAATCTGGTGGTGTCGGATATCGGTGATGTTCGCTACCCTGATATGGTGGCCGAGATGGCGGACTTCCTGCTGCGTCTCGACGAGGTGGAGTGGGCGGTGGCCATGGGCTCATTCGGCTCGAACCTCTACGTTTCCCTGCGAACGACCGACCGGGACGCCAACGCGGGTGATGTTCTGCAAAAGGTTCTCGGGAGCCGCTCGGCAGGAGGTCACGACATGATCGCCGGGGGCCGCGTTTCGATTGATGGCGTCGGGTTGGAGCGAGAAAAAGTGGCCCTGCGCGTCAAGGAGCGTCTGCTCAAGAGGATCGGCGTCGAGAGCGCCGAAGGGTTGCGACTGGTCTAGCCCGGCCCTGTTTCCTCGAGGCAGAGGTTCGCTTCCTCGCGAACCAGATCATTTTCGTCCCCCCGCATGGACTCGAGGAGAGATTTTCGCTGTCCCGGTGCGTCCGTGATTTGGCCAACCGCCCAGGTGGCATGCGTACGGACGAGAGCCGATGGGTCCCGGAGAGCTTTCGCGAGCGCCCCGAGGATCTGCGGGTTTCGGGTATTGCCGGCCACGATAGCGGCATTCCGTTTCAACCGCTCGTGGCCTGTTCTCTCCAGCGGGGTCTCGCAAAATCGGCGCGCGAAAGAGTTCTCGTCCAGGGTGAGGAGCTGGTCGAGTCGCGGATGCAGAGCGGGATTGAATTCGCCCTCTCCGTTCCAGGGGCATGCGATCTGGCAGAGGTCGCAACCGAAAAGCCATTCGCCGAGTTGCGGTCGGAGTTGGCGATCCACAAGGCCCTTATGCTCGATCGTGAGATAGGAAATGCAAAGTCGAGGGTCGAGGTCATAGGGGGCGCGAATCGCCTCGGTCGGGCAGATCTCGAGGCATCGGGTGCAGGTGCCGCAATGGTTTCTTGCGGCCTGATCGGGTTCAATCTCGACCTCGAGCAGGATCTCGCCGAGAAAGCTCCACGAGCCGGCTTCGCGGTCCAGCGTCAGGGTATGCTTGCCGGTCCATCCGACCCCGGCGCGTTGCGCCCACTCATGCTCGAATACCGGACCGGTATCAACGTACGTGCGGCATTGGCTCTCGGGCACCAGCGCCTCGATCTCCCGGGCCCATGCCTTGAGGCGGGTGTCCATTTCCAGATGATAATCACGACCGAGAGCGTAGGCGGCCACGCGTCCCCGCATCTCTTCGCGCCAGGGCGCGGGGGCGGAGGCGGCTGGCGGCAGGTAGGGATAGGCGGCTGAAAGAATGCTGCGCGCCCATGGGAACCGGGAATGAGGGTCGAGCCGAGCTTTCCTGTGGTGCTCCAGAAAGCGCATATCGCCGGCGCGGCCTTCCGCGAGCCACTCGGAGAAATAATCGCCTCGATCCAGCGCTTCCAGGCGCGCGAATCCGGGGTTTCGGAACCCGAGTGCCTCGCCGAGGCGAACGATCTCCTGTTTGAGTTCCGACGATCTCACGGTTCGAGGGGTAGCAGAACCCGGGCGTTTTCTCGCGGGGGCACAGCGAGAGGAAATCGTCACTTTTTTGACGATTTGCGAGGGAACGACACGGGAGCGTCACTTTTCCATGGCTCCGGAACGGCCTCCGTCAATGGCATCCGTCCAGGCGCGGCAAGCCAAGTATCTGGTTTTACAGAAGATTGTCCCGGCACGGTCAATAAATGTCGCTTTTCTCCTTTAACGGCATGGACGTTGCAAAACCTTAGTCCAGACAATTTGACGCTGACCCCGAGGGGGAGGCGGGAGGGCTGAAAATGGAAATCGCAACGAGAAAGCAGCAATCGAGAGGGCGTCGGGGGACGCCGGGGGTTCGGGAAGCGGGGGTTCGGGAAGCACGACGGTCCGTGGGGGCGGATCGTTTTCGTGCGACCCGAGTGCGTCAGAAGAGTCTCTCGGAAGAAGAGATGGTCTCTCGGCACATGCCTCTGGTCCGACAGATCGTGAAACAGATCTCCGGTTTGTTGCCGCCTTCGATCGAGCACGAGGAGGTCGTGAGTTGGGCGACCCAGGGATTGCTCGATGCGATTCGCAAGTTTGATCCCGAGGCCGGGACGGCCTTCTCGACCTACGCGCGCATTCGGGTGCGTGGTGCGGTCCTCGACGAATTGCGGGGGCTGGATTGGGCCTCGCGGACGGCGCGCCAGAAGGCAAACCAGTTGCGTCGCACAGTAGAGTCGGTCCAGAACAAGCTCGGCCGTGACGGATCTCAGGAAGAGGTCGCGGCCGCGTTGGGTGTTTCGATCGAAAAGTACCACGAATTACGCGGCGAAGCTGCCGAGCTCTCGGTGCTTTCTCTCGAGGATGTCTCGCCTGGTCGAAGCGATGATCATCTGAGCTTCGAGGAGTTTCTGCCGGCTCGCCAGGGGGATCCCGTCGACATGCTGCTTGCGCGAGAAAAGCGCGACGCCTTGCGCGAGGCGATCGACCAACTACCGGGCAAGGAGCGGCTGGTGTTGCCGCTGTATTATCGCTCGGAGCTGACCATGAAAGAGGTCGGCGACAAGTTGGGCATTACCGAGTCCCGTGTCTCGCAGCTTCATACAAAGGCACTTTCACGCTTGCGGGGCGTTCTGGCCGATCAGTCCTCGGCGGAATCCGCCATCGCTTGAGCGAGAGCCGAGCTGGCTCGTTCCAGGTCCTCCGGATTGTTGATGTTGAGAAAGCTCCGCAGCTCGGGATCCCAGCTGCGGAGTTCGCTTGCCGAGAGTTCGCGCAAGGGAGCTTCGTGCAGGACTCGCCGCGGGCTGTTTTCTCCTCGCGCGAGTGCCTGGCGAAACAGCTCTCGCATCGGCTGGCTGCGATAGGCTGCTGTGAGAGGCTGCGGGTGACCATCGACCCGCGGGATCAGTGCATGAATTGGGGTTTCGTTTTCCAGCGTTGCCAGCATGCCCGCAACCAGCGTGGGGACCAGGAGAGGGCTGTCTCCGGCGGTCACAAACGAGAGCGCGCCCCGCGCTTCGCTCAGGCCCCGGACGATCGCTGGTAGCGGTCCCTTGTAGGGTTCAAGATCTCGGAGGATTTTGAGCTGGGGCAGGGCGCCAAGCTCGAGCAGAGCGTCCTCGACGCCGTCAGGATTGTCCGCAGGGGCCGCGATCACCAGAACCTCATCACAACAGGCCAGGAGCGTGCGGGTCGTGCGCGCGAGGAGACTTGCACCCCCGAGCCGGATCGCCATTTTCGGCCGGCCCATTCGTGAAGAGCGTCCACCGGCGAGAATGACTCCGGACTGCCGGATTTTGATCGGGCTCATCGAGACGCTCCGGTTTGCAGGAGACGTTTTTCGGTCAGGCACCAATCCACGGGCTGGTCGTGCGTCTCGAGGGGGATGTCGTTGGTCAGATCGGCGTCGTGACACAGCCCGCAGATCCGCCAACCAGCCGCACGCAGCCCCGGCAGGATGCGGTCGTAGAATCCGCCGCCCCGTCCCAGGCGGCCTCCTTCGGGGGTGAGGGCGACGCTTGGCACCAGCAGGATCGCCGGCTGTCGAGCGGCTACCGGGTCGATCTCGGCGGCGGTGGGTTCCGGGATGCCAGCGGGGCCAGTGGCAGCGAGCGTTCCTTCGGGGGCCAGGACCATGGAACCGTCGGGGCCGGTGCGGGGAAGAAGAATATCGGCCCCCGCCGCACGAAAACGGGACAGGAGCAGCTCGGGATCGATTTCGCCGTCTCCGGCGAGATAGCCGGCCACCGTCGCGAAATCTTCCAGCCGTATGTTTTTGCTGAGAATTTCAGGTAAGGCATCGCGTGCTGACAGCTGCGCTGCGGACGGCAAGCCACGACGCCGCTCGCGCAGGGCACGGCGTTTAATGGCTTTTGGGGTTGCGGCCGAAGACTCCATAGGTCGCTTGTAACCTCGACCGCCCGACTGTTACAGCTCAAGGATCAATTCACGCCCCGGGGGGTGTGATTTCCTAAGGAGGAGACGCCTTCATGGCCCTCGAGAATTATCTTTTTACGTCCGAATCTGTGTCCGAAGGACACCCCGACAAAATGTGCGATCAGATCTCCGATGCGGTGGTCGATGCGATTATCGAGCAGGATCCGAAAGCTCGTATTGCCTGCGAGGTGATGGTCAAGACCGGAATGGCGGTCGTGGCGGGTGAAATCACCACCGACGCGCAGCTCTCCTATCCGGAAATCGTCCGCGCGACGATCAAGGACATCGGCTACACTTCGTCCGAGATGGGTTTTGACTACGAGACCTGCGCGGTTCTGACCGCAATCGATCGGCAGTCGCCGGACATCAATCAGGGTGTCGACCGCGACAGCGAGGAAGATCAGGGTGCTGGTGACCAGGGTCTGATGTTCGGTTTTGCCTGCAACGATACGCCCGAGTTCATGCCGTTGCCGATCGCGCTTTCCCACCGTCTGGTCAAATATCTGGCCGAGGTTCGCAAGGATGGCCAGTATGGATTCCTGCGGCCCGACTCGAAATCTCAGGTTACGGTTCAATATGAGAACGGACGACCCAAGGCGGTGAAGACCGTCGTGATTTCCACCCAGCACGACCCTGATGTCACCAACGAAACATTGCGTGAGGCGATGATCGAGGGCGTGATCAAGAAGGTCATCCCCGCCGAGTTGCTCGCGCCGGATGTCGAGTACCATATCAACCCGACCGGTCGGTTTGTCGTCGGTGGCCCGATGGGCGATTGCGGGCTTACCGGACGCAAGATCATCGTGGACACCTATGGAGGCTATGGCCGTCACGGTGGCGGCGCGTTCTCGGGCAAGGATCCCTCGAAGGTGGACCGCAGTGCAGCGTATATGGGTCGATATATGGCCAAGAACGTCGTGGCCGCGGGGCTCGCGGATCGCTGCGAAGTGCAGATTGCCTATGCGATCGGTGTTGCGCGTCCTCTTTCGGTTCTGGTGGATACCTTCGGGACCGGCACAGTGGACGATGCCAAGATCGCCGCAGCGCTCGACAGCGTCCTGGACCTCCGTCCCATTTCGATTATCCGGACGCTGGATCTGCTTCGTCCGATCTACCGCAAGACGGCTGCTTACGGCCACTTTGGTCAGGCGCCCGAGGGCGGCTTCTTCCCCTGGGAAAAAGAAGATCAGGTGGATGCCTTGAAAGCGGCCTGCGGCGTCTGAAACCTCAGCGCCTTGCCTATAGCCCCGCCTGTCGATCGCGCTGATCGGTGGGCGGGGTTTTTTTGTGCGCCGACAGGGATCGCGGGGGGCGTAGAGCCGATCCGACACTGGTCAGGACCGAATCCCTTTCTCTGGGGGTCAGTGGTGTACGACGTTTTGGGGCGTCAGGGCGAGCCCGCCGACGGCCTCTGCGAAATGGCTGAACTCTTCGTCGCTCATATAGAGATCCATGCCATGGTCGAAAAATGAGACCATCATGTTGGCACGTCCTCCTTCATCGATGAAGCGAAGGATCCGAAAACATTCGCATTCGTAAAGAACCTCTTCTTCGTCTCGTTCGGTCATTCCGCAGCTCTCCTGCAGGTCCTCTAGCGGAAACGAATCTCTTTCGCAGTCCACTGAGACAAGGCGGCAGGCCCATGGTCAGGGATGAATTCCCCAGCTAATATCAGCCTCCATGGGCATCGCGGTACAGATTCGTGAGGGCGAGGACGCGGATGTCGAGTGGATTCTCGACATGGGCGAGGAGCTCTTTCACGATCTGGGCGACTACCGGGAAATTCTGGGGCATTGGTTGGAAGTCCCGCGGACCCGGGTGCTCGTCGCCGAGCTCGACTGCCGGCATGTCGGTTTTGCTCTGCTCTCCCCGGGGCGCAGTATCGGGTTTCTCTGGCGGCCGTGGGCTGAGCTGGTTGGCATCGGCATTGTGGAAGAGCACCGAGGCAGAGGCGCTGGGCAGCAGTTGGTGAGAGCCTCGTTCGAGATTGCCGCGCAATGGCGCGCCAGAGAGATGCGACTGCATACGGCCCGAAGTAATCGGCGAGGGCAGGCCTTTTTTGCGCATCACGGTTTTCGGGAGGTTCCCGGCGATGGCGCGGTTTATCCTTCCGGAGAATCCGCGGTATCCATGGTGCGTTCGCTGGGGGCTTCCGGGGCTTCCGGGGCCTCTGGTGCAACGCGCACCTCAGTCCTCTGAGTTGGTCAACAGCCCGAGGTAGCTTGTCTGCAGGAAAGGTTCCTGATCGAGGCCCAGATGCAGCAGAACCTTCTCGATCTGCTCGCGCCCGACCACCGCTTCCTGCGCGAGGACCTCGACCTCGACAAACCAACCGAGCCCAACCACATTATCCAGGCAGATGTTCGCGGGGCATGGGTTTTGAAGGGTCCATTGCTCGCGTGTTTTGGAGACCGTTGCGGCTTGTTCAAAGCCCAGTGCGGTCAGCAGTCGGGTTGCGGTCGCGGAGTCGGTATCGAGGCCGAACTCGATTTCCTCGCGTGTCTTGAGTGGCGGGTCGAGTTTCGGGCCCTTCCAGGTGAGGAAGAGCCCGTCGTCGACGCGAAGTCGGAGGGCTTCGTCCCGTGCCTTGAAGTCCCGATCCGGGTGCGAGAAATAAACGTCCTGTTGCTGGTGGATCACCGGTGCGCCGTCAGCCGACTCGCGGAGCCGATCCCGCAACGCCAGGAGCCTTTTCTCATCTGGTTGAAGTTTGACCTCGACCTCAAGCATTGGCTCGGCTGAGACTGGTCCGGAGTTCCTTGAGGGTGTTGTCGTCAGCATTCCGGATCGGGTAGCGGTCGCCGGTGCTCTGGTTCGCGATCCGTGCGCCTTCGAAGTCCACGCGAAGTTGATCGCCCGTGCGGATCCCCAGCGCTTCGCTGATCCGCGCCGCTCGGAAGCCGCAGGCTCGAGCATGCGTGGCGAATGTCGGGTCGATTTCGTTGGCGACAATGGCGCCGATGCCCAGATCCAGCAAGGCACGGACCTGGCGCGCATCGGTAGTGCCGGCCCCGAAGCTGCCGGCCACCAGAATGTCGGCGGGGGCGAAGCGTTTCGCAAGGTCCGGGTCGATGGACGCGAAAACCTCGTCCGCTGTGTGGCCGATCAATTCGGCTGGAACATCAAGCCCCAATGCCCAGGCGGATCCGCTGAGGATCTCGATCCAGTTATTTGTCTCCTCTGCCATGATCGTATGCCTAGCGGGAGGCGGCTCTGTCTGCACGAGGGGACTTTTGGTTCATCAACCCCTAGAAGGTTCGGATGAGGATTCTGGTGACCAATGACGACGGGGTCCACGCGCCCGGGCTTCTGGCTCTCGCCGAGGCTTTGGACACTCTGGGCGAGGTCGATGTGGTGGCTCCCTCGCAGGGGCAGAGCGGAGCTGGCCACGGGATTACGTTTGTGGAGCCGCTGACCGCCGATGAGGTGAAGATCGGGGGCGAACGCCGAGCCTGGAGCGTTTCGGGCACGCCCGCGGATTGCGTCAAGTTGGGTCTTCAGGAACTCTTGCCTGCTCGCCCGGATCTGGTGGTGAGCGGGATCAATGCCGGAGCCAATCGGGGGGTGGATGTCCTCTATTCGGGCACGGTGGCTGCGGCCGCCGAAGCCGCTCTGACGGGAATTCCGGCGGCCGCGGTCTCTCTGGAAAAGTCCGACGGCTTTGACTTCGAGAGCGCAGCCGGGTGGGCCTTGCGGGTTCTTTCGCCGGTTCTCGGGGACGGGATCCCTCGGGGTCAGGTGCTCAATATCAATGTCCCTGCAGCGAGTCGGGGTGCGGCACGGGGGATTCGGCTGGTTCCGCAAAGTCTTTCGCCTTGGGAGGACGGCTATGATCGCCGTCAGGACCCGCGGGGCCGCGACTATTATTGGTTGACCGCTGACGAGCCGGTGCCCGATCCCCAAAAGCCTTCGGATTTGGGCGCTTTGGCCGATGGCTGGGTGACCGTAACGCCCCTGCAATTCGACTTGACGGCACGCGAACAACTGATCGCCTGGCAGGGGCTCTGGTAGACCCCGATACCCGCTTTATTGCCGTTGTGGCAGTGCATATGTAGATCGACGGTAGGGCTGTGGCGTTTACCCGCAGAGATTTTCACACCGACAGGGGTTTTTGATGAGTTTGGATGAGACAAAGCCGATCGAACTGGCTGATCTGGGAGATTGGCGTGCGGATCGTGGCTGCGGCACGCTGCGGGCGGAGCAGATCGGCGAGGAGCAAACTCTCGTTGGTTGGGTGGATGTGCGGCGGGATCATGGCGGCATCGTTTTTATCGATCTCCGCGATCGCACCGGGGTGGTCCAGCTGGTTCTCGACCCGGACGACAGCCCCGAGGCTCATGAGTGCGCGCACCACGTACGCCATGAATACGTTGTCGCGGCTCGCGGAAAGATAGCGCATCGCCCTGACGAAACTCTGAATCCGGCACTCCCGACCGGGGAAGTGGAACTTCGGGTCGAAGAGTTGCGTGTTCTTTCCTCGGCCCACCCGTTGCCCTTTCCCATCGGCGAGGATGCCGAGGTGGGGGAGGCCGTCCGTTTTCGACACCGTTATCTCGACCTGCGTCGTGCTCGTCTGCGGGGCAATCTCCAGAAGCGCCACAAGATTACCTCGGCGGTGCGACGCTATCTCGATGACCTCGACTACGTGGATGTCGAGACGCCGATCCTGACGCGCTCGACGCCGGAAGGTGCTCGCGATTACGTCGTGCCAAGTCGGGTCAACCCGGGCCATGTATATGCGCTGCCGCAGTCGCCCCAGATCTTCAAGCAGATTTTGATGGTCTCCGGGCTCGAGCGCTACTATCAGATCGTCAAATGTTTCCGCGATGAGGATCTTCGCGCGGACCGCCAACCGGAATTTACCCAGATCGATATCGAAGCGTCCTTTATCGGCGAAGAAGAAATTTTCGCGATGACCGAAGGCATGCTGCGTGCGGGTGCCGCGGCTGTCGGGGCGCCGGTGCCGCAGGAACCTTTTCCGCGCATGACATATGATGAGGCCACTCATCGGTTTGGTACGGATCGTCCGGATACGCGCTATTCGCTGGAGTTGGTCGAATTGACGGAAATCATGGGCACCAGCGAGGCCCGCGTTCTGGCGCAGGCGGTGAAAAAAGGTGGCATCGTCGGCGGGATCGTGGCCGAAGATGGCGACAAGCTGAGTCGTCGTGAACTCGACGAGTTGGTGGCTTGGGCG